>JALZWO010000130.1 GCA_023300375.1 Granulosicoccus sp. | reverse complement strand
GGTTCGTCAACGATGCGACGTGTGAGTCCTGCTAATAGCAAGGCAATTAGAACCACACCAAACAGCGATGTGCTATACAGATTGTGGTGCACGTGATTCAGCAAGCCGATTTGTAGAGTCCAGCTACCGTTTGGCACCATGATTTCGATCGATTGCATATTGACGCCCTCGGTGTTGCCACTACCAGCAAATACTGACGGCAAACCTGTTTCTGGAAGAATACGTGAGAGCTGGTATACGTATTTTGTTGACGGCAGAGAGTCCAATCCTGAGCCGCCGATAAGATCTTCCAACAATATCAGGGCAGACGTAAATCCCCAGAATTTCTCTTGTCCGTTAGCCTGAAGCATGAAAACAGGATTGCGGCCAATGACAGCTGTACCGCCTTGTAACAGTTTAAATGGCCCGGCTAACGTTAACTTTCGATCTTGAACGGCTACACGTGCCTCATCCTTTCGCTTGTCGTCGTTCAGAATATCGTGACCAATAGCTGCCTCGTTGCCGGCCAGTGGATAGATTCGTGATATGACACCATCAGGTGCCAGTTGTACGTTAGTTATCCCTTCCATACGTTGTAGCAGGGTGTCGGCGAACGCATCGAAGTGTTTGAAATCGTCTTGCGAGCTTGCTACTTCTTGTGCCAGTAGGTACGTAGAGGAGAGCATGTATGACAAGCGGCGCGACAGCTCTGATTCTTGATTTGCAAGAATTTGTTGTATTAAGAGAAGATCGTCGTTGTCGCGAATTTCATGATCTTGCTCTAATAGATATCGACCGCTACACATCACCAGAAAAAACACACAGAGCGGTATCACATTCCGTGGGGCAAGGAGCGAGCGTGCTCCTAAAGTGAATCGCCTACGAATGCTGAGGACTAATTCCCGTATCAATTGTCTTATTTCCACCAGCTGTTAAGGACCCTATTGAGGAGGCTGGCAGGTTAACCTGCCAACTGGGATTGCAGCAATTCTGGTGCGTGCACTCCATTAGCGTCGCTTGGGTGGAAAACCTGAGCCTTATGAGGTACTTTGTTGACATCTGGGCCAATTTAGCTGTGGAAATGACTATCCGACAGATGACCGGGTAAATCTACGCAGCCTCGCTCGCCCGCTTAGCACTAGCCTCATCGATAAGCTTAACAAGCTCGGATATGAATTCAGTTGGACGAAGTTTAGGCATGTAGCCGTCGGCACCGACCTTCATACCTAACCGAATATTTTCTGCTGCTGATAAAGATGAATGCATCATCACTGGAATGCCGTTGAATCGTGAATCGGCTTTGATATTGCGTGTTAGTACGTAGCCATCCATTATGGGCATTTCTACATCGGTGACTACTGCTTGAATTCGTGTGAATAAAGGTACACCGTCTTCGGCTGCTTTCTCAGCCAACTCTTGTAGCGCGGCCAATGCATCCTGACCGTTTTTCGCGCTTTGGTAAGGTACACCAACATGATCCAGTATTTTTCCAACTTGAACTCGTGCTACGTTTGAGTCATCTGCGAAGAAGACTAATCGCCCATCAAGCCCATGTTCCTCGTCATCTTTTTCGAGCTCATCAATGTTCGAACCAAGAACATCAACCAGTACTTTTTCCACATCGACAATGAGCAACATACGTCCATCCTCAAGAATCGTCATAGCAGTAAGCATGTTGCCGTGCTCAGCACTAATGATATCGGGTGGTGCTTGTATATCGTTCCAATCTAACCGTTCGATACCTGCCACGTCGTGCATCAGAAACGCTTGAGTGCTTCGGTTAAATTCGGTAATGGCTAGGATCTTTGGTGCACAGCTTGATTTAATTCCGCAATACTTTGGCATGTCGATAACAGGGATTGCCTTGCCGCGAATGCTTGCGTAACCCGCTAAAAATTCTGTTCTGTTAGGTGTTATGGTTAATTCGGGTGCTTCGACTAACTCCCGAACTTTAAAGACGTTAATGCCAAAAAGTTCTGTTAGATCGCTATCATTGCTATCTTCCAGCTTGAACATAAGAATCTCTAGCTGGTTAGTTCCAGCTAGACGAGTTGAGTCGGTCACCGACTGGATCGAATTCGTCAAAACTTACTCCTGATCAGTATTGTATTAGCGTCTGAGGCACCAACGGTGTCTAAATTGTGGCAGCTTCTGACAACATCTAGCATCAGAAAAAGCATAATTGTCATTGCGAAATACAAGCCAACTCCTATTTTTTACAGATTCTTATCGAACTTGAGGGTTTACTGGCTCAACCAATTGCCTGCTGGCTGCCTTGAATACGTTTTTGTATTAACCACGTGAGTAAACTACGGATAAAGGTTTGTTTAAGTTAGGCTTTCGCTGAAAATAGGTTCATAATAAATTGTGTATCTTTTACATGGAAGCTATAGCGAAATAAATATGACGATATACACAACAGCCTTACGTGCGGTTTTTTTAGGTGCAGCGCTCTTGACTACAGCGTGTTCTAGTTCGGATGACGATGACTCATCTTCAGCCACAGGTGATGAGACGGGTTCAGTAGAAGACACCCAGCCTAACGTTGGAACAGATTTTGATTTTTTCTTGACTAGTGTAGGGCCCGGAGATGGAGCAAATTTAGGTGGCCTTGCCGGTGCTGATGTGCACTGTGCGAATTTAGCCAACGCGGCAGGGTCGGAAGGTCGAGAATGGCGTGCCTTCTTGAGCACCACAGGAGCAGATGGGATAAATGCTATAGACCGAATTGGTGAAGGTCCATGGACTAATGCTAATGGTGATGTTGTGGCACAAAGCACTGAGAATTTGATCTCTGATGCAAATAACTTGACCCAAGAAACAGCTATCACTGAAGTGGGTGTTGTCGTAAATGGGCGAGGAGACACACCAAACCGACATGACATTCTCACCGGAACCAACCTCGACGGGACCGCATCAATTGATGTGGCCGACTCAACCTGCGCAAACTGGACAAGTAATTCCGACGGCAGTGCGTTTGTTGGTCATCATGATAGAGAAGGCGGTGGTGCTAACCCCACATCATGGATAAATGCGCATGGTACTACTGGCTGTAGCCAGGCAGACCTACAATCCACTGGCGGCGATGGCTTGTTTTACTGTTTTGCTATTAACTAGAAGCTACAAATGTGAATAGTGCTAAAAGGTGATCGAGTCGCCATAGTGAGACAATTCGAGCTGGAACACGACAACTTCACTGGCCGAGAGTGACCATGCTAGCCACCGAGGTACAGCTTTATTTGCCTATCAGCGAAGGCACATTGTCGGGTGTGCTAGACAACGCTACTGATTGGGTCAACACAGTTCAAGGGCTAGACATACCGGAAATAGCCTCTCTGTTTGTGTTGGCAAATCTGCCCAAACTGTGCGAGCACCAACATATCCCAGCTGTACGTCTGCTGGCAGCAACGCTCGAGTCGTGTAACGAGCAAGCCAGCAGCACAAGTTTGTCAACACTCATCAAATACGCCTTACAAAACCTGAATCGACTTGATGTGTCCGCAGGTTATGCGTTGCTACCATCTTTTAAAATAGCGTTGCTCAGTGATGAGGCAATAGAGCGGCGGGACTACCTGTCACACTCCGGTCAGTACGACTTAGGCTTTCAAAATCGCTATAGCGAGTCGTTGACAGACCGATTAATCAAGACACGCATAGGTACTCGACAAGGCTTTTTGAATGCAGAACAAAGCCGGGTCTATCGCGAATTTGAAGCTCAACAAAACGAGCATTCACACATTCAAGGCTATGCGGGTACAGGTAAAACTTCACTGATAAAATCGTTGTTAACCCTGTTTGGGAACTCCAAAGCCTGCGTATTGGTGCTGGTAGCACGCCAGATACAGCTAAGTGCCATGCGGGCAGAGTTCAAGAATACGCCACACGTGCACATAGCCACTTTTATTGACCTAGCCAACATGCTGATGCCTGAGGATCACACATCAGCCGCTAGTCAGAATATGCGAATCAACCGTGGCGCTCGTGCAACGATGTCAGACGATGCAGTTGTTCTACAGCTCGGCGTGCGGGCAAGCGGCAATCACAGCGCCCTTCAACTTGTACAGGCGATACGTTCAACGGTATTCCGGTTTTGCCAGAGTGTGGACACGAGCGTTATGGAGAAACATATTCCAGCTGCTCAAGCGACCAGCTTTGATGCCAGCACGTTAGCGCTTGTTCATCATTTTGCCTGTAAGTTATGGCAGACGCTGCTGTTACCACCTACCAAGGACTTCAAACCTCCGATCAAGGGTTATCACAAGATAAAGTGGGCAGCGTTGCATGGTCGGACAATTCCGGTGCGCTATACCCACGTTATGCTGGATGAATGTCATGACTTGCCACCTACCGTATTACAAATACTTGCCCGCAGTCCACAAGCGCGGTCAACACTGGGCGATGACTATCAAAACCTGAGTGGTCAGACAGTTCATCAAACGAGCTGTGTCCGTTTTCGCGAAATGGTGCATTCGGTTCGCTCTGGACCTGCGGTGGAAAACATCGTTAACAAAATTATCATGGCTCATCCGAGCAGTATGAAAGCCGAGTTCAAAGGCAATACACTTAGCACGCTAAAGGTTGATATCTACCAAAAGCCCGCTATCCCCGATACGCCGGCACTGATTTTGGTGAATGATAATTGGGGTTTGTTCGAATGGGTGCAACGATTGGCCAGCCAGAACATCAATATTCAGTTAAAAAGTAGTCACGCCGATCTGAACCGATTCGTGCAGGATTGCTTTGAATTGAAAAACGGCGGTGACTGTGCACGCCATGGTGAACTTTTTCGATTTAAATCTTGGGATACGCTAGCAGATGTCTATCAACATCGTGCAGGTTTTCGACGTTTTAATCAGCTTCTGGAAAAAGGCTATGAACAAAAAAACTGGGATCAAACCTATAAACGCCTCCTTAGTGCTCCTGATTCCCGTTCGTATGTCATCAGCCAGATAGAAAACGTACGTAACCTTGAATTCGATAGCGTTATGCTGACGCCCGATATATTCGAGTCAGCTGACAGGATGTCGAAAGCAGCATTTAGCGCCTCTATTTATGTGTGTGTCACTCGAGCACGGCGACAGTTGCTAGCACCTGAGACGCTTTATCAGTGGGTTGAGCGTATTTCTCAAACAGGACGAGTCGATCAGAAGAGCAGTAGAGGGCGACGGTCCTAACTTACTTTGAAAAGCTATCTAAGAGTTTTATTAAAAGAAACCTAGTTCGAAAAAAACAATGGCGCACACTTTACCGTGTGGTTGAGCGAGAGAGAGCTGGGCTTGCAGGGAAGGAAGCGTAATAAAAGAGGTGTCAGTTTCTAATATTCAGAGTTCAAGTTCAGGTCTTTTTCGTAATCTTGATTCATTTTAGTCGCAGAAAATCCAAGCTTGTGTTTTAGCTTCAATTTTTGATTCATTAGCGATTGTTTGAATATTCCATTGCAGATGAATCTGACTGGAGAGGTAAAAGATTTTTCTCTCATTCGAAGAGGAGCTACTTTTTTTCGTAGCTTTTCGCTAAACAAAGTGTCTTCGAATATATCAACCACTGGGATGGGCTCTGGGTCTTGCTCGTCAATGAGATCTTTTGTAAAAAAAATGCAATGATCTAAGTAGATAATGCCTGTCATGCCAAAGCGTATTTTATTTGAATAGAATGACGTAAACTTTAAAGCAAAGTGGTTTGACTGATAAAACTCGTGGGTAAATCCGCCCCAGGTATTTCCGCCACTGTAATCGATTTCAGAGAGCGTAGAAATCGCCTGATGGGATAGAAAAGACCGAGGGTGGTTTAAAAGAACGAGATCGTTCTGAGCCTCTTTGATACCACTATTTATTCTTTCGGCACGAGAGTTGGAGTCGGTGAGTAGTACACGTTGATCTCTGTTTAGGAGATCTTGATAGGTGCCATCATCATTCGGCCCAAGAACCCACAACAGCTCACAATTGGGAAACGCTTGATAGCTGCTAATTATCTTGCGATGAAATTGAAGCTTCATCTCTTCCTTAACCGGGATGACAACCGATATTTTGTTCAACGTGTTCCTTTTACTTTTAGTGTGTTCAAAACCTACCGCGGGAGAAACCCGCAGCAGGCTTGTTTGGGTGTATCAAATGCTAAAGACGCGCGTCACCGAAATTAGCGCTGAAAGGCACACACCACACGCTGATACCATTAAAATCATCGAGTGTTAAGTTGTCAGGAATAGTGAGTCTGATGGTCTCTCCACTGAAACGCCTTCCATTTAGTTGTGAGCCTATAGGTCCCGCTCCAGCCGCAGGGTCTCGGTAGTCACCATCGGTTCCGGTATAGAAAAACACGGTAACACCACCGCCATCATAGAAAAAATTACTAACCTCTAGAGTTCTGTCGTCGATGACAGTCAATCTACCGCTAATGTCGTGCGCAAGATCACTGAAAGTAGAGCTTGTACCGACTAATGGGTGGAGAGACGTATTATCGGTAGACAGTGGTGGTAGATTTTCCGTAGCCGGCGGGGCCTCTGGTCGCTCATCAACACCCTCTACGAACAGCGTTTCTTGCAAATGATCAACAGCTTCAATCATGTTCACGAGTTCAGTATTAACTGAGCCACTGTTAGCAACAAGGTTGCCGACCTGAGTGGCAAATTGAGGTGATGAGAAGTCAACTTCGAGCCCGGTAGCGCTAGCTATTGCTGTGTCAGATATTGTTATTCCACCCTCTGGATCGCCATCTGTATCTAGGGTTTGCAAGAGAACTGCTAAATTCATGACACGTTGGTCGGTGATATTGTCAGTTGAAAAAACAGACAGCGGAGTGATGAGTTCAGCAGCGGGCACAGTTGGCAGGACAACGCCTCCTATGGAGAATGTAACGCTTTCACCTGCTAGAAAAGAAAATGTTCCATCAGGTCCAGTGATCCCTGATTGCGAGTTGGTGCTGTACTGTAAGCCCTCAACTGCGGAATCAACGAATCGTCCTGTTTGTGGGCCAGTCGATGTCTCAGACTCTGAGCTGGGATTTGCGGAACCGGTTGATACGCCTGAAGAGCCGCTACCACAGGCAGAGAGCAATAGGGCTGTGAGTATTGGAAGAACTAAGCGAGTAGATTTCATTGTGCGTCCTGCGAGTCTGGTTTGTTTGTTAATCAGTAAGGTTTGAGTCGTTATAAATTTTATAGAGAATAGCTGAGGCTAAAGGTAGCAATATCTGTGTCGGCCACATTTCTACCATCTAACACGGTAGAGAGAGAGAAATTGATCCCAATTCCATTTGAAAATCCGTAATTTGCACTGGTTATCAACCAATCAGAATCTCTATCTGTTTGTGAAAATTGCTCTACACCGAATCCAGGACCACCGATGTCGATATCGCTGTCTGTACGCACGAGACCATACCCAAGTTGAAAACTAAGACCTGGCAAGGGAGCAGCGTAGTTTCCGCTGAGGAGAAACTTCACAGCATCAGCAACATCGTTATCGCGTTGTCGGTAAGTAAGATCGCCGGATAGAGAAAAGGAGGGTGCTAGATTTTTGCCGACTAACAGGCTGACATCAAAACCTGAGGCGCCGTCACCGATAGCATCGATTAGATCAGTTTCATAGTCTCCACCAATGGTGTAACCCAGTCGGCCAGAGATAGTGGGTGAACCGTTGTCCTGTTCAAACTCGTTCAAAAATTGATAAGTCACCCCCAGGCTGGTGTCACTGATATCGCTTTGTTCTTCTGGGTTAGTTTCAAATTGTGTTCTGGCATAGCCTGTTCGAATATCAAACGCCCAAATGTCCTCGTAACCGCGACTAGCGTCTAGCCAGATAAAGGTTCCTTCGAGGTCACCACCTAGATCGGTACTGGTCTCACCAATGAAGAAATCTCTAGACGAGCCTGAGATAACGCTGATACCAAGGCTGGTAGCGCCATCGTCTAGAATCCAAGCTGAGCCCTCGGCATAAGCCATTGATGAGCTGCCCATCAGTAACATAACTAATAATTTCTTACTCATTTTATCCTTCTGTTTATCGTTGATGTAGGGCCAGTAGCACAGTGAATGCTCTTCAACTTCCACATTCATTGTCAACGCTGCAGTAGCCGTTCAATGACCAATCGTAGAAGTAGTCAGGATCACCACTGAAGTTCAGTAGTGCGTTTTTAGTTTCAGGGTCAGCATGCTTGCTTAGTGTCTCGAGAAGCTGTTTTTGATTGGATCCGAAATCACTCCCGTACCACTCAAATAACGAAGACAACTGCAGTTGATTGCCGTCAACGGTGACACCGCGTGGATGGCCAACATAGTCGGCGGCTCCAGTATTCAGTAGCTGTTCCATATTATCGGAGGTAAATGCTTGAGGTGCGAGGTCAGGGCAACCAATGCTGGCGCAATTTACTGCAAAGTGAATTCGATAATCATCGTACAAGGGCCTGATAATCCTATGCTCAATATCGTTGAGGCTCAGACTAATTCCATTGAGCGTTACCGCGTCGTTGTCCCACGGACCAAAGCTGCCTACTTTTCCACTGATGTTTGTAATGCTGACCAGTGGATAGTTGTCAAGAATGACAGCGACCGTTACTGCGTTGTAAAGATTGATCCAATAGGCTTTTTGCTCAGCACGGCTAAGTGATAATGGATCAACAGATGTCATGGTGTCGATGTATTGATCAAGGGGCTCACGGCCATCATCAATCAACCCACTGTAATCAAATAAATTAACACCGGAGTCGGTATCTGATACAAGGTAGTCGTCAAGTATCGTTTGCCAGTCTGAATGGTCAAAAACTTGGGTGTTACTCTCCACAGAAGAAGCCCATCGCGTATCGAGCTCTGCCTTGTTTCTGTCAGCCACTAAGAATTTGTAGCCTAACGAGACTGTTGCAACCAAAGCGGCGGCCACGAAAATCAGAGTGTATTTCTTATTTTTCATCTACGTATTGTGGGAATGTGTTTTAACAAAATATCAATGCCTACCCTGCGAGCGAACTACACAGATTCACTGTTGTCACCTACTTTTGCCACGTGATTGTCAGCAATTTTCACCGAGGCTGTTGACCCATACTTCACTGCTAGTTCGCGCCAGTAAAGTTTAGCGATGGTGCCTAATATTCCCTTCGAAGCACCGATGACACCGCTTACAGTACCGCTAATTTTTGACTGACCAATTCTTTTCTGGGTGCTAACAGGAACTTCGACTACATGTTTCTTCAATTGGAACGCTCTGACCTGCATCTCTACAGTCCAGCCGAACTGTCTGTCTTGCATTTGTAGGTCATTGAGAACATCATTACGAACAGCACGAAAAGGACCAAGGTCAGTGACTTGCTCTTTCCATAAAAGCCGCATTAATATACTGGCGAGTCTGTTCCCAAGAATTTGAGGGATCGACAGCGCTCCAGATTCACAGTTTCCCAGTGTCCTTGAGCCTATAACTAGATCAGCGCCCGAGAAAATAGGTTCTAATAGTGCAGGAAGTTCGCTGCAGTCAACTGAATGATCCCCATCAACGAATACAACGATGTCTTTGTCTAGCGGCACGCTCATCGCCGCAAGGCAGGCGGCACCATAGCCCTTTTCTGACTCCTCTATTACCATTGCGCCGCTGTCTCTAGCAATGGATGCAGTGTTATCCGTTGAGCCGTTGTCACACAAAACGACATTATCAACTAGAGTCACTATTTCGCCACCCTGGCAGCTTGGTGTGGATAGGCAGTCAGTGGGGATTTTTGGGCCTGTTAGAGTGTTAGATCGAGAATCGTTATTTTTTTGTGATAGTTTTTCGATAACACAACTGCATTCCGAACACACTTTAAGTGCTAACAGTTCGTTAATAACGTAAGCGATCGATTGCTCTTCGTTTAACGCGGGTATGACTACGGTGATTGTTCTTTCTCTAAACATGTGCTTTGGGAGTGGTAACTCTGGTAATGGTTCAGTCGACGAGTAGGGTGATAGAACGTATTGCTGGTGTGCCAGTTAATACATTTTTTTTTGGTGCTATGTTCATCGTTACATCTGCGTGGGCAGGTGTGTGCATCTTGTCTCAGCAGCCTGGCGATTCAGCACTGATACAGTTCTTGTTGCTGGCCTTAATCATGGTGCTTACCACTCTAGGGGTGTTATGGCGTTGTCAAAATACGGGATTCAAGTTGCCCTTTCGCTGGATACTTGTAACCGCCATTTTTTTGCGACTCATATCAGTAGCTGGAGATCCGTTATTCGAAGATGACTTCTATCGGTATCTATGGGACGGCTATCAAACTGCCACGACGAATGATCCTTATTCATATGCTCCCGAAAAATACTTTGACGAGGATGTACCTGAGGTCTTTGAAACGATTCTGTCATTTATTAACTACCCCGCAATCGCGACTGTCTATGGTCCGGTGGTTCAGTGGGTTTTCGCACTGGCTTATCGCATAGCGCCCGGTGAGGTTTGGCCACTTCAACTCATGAGTGCATTTGCTGATGTCGTTATCCTATGCCTGCTGAGTCGGTTGGGCGCTGGAAATGTTTTGCTACTCTACGCTTGGTCTCCACTAATACTTAAAGAACACTCGCTGACTGCCCACCCTGACGTATTCTCAATTGCCTTAATGTTTGTGAGTGTTGTGGCTGCGTATCGCAATCGAGCTGTGCTTGCAGGAATCGCCTTAGGGTTAGCGTTGGGAGCGAAAATATTTGCACTGTTGATCGTTCCTTTCCTTTTCTCTCGGGTATGGGCTATTGGTTACTGGTTGCGTTTAGGCGGTGCTACCTTCGTATCTCTAGCATTAATCACACTATCTTTTGGAACAATTAAAATCTGGGTGCCAGAAGGGCTGCTTGCTATGGCTGATAGTTGGTTATTCAATTCACCTTTGTACTATCTGCTGTTACCTACGCTGAGCTTTTCGAGCATTAAGGCAATATTGCTAGCAAGTTTTGTTCTCTATTGCCTGGTGGTGTTTTTTTTGAAGTTCTATAAAAAGAATTCTTCAAAACCCAGTGATGTTTCTACGTTGCAACAATGGACAACATCGCCGGCGGCTTTTCGCGGTGATTGGTTGTTTGCCCTGTTTCTACTTTGCCTGCCTGTGATAAACCCTTGGTATGTTACTTGGCTGTTGCCCTTTGCCACACTGTACCCGCGCTGGTGGTCGTGGACAGCCAGCTACACCATACTTCTCTCTTACTGGTATGGGAGCAACGTGGGTGCAATTGGCAGTGATTCACTCGAGCTACCGGCTAGTGTGCTGATTGTGGAATTTGCCCTGATCCTGCTAGTACCTTTAACGGTCTGGATCGTGTTGAGGTGTTGTGGTGGAAGTAACTCATAAATTGCTGGTAAAGTCAGATACAGGCCAAGTATTTGTTTTTTGGGGTAGGCCTGTTTCTAGTTTGGATAGGGAGTGAATTTTTAGGCTTATATAACGGCTATCTGTTTGGCGTGGAATCTGGAGAGGTATTTACCGTCAATCCAGAGCCTTTTAATACTCTGCAGTAAATGTTCACTGTGTATTCAACCCAGGCAGGTGAAGCATTCTGCCGATCATTTTCTTCTCTCTCTCTCGTGCTAGCACCGTCAGTTTTGAGGGTGCAAAAGCGTCCTTGCGTGTGCGCAAGAACGCTGCAAACATTAGCCTTGCTGTAGTTTCAGTTTGAAGCGTTTGTTCAGGTAGTAAAGGATTGCTTCTCCTTGATCGTCGTTAACCAGCTCTGAAATTTTGAGATCAGGGTTGTTACAGCTGTATAAATTGTCAACGAAGGCTGACACTGGACCTTTCTTGAACGGCCTTACAGATTTTCGCGATAATTTAGACAGCGAATCACCGTTTCTGAGGCAGTAAGTTAGCGTAGATCCGTCTGCTTGCTTTGACTTATAGTATGATCTGCCAAGCTCGTATTGCTGGTCCACTTTTTTCTGCGAGAAGCCACCTTGGCCAAAGCCACCCCCGCCCGAGGCCGTCGCTAACGGGCTAATAAGCACCGCGAAAACCGTGATAAATGTGATTAGATGTTGGCGCATCAAATTTCCCTGTGATTTGAGTTCTAGTACACTTCACTGACTTCGTTTAAGGCGATGAGTTCCTCAAACCATGCACAATAATCGACACGTCGTGATTTTCGCGCGTGCCCCATGCTATGGGCGTGTGAAGCGTCGGCTTGCAAAAGATATTGGCAATTTGCGTGCCTGCTATTTTTATCGGCAAAATCTAATTAATCTAGTGCAAGAATTGCGAGTCGGCAACTGGCACACGCACATCTCGTTGGCATCGGCTCAAGATGCGAAACACCCCTTGTTTTCTGGCGAATCCAGATTGGTGCAAGCTGAAGGTGATCTGGGCAGCAGGATGCGCGCAGTTTTGCAGCAATTTAAAAACAAAAAGGTCATTATCGTGGGCAGTGATATTCATGGAATCTCTAGATCCCACATTGAAGCCTCGTTTTCTGCCCTAAATGATCACGACCTCGTGTTTGGTCCAGCGTTCGATGGCGGTTTTTGGTTGGTTGGGCGCGGACTACTGCGTTCACCCGGATGGCGTTTTATGCAGGATGTTCGTTGGTCAACCCAATTTGCTCTTAACGATACATTGGAGACAATCTCGAATGGATATCGAGTTGCACAAGTAACGCAACTCCATGATATTGATAATGGTGCGTCCTTTGACAAATTTTACCGACGAACCAACCGATAGGAGGGTCATGATTGTGCTGTTCACTCAGGGATGGGTAGCGACTGACTGTGTAGCTATGTGTGACTCTATCCACCAATCAGACTTGTGCCTACTGCTGACTAAACTCTGATAGCGACTATTTATTTCTTAACGTTTTAACTGAGGAACAGGGTATAGCAGCGGTAATCTTGCGGCTTACAAATAACTAAAAACCTCCGATAAGTTGAGCCTGTGAATTAGAAGTAGAGGTAACCATTAGAGTTGGAGCTACACGCGTTTAGTACTTCACTGGGCATTTGCTCATGAAATCAACGGTGAAACAGCCGAATTAATCAGTCAATCTCTGCGTTGCCAGCCTAAACCGCTCAGCAGAGAATGCCAATACTTTATGAGTTAGATTCTTCCGCTATTTCGTTGGCAAGTTCTAAGGCAATTGCCTTCCATCGCTCTTCATTATCAGTTAGCGATAGCGCTTCTAATAATTCTCTGTCTAGTAAATTCTCTACGTCTTGAGAGTCCTCCTTAGATACACACCAATGCGCCAAGTAGTTACTAACATGCACAATACCAATACCGTCAAATTCTCGTGAGTACACGGCTGTGGGGGTCTCGTGGAAGGTGACTGCCTCGACTATACTTGTGGGCACGCCCCATAAGTTTAGAAAGTATCCGCCCACCTCTGCATGCGTACACCCAAGTATCTGCCTTTCAGCTTCTGGTAAGGCCCATGTGAAGGGTGCGCCTTCACTAACGTTAAGCAGGCTTGCAATAATCTCTGGTTTTTCTATTGCAATGATAAATTTTCCTACGCTGTGTAGTAATCCAGCAGTCATTGCCACTGAAGCTAATTCAGGATTTGGTGAGATCTCTTTAGCAATGACTGAACATAAAAAGCTGTGCTTTCGTATCGCGCCAACATCGAAATAGTCCATTAGTGGAATATCTTTAGAAGACTCGAACAACTGGTCTGCTAAAGCCAAAGAACGAATAACATCGATACCTAAATGTGTAACTGCGTGCCTTGCAGACACGACTAATGTTTGCCGTCTGAAGAATGATGAATTTGCCAATTGAAGAATTTTGGCAGTTAGTGCGACGTCTTCTTCGATGACGGAGGCGATGTCATCAATAGAACCTTCAACGGAATTTAAACTATCCAGTATTTTGTACTGAATATTTTCACCAGCTGGCAAACGACCTGCAGACCCAGCTAACTCCTGAACTATCGGATTGTCGAAGGCATCGATAAGGCCACTGTCGCGCGATATTGCGTCATCTAATTCTTCCACCGAGCAGGGTTTGGTTAAATATCGCTGAGCTAACTCTGTAAGTTTAATGGTGCTATCTTCGTCAGAAAATCCAGTGAGTGCTATACGAATAGCTTCAGGATGATGATCTTTAGCGTAACTCAATACATCAACGCCACCAATCCCTGGCATGCGCACATCAGATACAACAACGTCATACGGTTTTGTAGACAGCTCTGTTATTGCAGCATCACCACCGCAGGCAAACGTCATGTCCCAACATCTTCTGTGTTTACGTAATGAGTCTTGCAAACCATCTAGGATGGCCGGTTCATCATCAACAAATAGTATCTTTTTCATGCTGCTATATCTCTCCCATCGTCAGGCTTTATTAGTATGTCTTGTTTAGATATTTGCGTTATTGGTAGTGCAACCGAAAATGTAGTTCCCTCACCAGTGACCGATTCAAAACTCAACCGCCCACTGTGTTTTTCCGCAATTATATGGTGTGATATTGACAGTCCTTGACCTGTCCCACGTCCGACTTCTTTAGTGGTAAAGAACGGGTCGAATATCCTATGTTGAATATGCTTCGGAATACCCGTACCGTTGTCAGCGATACTGACGACCACACGATCTTCACAAATGTGGGTGCTAATTTTAATAACGCCATTTTCTACGTTATTTTCTGATATCGCATGAGCTGCGTTCACAATTAAATTTAGGAATACTTGGTTTAAATCCCCTAAATGACATTCGATCAAAGGTAGTTCATGGAAGTCAGTTTCTATAGTTGCTACATACTTATACTCGTTGCTTGCTACAGTCAATACAGTGCCAAGCGCACGATTGATATCTGCCTGTTTCATTTCCTTTTTATCTGGGTGCGTAAACTCATTCATAGCACCTACTATTTCTGTGACACGGGCAATCCCATCTAAGGAACGCGTGAGCGCCTTGGGTCCGCGTGCGCAAAGATAGTCCAGATCGACTTCGTTTACTAAATTCAGTAGTTTGATACTCTTGTAATCTTGTTTTAAAGAATCTTGCGACAGATAGCTTGTTATCATCACATTGAGTTCTTTGAGGTCAATAAACGATTCTTTGAGAAATTCGAGACTACTACCAATGTACTGCATAGGCGTGTTGATCTCGTGAGCAATGCCCGCCGCTAGTTGTCCTACTGACTCTAGCTTTTGCGCGTGCCTAAGTTCAACTTCAACACGTTCACGTTCTTTCATTTCTCGCTCAAGCACCGTTTTTGACTCTTGTAGTTCTTGGGCCTTTTGCTCTAGTGCCTGAGTTCGCCGGACAACGCGATCTTCTGACTCCTTGTTAAGTATGGTTAACTCGTCAGACAATCGCATACTATCGTTCAAAGAGACCCTTTGAGCCTGCACTAATATAAGAAAATCCGACATTGGACTATGCACGGGAAAATCATTTAATGTAAAACCCAATTTGTCCAACAGATGAACATTTGTTATCCAGGGTGAAACTAAGAAAACAAAGTGCGTGTCGTTTTCGCTAACCACCAGCTGACCGCGCAAGACAAGATCATCATGAAATTTGGAACTGAGAAGAAACAGCTTATTTTTCACTTTAACTAACTGGCTTACTTCATGAATCCCAGAAGGATGTTGCACAGTGAAATGATCAAAAATATGGATAGCGTCAGCTTCTCCAAATTTTAGCTTGCGAGCAAGTGATTGCCCGCAACTTAGAATCTCACCAGATTGATCAATCACCAAGTGAAAGGGAAATGCCTGCGATAAAATTTTCTCACTTAGTTCATTACTATGAAAATTAGCGCTCATAGAATATCTAAGCGACCTGTCGTTGTGAGAAGGTTACAAGAAATTTTTCACTAGTTGAATCGGCTTCAGCAGAGACTAAATACTCAAGTTCTACAGGCGTTGAGAAACGTTTGCCTAGCCCTCTGACTAACCCAACAAGCATTGGAGCTAAGCCTGCGCGTTCTGATTGATAGCAAACAACTAACTGGCCATTTGGGTTTTGTTCGCAGGAGATCTTGGGTGGGCGTAGTTCAGGGAAACTCAATCGTATTTGCGCATGTAAACTATCCATGTTTTGCAAAAATTCCAACACAGAATTGCCGTATAGGGACATCGTTTTGCCATATCCCTCATCTACAGTGAATTGAATCCAATGCTCACCAAAAGCTTCTAGAATATCTTTGGATGGTGTGTCCAGCACCTCGCTTGCCGCTGCCACTAGATCAAATGTGACCTGATCAGGATAAGGCTTCATCATAATAAACGTTTGGTCAACGCCCGCCTTTTTAGCAATCTCCTGCCACTTGTCGTCCCCGAAGTTGACCTTGACTAACTGCTCAACTGCTTTATTTACCAGTCCGTACATAGAGATATTCCAGCTCAATGCGTTCCGCATAATCTAGTATCGGCAGCTGGCAATTTAAAGTAAACGACGGATCTGCGTTCCTTATCGCGAAATAGATGTTAGCTTTTTAGCACTCAGTTCTCGCTCATTGGCGCTGGACCATTGGCTAGAGGTGATTACCTGTAACTTGTAACCGGCAAAATCCAATCAGCATTCGGGGATGTTGATGGGGTTATTGACGGGTAACTTCAGGCGTAGCTTGGGAAACTGATACTTTTTTTCATCGCACTGCTGCCATCAATTTTGCATTTTATGTCGTATTTGGCATCAATACAGCGATTATTCTTCAACTGTGTTCTAACTTTCACAACAGATAAAGTATCAGGTATCTTTACTGGTATCGAAAATGGCTCTAAATAAATACAGGGCTGTTAATTTTGTCCGATTTTTTTATCGGGGCACAGTTCTCGCTTGGTAGTGGTTTGTATAACCACTACCAAGCGAGGGGTAGTGCCCCCGGAAAGTCAGCTTCAAGTGTGCTTAAGGAGTGTCTACTGCACGTGTTGTCACTACAACTGATTCTGTCAGTACGGCAACGCCAGCATCATCCAACGCAATCACGAAGAATTCGTTCGCTGTGCCAGCTGTCAGGTTTTCTCTGAAAAAGCTTCGTCCATCTGTTGTGCCCAACAGTACGCTATCCAGATAGACTTCAAACCGATAACTAACGCCTGTTGCCAATTGATCTGTTGACCAGAATAATTCAATAGCTGACTGCGAATAGGCTTGTCCGCTTAAATTTAAACCACCATTTGTCGCAGGGCTGCTATCAGTCGGAGTGCCGTCGATCGATACACTAACAGTGTCTGTTGCGAGTGCATTTCCAGCTGCATTTACGGCTGTTACTGTGTAGTTGTATTGCCTAGCAGCCTGTATTGAATTATCAAAGTAGCTTCGACCGTCATTTGTGGTGAGTAGTTGATCATCACGTCGTACTTCAAAAGTCAGTGCGTTAGCATCGTTACTCACCCAGAAAATTTCGAGCGCTGTATCAGAATAGATTTGGGCGCTTAGCTGCAAAGCCGAATCATTTCCGCCATTGCTCGGCGTGCCCGTGGCAGCAACCGTTACGGTTTGCGAGCGTCCCCAGGCTTGCCAGCTTTGCTCGTTCGTTGCAACGAGGTAGTAGCTACCTGCAGCAGGTGCTTGCCATTGGGTTTCCGAGCCGGGTAAGGATTCGAGCCATGCACCGTTGCCACGATGGACATTGATCGCAATAGCGTCAACAGCTGACCAAGACAGTAGATCGCCGGATACAGCAGGTATCGGAGCTTCTGTCCTCGCTGGTAGTGGCGCTGGCTCAGGGGCTGGGGTAGGCACTGGGGCAGATTCAGGCACTGGAGTAGGGGCTGTTTCGTTTGTAGTTCGTGATACGGGTAATGAGGTGAAACTATTGGTGTCTATGCTGTTGTCGGAATAATCGTATAGAGAGATTCGATCTATGGCGTGGCCATTAGAGCGCCCAGAAATCTGCATCGTGTGATCTCCTGCGGAGAAGAACTGACGAACTGGCCGTGCGACATTGTCTACAGTTCTTGAGCGCCAAGCCCATTGATTCTGGGTATTCATGAAAATCTTGGTCCAACCGTTTAAGGGCTGTTCACTGGATACATTTCTACCGGTTGGAAAGCGTGCCCAGCTATCGTTGTGTTCACTGTTACTGTTACCGCGTGTAATTCTTGAGCGCCAAAGTAATTCGTAATTTCCGGCTCGTTCAATCCTGAACCGGTAAGTGATGGTACCTCTGCCTGCAGAACTCACATTAAATGCGTCGGATCCATCCCAGCGAAGGTATCCGTTGCCAGTGAATCCGCCAATAGATCTCTCCAGCTCCCAGTCGCCTGCCGTACCTGAGGATTCGGCCTCCATCATCACGATTCCGTCGTTTTCGACGAAGGTAGTGGCGAAAACTGGACTTGTACAGGTCGCGAACGCGAAGAGCGCGCACGATAGCAATTTCTTGAAAGGATGCATGAAATCTTGACTCAGGGTCGATATGAATGAGCGGTTGCGGCCACGAGTTCCGCAATCCACGGTAGAAGCGTTTACATTTTATTGTCTGCAGCGTCAAAAAATCAACGCTTTGAACATTAACAGACGTTTAGAATTCGAAGCTTCGGTTCTCTCGAGTCGAACTCTGAGCCCATAGATATGCTCAGATTCCGCCGGCGTATCTGATGAAGGATCAGGGCAGCGTCTTTTTGGGGTGTCGTGGAGATACTTGGCGCTTAGCGCGTTGTTTTGCCAAACGGCACACAGTCTTTCTCAAGGGCTGACAGCAATATCCGATGAGCACCCGCTGGAGCGCACAATCCATGTTGTCAATCTGGCCATTTTTTTCGCCATTGACTCTAATTTTATTGTCTCAAGCCTCGCCGTGGTGCGCGCTTTAGTTAAGTCTGGTCCGCGTTGTTAGTCGCTTTGCAGTTCAATCGCTTCACCGTGAGGTGTTCTAGCAGCTGCTTCATGCCATTGAGTTTTTCGAGCTTCCAGAGCGGTAGTGGATGTAAGCTGCTTGACTGTTACAAGTGATTCCAGTGCGCACAGCCAATGCTGGTAGTAGCTTCGTAGCTCTGAGCCCTGAATTTCAGTAGACAAAGCGCTGGCCCATTCTGCCCATGTGAAAGCGCCTTTTTGGTGAAGGTCTATCACCATGGCAAATGCTTGGGCTTCCCAGGGTTCGTTAAAAACTGGCTCATTGTCCACCAGTACCATGTCGGGTAAGTGGGTTAGATCTACCTCTTTCATGTTAATGCCTTCAGATAGGGTTGCCAGAGATCGACAGAGACGGAATCGCGTGCGTTCTTGTCTTCACCCCATAATGACGTGGCGGAAAAGCTCACTTGATAGAGCCATGTTGGTGCGTCCCCAAGGCCTTGGGCGCTAGAATCTGGAAATACGTGGACACCATGAATCTTTTTTATTACGCCTGTTTTGTCACGAGCATAGCGAGGTAGGCGTGTATGTGTGCTCGGATGAGCATTGATAGTTTGAACTTGCTGTCCAACCGAAAAAGTAGCTGCAGTTTGTTCTTGCCGATTAGCGGGTCCACCTGCCATCAACATAGGCATGACATCATCAGGCAGTAGCATTCGTTTTATGGCCACGCGGGGTAATGAGGGCTGTCCGGATTCAAGCTCTGTCTCGCTTATCATATTGTGTTCTTTAAGAAGATTCGTGATGCCATATAGCCAAATTTGATAGTAGCTGGATTTCATGTAATCAGCGGGTTGCATGCTTTCTCTGGAAAAGCGTGACTGATCAATATTCCACAGCCCGCAAGCACCTAACGCTACCGTTATTCCCAGTACACGCTCCTCCCACACATGGTGAAAGTTTGGCTCGTTATCCTCTTGTACTACAGGGCCAAATCCCATCATGCCGCCTAAGTCTGCCCCGCCGTTCATGAGGTTGCAGATAGCTTGTCAAGCACGGCTGTTCCTATCATAGAGTCTCTTGTCACTAACTTTGCCAATTCAGTTTCACCGAGATTATTTGTGTTCTCTGGCCGTTCTGGAATAACCAGATAACGTATTTCTGCGGTTGAATCATGCACTTCAATAGTTATTGATTCAGATATTTCTACTCCAAAGTCTGCTAGCACGGCTCTGGGTTCGATGACCGCTCGTGAGCGAAATGGAGGGGACTTATACCAAGTTGGCGGTAGGCCAAGTACCGACCATGGGTAGCATGAACATAATGTGCAAACTACGAGGTGATGGGTGTCGGCTGAATTGAATACGGCCACCATATGCTCACCTTGTCTGGAGGTGTAACCCAACGAGTGGATAGCGGCGGTTGCATCATTCTTTAGCCACGTATTGAATTCAGGGTTAGTCCATGCTTTGGCAACGACATGCGCGCCATTTTGTGGACCAATGTTTGTCTCGTACGTTTGTACAATTTTATCGACAGATGCACTGTCGATATAGCCCTTTTCGCTGAGCAGGCTCTCTAATGCTCTTACCCGCGCTTCGATGTCGGTTAAATGCGAGTGATCATCATCATCGTGGCTGTGCATACGGTCTTACCTGTGGTTAACAAACGGTTTGTCAAGAACGTGTTTTCATCGTTAATATACTACGATACCGTGATGTTAATCATTTAAAGAGGCAGGATAATGAGGGTGGTAATCGTGGGAGTTGGCATAACTTATTTATAGAAGCGGTAAAGACTATGAATTACCCATGATGAACGTATACGGCCACAGTGAATCAAAGTAGAGGGTATGATCCATGCTCATCGTGAGTTTCTGTCCCCACGAGCGCAGGGGTGAAAATACAGACTAACCGCATATCGGTTAGCGCTTTAATGCTGTGTCGGTCATGTTTATCCAACGTGTACATGGCCCCAGGCTTTATTGAATGCACAGCGCCAGTTGCCTTATCTGTCACTTCTCCTGCCCCTTCAATGACAAGATTGGCTTCAATATGATTTTTATATTCCATGGTGAACTCGGAGCCTGCACAAATGGTTGTCTGCGTTAATGTAAATCCAACACCATCTGCTTTCATTAAGTAGCGAGCGCTAGTCCAGACACCTACTTTTTCTTGGTAGCCACCAGAAGCTTTTAGTTCGTTAAGATTTCTGACTATCATAATTTGGTTCCTCAATCGCCGTTGTGTATGAAGTTGCTAAAATTTATTATCCTTAAAGGAGATTGTAGAGCGCACAATGCGCTGTCAGAAATCGCAATTGTCTACAGTCTGTTTATAGGTCTCTCAGAATACATGACTAATGGCATTGTCAATTACCGTATAGCCTAGCTGCTCGATTTAGCACACGTATTACGGCAATTTTTTTAATGACTATTTTGCAGCATAATGAAAGAGTATTGATTTTTTACAAATTCTAATAGGT
>JALZWO010000129.1 GCA_023300375.1 Granulosicoccus sp. | reverse complement strand
ATGTGTTTGATGTTGAGCCCGCTGCACAAACTCATTGGTTGGTGAGTCATCCAAAGGTGTTGGCAACGCCACACATCGGCTACTGCACTAATGAGACGTACGAGGTCTTTTATGGGCAAATGCTGGATGCATTTCAGGCGTTTTCTCACGGCAAACCTATTCGGGTAATAGAGCCAGGCTGAGCACTAACGCTTTAACCGTGCCTCACGACAGCAATACTCCTCCTGTTATGCCAAACAACTTAGGTAAGCTAAGCATTGGGTAGGGCGCTTCCAACCCAAACAGATTGTGAAATGGCGTAGCTGTTGACGTACTGGCAAAACACAATAAAAATCCTTACATCGTGCCCTGATGAGCCCAGCGACGCCAAGATGTAAATTTTGCCATTCGCAGTAATGCGATGTGGAAGCTCATACGCTGCCGTTGAGCATATACAACCGAGCCCATGACTAAAAAGCTCAATTTACGCGCTACAACAAAATAGTCACAATAGAAGGCCAGATTAGCAGCACTGACAATGCCAGCAGCTGAATCCCAATAAAGGGCAGGAAGCCTCTAAAAATATCAGTTAGCGAAATATGTGGCGGTGCTACAGATTTTAAGTAAAAAGCAGCTGGCCCGAAAGGTGGTGACAGAAAACTCACTTGCATGTTCATGCAGAACAGAACGCCGAACCAGACGGCTACGTGGCGAGGCTCAAGTTGCCCGATGAATCCAATTTCTTCTATGGGTAGACGCTGCACAATTGGCAAGAACACGGGAATAATCAATAGCACGATGCCTACCCAGTCCATGAATGCGCCCATGAAAAGCAGGATTAGCATCATGACAAGAATCACGGCCATGGTGGGCATTTCAGCCCCAACAATTAAATCAGCGATATAGGTAGGGCCACCCGCCAGAGTGTATGCACCCGCAAGCGCAGCTGCCCCTATTGTTACCCAGATTATAGTGCCAGTGGAGCGAAGCGTTCGCATCAAACTTACCCAAACCAGCTCCACTGA
Organism: Granulosicoccus sp.; assembly: GCA_023300375.1. Classification (GTDB taxonomy): domain Bacteria; phylum Pseudomonadota; class Gammaproteobacteria; order Granulosicoccales; family Granulosicoccaceae; genus Granulosicoccus. The sequence goes on along the minus strand of JALZWO010000129.1, from coordinate 6,479 downwards.
AGCTTCACCGCGAAACAAGGCAATTAAAAAGACTGCCAAAGCGCCCATACCGGCCGCCTCTGTAATACCAGTGATACCACCATAAATGGAGCCCAATACGATACCAATGACCGTGAATGGTGGTACTAGTCCTTTGCCGTGTAGCCAGCCAAGTTTGGTGATTCTCCAGCCACAAACCACGAACATCAGTAGTAGGCAAACGCCTAGGATGCCTAATAACATGGGCGTATGGTGCACCATACCTAAGGCGGGTTCTTCAAAACTATCGCCGCTTGAGACATTGCGGCCTGTGACAGTCAGAAACGCCAGCCTTGCCAGTAGCAATGCCGTGAATCCGGTAACGACAATCGCTAAGAAGGCACAAAATGCCCTTAATTTTTCACCAGTGGGTAAATCATCATCACGAGGTTCAGGCAGCGGTGCTTGCGAGGGGTCGAGCTGTGTGCGGATGATGATGTAGATAATGATAAAACTGGCCAGCATGAAGCCTGGCAGAAATGCACCGGTAAATAGCGCCTTTATGGACGTCTCAGTGATAAGTCCAAAAATGATTAATACAATGGAAGGAGGGATCATGGTGCCCAGAGAGCCTGAGGCGCAGATAGTGCCTATGGCAAGGTTCTGGTTGTAACCCAGTCGAAGCATTTGTGGCAAAGCGATAAGGCCTAACAACACCACCTCGCCACCAATAATTCCTGACATGGCAGCCATCAATACGGCCATGAGTGAGGTGACGACCGCGATGCCACCGCGCATGCGGCTCATCCAGAAATTCAGGCTGTCGTACATCTGCTTGGCCACACCTGATCTTTCCAGTAGTGACGCCATAAAAATAAATAGCGGTACCGACAGCAGTACGTATTCTGTCATTAGGTCGTAGACCTTCTGGGTCAGGATGTACAACGGCCCAGTGCCTGGACGGCTGCTTAGCAGGCCTTCGCCAAAACTCATCGGGTCTGTAAAAAGCGTAGGTTCGAACTTCAGGATCATGACCACAGCTGCAAGTGTTGCAGAGGCAAAGCCTAGTGGCATGCCAATGGCAAGAAGGAAAAGTAGTCCGAGTATTACAATGATTGAAAGAGTGCCGACGTCCATCAGTTGACTCCCGCACTCTTTTTCAGCGCTTCTAGCTCTTCTTGATCAACGAGGCCTTTTTCCATTATGTCTGCGGGGTTCCGGTTCCAGTCGGCGATAAGATTGAGTAGCGCTTGCACACTGATAAGCGTGAAAGCGATAAGGATCAGTGGTTGAATGGTTGCCGGAATAGGCGGGTCGAACGCCGTACCAAAGGTTTGCCATTTATAGAATTTGTTAATGAAGATTTGTTTGTAACTACCGAATATCAGGCAGACCGTAAAAAACCATAGAAGCGCAACCCAGATGGTATCGCAGAGATGTTGTATAGAACGGGGAAGCACATCGTAAATAATGAAGATGCGGATGTGGCTGCGCTGCTGCATGGCATAAATACCAGACAACATGAAAACGAAACTACCGATCCAAAGAGTCAGCTCATTGGCCCACAAAGTGGGGCGCTCTAAGGCATAGCGAAGAAAGACTTCGTAGAGCATCACTGATGTCATTGATATGACCAGTATCATGACAATGCGCCCGATAAACATGGCAATCTTGTCAACTCGGCTGTACTGAGGGAATTCCATTTGAGCAGGTACTACCGTCTTGACTCCAGCATAAAAAACCAGAGGGAGCAGAACGAGCACTGCATAATCAATGACATCAGCCAAACCGCCAAACAGACCTGGTAGGTTCGGTGTTACATCTTTACGTTTATGCAGTTCCGCGGTTTGCATAACGACGCGAGATTCCAAATCGTGTACGCCAAAGTCAACGATATAGGCTGGCGTATGCCAAATAGCCCATCCTGCCAGCAGTACAAAGACGAATGGCATAAGCCATTCAATAAATCTGCCGGATATCTCTTTAGTCATTTTTCTCGCCAAGTGCCATTCTAATTGTCAATCAAGCACACACTTTGTTCATTTTTTAAGAAAATCAAAGCGAAGTTAGGTCCACGCAAGCGTTGGGCGTATGCCTCATCGCTTGCGTGAACAGCTCAGAGAACTAACTACTTAACAGCGCCAATGTCTTTCAGGAAATCAAGATGAGCTGCCAGCAGCTCTTTTGATTCTGGCGTTGTTGCATACTCTACCCAAGTGGCTGCTACTGCCTCACGATATTTTTGCATCTCCTCTTCTGGCCATGTGTAGAGAGTGACGCCCTTTTCACGTAGCTCAGCTGCAGCTTTTTGCATTTCGATATCTTGCTTGGTTGTGGTCTTTAACGCTAATGCCTGCATGGCAACGGTCAGGATGCGCTGATGCGCTTCAGGCATGTCGTCCCACATATCTTTTCGGCACGCTAAATGGTCAGCAGGCATTGAGTGGAAACCCGGGTAGTTGGTGTGCTCACCAATGTCGTAGAGTCCTAAGCCCACATTGTTAGCGATAGTGGACGCGTCAGCGCCATCAATAATGCCGGTTTCCAGTGCGGTAAAGATTTCGTTGAAATCCATAACAATAGGTGATGCACCGAGTCGGTCGAAGATGTTGGTGATAACGCCTGGAGGAGCGCGAAATTTCCAGCCGTCCAGATCATCCACACCACGAATCGGTTTGGTTGAAACCAGTGACTCAGGACCTGGAATCCACCAGCCAACAAATTCCATGTCGTTAGCGTTGTAAAGCGTGTTCAGTGCTTCATAGCCATTGCCGTGCAAGAGCCAGGAGTACTGCTGGTACGGGTCAGAATAGCCACCATTGAGATCACCTGCAAACTGGAAGGCTGGGTTTTTGCCGACCTGATACGCACCACCTGTCATATCGCAATCGAGCACGCCAGTGACTGCGGCATCGAATGTTTCAGTGGCTTTTACAACCGAGCCTCCATAGAACATGTCAATTTCGATGCTACCGCCAGACATCATTGTGACATCGTCAACGAACTCAGCCGCTAGGCTTCCTGACAAGGTCTCAACTGAGAAGTGAGTGGAGATGCGCAGCTTTGTGGTGTCTTGCGCAATGGCTGTGCCGCTGGAAATGGCTAAAGCCACTGCGCTTGCGAGCGCTAGTTTGGCAAAGGGTGTCTTGTGGTTGTACATGGTGATCCTCGCTAAAATGGTTATATTTTGTCGGGCTTGTGTTTACTTAAGCGTGACTGGTGTTTGCGATATCGATCCGAAGTACAAGCGCCGATGCGACTGGTTTGAGAATCTTTCCTTCAATACCTGGCGAATTGCTAGCTGAACCGAACACACACGCATGATTTAAACACAGTGTTCATACTGTTGCCAATTGGGAATCAAACTTATTTTTTTGCTCTACAGGATTTTCATCAGGTGCAATCGGAGGATCTGGTGATTGTTGCTCTGGAATTTATGCTGTGTGCAGCAGTGAGCTATTTGGCGTTAAGCACGTGAAATTTCCTAGATGTCGCGGGGCCTTACTACTTTAATAGCGCTACCCGCTCTGGTTGCATCGCAGAGGTGGCGCTCTACCAACCGCGTACGGCGATAACTAATTTTACAAAGCTTAGGGCCAGCCGGCTTTTCATAAACTCCACATTCACTGTTGATTTGGTTTGCTTGGCATAGGTTTTTTTGTAGTCGTAGTTACCTTTGAGTAAGTCGATAGTATCCGCGCCATCGAGAATTGCCTGATCAATTGTGAACATCATTAGCAGATGCCCTATCGACAGGTGCTGGCTTTGTGGGTCAAAGCCTGTCTGAAAGAAGCTGAGTTTGCCACCACACAGGAACGCGTACTCAACACCCACAACATTACCGTTTATAGCCAGGGTTAATAGCTTTAGCTCGTCTTGTTGGTGTGCACTCTTCATAAGATCTAGATGAAAACGTCGATAGCTGTCTGTTCTAAATGCGTCGGATCCACCTTTTGTGGAGAATCGCTTCTGGTGCAAGCTGACTAAAGCTGCGAACGCGTCATCAATTTCCTCAGTGGTGTTGGCAAAATTCATGCTGATATCACCTGCTCGCATTAACTTTGCTCGCCTCCGTTTCCTTTGCTTTCTGGCGTTGCGACTTAACTTTTTTACAAACTGATCAATGGTTGCGGGAAGACTATCGACAAGGCGATATTGCAATTTTTGCAAAGGTGCGCTCCAGCGCGCAGCCTTTGCACTCTCGAGCAGCGATTGATAGAGTTGCGACGCCTCATCAATATCGCTAAGTCGAATGCAAGTTAATGTGGGTGCACTGAACAGTTGCTGACATACTGCCCTTATGGCTGCAGTTTCGTGGTCTGGATGGCAGAGCACGATAAGATCGTCGGGCGATGTATCACCACCACTGCCAATAAATTGAACAGTATTGGTTTTGATAAGTTTCATTCTGCGCGTTACTGATTGGTAGAAAGGTGCAATGCCAATGATGTGTTCTTGTGTGCGTACCACCAAAATGTACAGCGATCCCGATTGACCATAGTGTTGCCACCAGAGACGGTTCCAGTACCAGCTGTTGAACAGCCCCGCATTGGCATTCAGGCCATGCAAATGAGCCCAGTCTTTAGAAAGAGCATCAAATTCACTCTCAGTGGTGATAACTTGTATGCTGATATCTGACTGAGGATAGGCTTCAATGCCGTTGGTGATCGATTGGTTTGTACAGCCTTTGGGCTTGTTTGTTTCCGCGCTACTCATGTGCCTGATGATATCTCTAAAGGCGCGCGGCGTATCTGGCATGCAGCGTATAACGTTGCTCGGCAGTGTGTTGTTTTTGTGGGTGTGTAGCGCACCGCTGACATCCAATTCCTTGGTGAAGTTGATGGAGTCGCCTCGGTACGCTGTGCCAGTGACATGTGAGAGCTCAGACGATGCTGGCAATCTGACTGCTCATTCGGCAATCGTGGTTTTGGGAGCGGATCTTGATGCTTACGTAGAGAGTGATAATCCTTACCGCGTGTTATCGCGTGACTCACTAATTCGCACACTGCATGCAGCAAGTCTTGACACTGGAAACAATCAATTTTATGTAATGGGGGGAGGTCAGACATCACGAAAGCTCGGCAATTTTATGGCTCCTGTGCTTATTGACCAGGGAGTGTCTGATGCCAATATAGTCCGTGACTTGCTTAGCCAATCCACGCAAACCAATGCTGAGCGTTTACTTGAGCTGCGCTCCTCAGTTATCTCCACACCGATCACTTTGGTCACGTCGTCCTTGCATATGAATAGAGCTGTCGATATTTTTAGCGCTCACGGGTTCATCGTCTGCCCCAGTGCCTCTTCCACTCTTTACTCGGTGTCAGCGGGTTGGGTCGGTTTATTGCCCTACATTGCCGGATTGAACAAAACAACCTTGGCATTCAGGGAACTACTGGCAACAATAAAGTACCGTGTGCTACGTTAGTGTTGGTTAGTTATTGGTTCGAAAAATCTTCGAGCATCAGCTAGCAGCTCTAAGGTCCTCAGTTTTTTGTGGTTTTGCATGCTCTGTTCGGTCCTCGCCTGCTTGCCGTGAAAAAGAGGCAATCACAGGTTTTTTTAATTTTTTAATTCCGTTTGGGCTGAGGTGGTCGATTTGAAGATCAGTGACATAGCTGGCTGAGCGATCGCGTCGCTCAAAGGGGCGTATCTTGTTAGCAGCTCGATAAGTGAACCGTTTGAACGCCGCCACCGGACCATTCTCATTCATGCTCCGCGATTTAATGCCTAGGTTACGCAATACAAAGCGGTTGGCTAGCTGCACGTATTGACGCCTGTATATATTGGGCGTGTAGTAGCTGGTTGCCAGCGAAACATTCATGTCCTGATTGACAATACGATGAGGGCCGTTATGTGGCCATGAAGCAACGTCGCCTGGTGACAGCAGAAATTCTTGTGCTTGTTCGTCGAAACTGGTGTCGAAGGGTAGATTTTCGTCGATCTCGCCGGCGTAGATGTCCTCCAATAACTCTTGAGGAACCAAGTCGGTATCCATGGCAGGGTAGATCCACACCTTTTTCTGCCCTCGAAGATGCCACAGCATGTTGGGTTCAGCATCGACGTGATAGTAAACCTGAGCTTTTGGTGAACTTATTAACAGTGTGCTGTAGTTAGCTTTTGGGCCTTGTAGGTGAGCGCAATGTTCATCAAGGTGCTCGTACATGCCTTCAACTATTTCTGCGTAATCCTCGTTGAATTCCTCAATATGAGTGATGTTCAGCCACAATCTACCGTTGCTAACAGCCTGCCAGAGTTCTTCGCCCGTTGTTTCTGGCGCGATATTCACGCATCCCCACTCACTGGCATTACACGGGTCGCTGCCCATCGTGAACGCTTGCAGCCATCTGCGAGGGTAGGTGTCTAGCAGCTTGACGAGTTCAGGTTTGTCAAAAAGGGTGCGCTCGTGGTAACGGTGCTTGCTGATCATAGGCACGCTACCGAAGGAATCGTATTCTTCTTGCGTCCACGCGATTGGGGATGAAGTGTTCATTGGCGGTCCAACGCAGGTGTGTAAGGGTAAT
>JALZWO010000128.1 GCA_023300375.1 Granulosicoccus sp. | reverse complement strand
CTTTTAATCAGGTGGTCGTAGGTTCGAATCCTACACGCCCCACCATCTACCATCGAAACACTCTCAATGCGTAGATGCCAGAACTTTAGAAGCCTCAGCAGGTGATGTTAGGCTCCAATCCTAAAAAAAATCGCTTGGCAGGTGTACTCCTGTTGCTGCTACTGCTTTTTATTGTGGTGTTCGGCGTTCGCTTTTTTTCCGCTGAGAATTTACCGGTCGCCTCATGGGGCGAATGGCTGCAATCTGCTGGCGCTACAGGTTTAATTCTATTCCTTCTGGCTGGTATCTTAGCGACCTCTATCGGATTGCCACGCCAGTTACTGGCATTCATTGGTGGACTCTCTTATGGCGTGGGAGTGGGGGTACTCTTATCGTTATTAGCCGCCCTATGTGGATGTGCGCTAACGGCTACAGTATCTCGCCGCTATTTTGCCAGGGTGATTGGCGAGCGTTTTCCCAAGCCAATTGCAACACTGAATCGGCTGCTCACTGACGATTTGTTTCTGAAAATTCTGATATTGCGTTTGCAGCCCTTTGGCACCAACCTACTGACAAACGTTTGCATCGGTTTTACACGTACCTCTTTGCGTGTGTTTATGCTTGCATCTGCGGTGGGGTACATACCGCAAATGCTTGTGTTTTCTTTGCTTGGTGCTGGCGTAAGGGTAGGGTCGCAAACTCAATTGATGCTGAGTATCGTGTTGTTGCTCATATCCATTGCACTAGGTGCTTATCTATACAAGCGCAATATAGATCTCAAGGAATAAGCGTCACACTTATTGTTGTAATTGATGTCACATTTCTGTGCGTCCTTTTGTGCTTTGCACGAAGACCAAGTGCGAGTTTGTGTCAGGAAATGTGATTTTTCTCCATTCTGATAGCTATCGTTGCTATCTGACGGACTGTTTTTTGGCAGCTTCACTTGCTTTGTCCGAAGATTTCAGTATAAATGGGGTTCTGTCAGAAACTACGATTGGCTCACAAATTGCAATCGTGTGCCTGAACTAAACCAATCAATTTCCTGAAACCGATATTAAACCGATCCCAATGAATGATTCGCTGATGTCGTCTACGACGCGCAAACTATCTGGCCAAACGCTAGGCTTAGCCTTGCTTTCAATTTTTGCAGCACCCTTGTTGGCCGTCGAAGGTAGCTGGCAGATCGGAGTTAATGCAGGTATCTCGGACCTTTCGCCCGATACAGATAATTCTGGTTTCACTCTCGATGATGATCAATCATCAGCGTTCAGCGTTTATTTCGGATACGACATCACGCCAATTTTCTCTGCAGAGCTGGCTTACAGTGACCTGGGTGAAGCTGAGCTTTCGGGTGGCCAAGAGATCACTTACGAAGCCATATCTCTTGGCGCCACCGCCTATGTATGGGGTAGTAAACAAGCCGATAGACGCTCTGATGGATTCTCAGCTTATTTGCGTTTAGGCGTGAGTTCCATTGAAAACGATTCAGACATTGAGCTGGATGATGCTGACAACATCGCATTATGGGCTGGGGCAGGGTTGCAGTACCCCTTGTTCCAGAACTTTGGTTTACGTGCTGAACTCGTTAGTTACGATGGCGACGCCCAGGCATTGTTGGGTGGTATCTACTGGCGCCCTGGATCGGACAGACGTCGTGCAGCTCCAGTGTCTAGGCCACAGAATCCAGCCAGCTCGCAGCGCCCAGCTCAGCAAATTGAGCGGCCTGTACCTTCAACAAGGCAGCAGCCGGCTCAGCAACCTAGAACTGCACCATTGGTAGCTCAATGCCCTCCAGCGGCCGCTTCAAAGATCGCTGACGCTAGAGCCTGTAACTTACTCAACAGTGCTCTGGTCGGTGTCGAATTCAGCGGCGATACGGCCACGTTACTGCCTTCGTCTGAGCCCGCTTTAATTCAGGTTGCACAGGCAATGGCGGCGAATCCAAGCGTCATTCTTGAAATTCAAGGCCACACGCAGAGCTTGGGCAGTGCTCAAGCTGAGTCTCAGCTAGCATCTCAGCGTGTTCGCTCGGTTGCCTTGTTCCTCGTGCAAAACGGTGTACCGGTATCTAGGTTGAGTGCGCGAGCTTTTGGTGCCACCCAGCCGTTGGCTGGCAGTAGTGCCAGCAATCGTATCGAGCTAAGAACTCAGTAGTACGGCTTGGGTGATACCTCGCTATTGTTGTTTAACCGTATCTTTATCGCTGGTTTGATGGAATGTGAAATGCCTCTCTTTTTGAGAGGCAGAGTTTTTCCGATCTTTGCCGACATAGTGTGAAGTGGTTAGGATTGTATTTGCTTTTGTCCCAGCGTTGCCCCTACCCACTCCTCATTAGTCTTGTAAGGAAACGGGTATTTTCGATGAAACACGCCTCGCGCTCATCACTTGCCGCATTTGTCGGTAAACACGTCCGAATGGCTCCCAAAGGGCTTTTCAAGCAATCTCTGATTGCAGCTTTTGTGGCAAGTTTGCTCAGCAGTTGTGGTGTGCTGAAAAATCCTGAGAGTAGTGTGCTGGACATACCAGCTAATACTAGCGACTTCAGAAGTCGCCTCTATGCAGGCGCGTCAATAGGTAGCTCTCAATTAGATCCGAACACCGGCGGTCCCGGCTTTGCCGTATCGTCAGACAGCGACGCAGGATCCCAATTGCGGCTTGGTTACGATGTTCACAACATGCTTGCGGTCGAGCTGGATACCTCTGTGTTGGGCTCTGCCACCTTGCGTAATCAAAGCAACGGTTTGGAAAATACCGACGTTAAATTTACTTCAGCCAGTGTGAGTGCTCTGGTCTACGGATGGAGCGGTGTCCAAATGCGTTCCCGTCGCCAAGGACTCAGTGCGTATGGTCGATTCGGTTTTTCATCGCTTAGTAGATCTTCAGCGGTAGTCGATCTTGACGAAAGTGGTGTGGTACCCATTGTGGGTATCGGAACGGAATACGGATTCGTCAACGGGTTGGGAATCCGTGCAGAAGTCACACGCTTTGACAGCGATGCTACCTACATTGGCTTTGGCGCTGTTTATCGTTTCAACATATCGCCGCGAGGGATCGGCAGAATAGTTGCCGAGGCTGCACAGCCTGCCTTGAATCGCGACAGCACTAAGGTTGCCAAGCAAGGTGAGAGACCAGTTCGTGAGATAGTCGTTGAGCGCTATGCGGGTCCGGGTGCACATGTTGACTCTGGCAAAGCGCCTTACCAGTATTACACCTCTGGAGCGGAACCGATCGCGGCTTATGTGGGCTCTATGACTGATCGCTGGAGACCGGCCGCGCGTGCAGACGATAAAGATTCCGACAGTGTTCTTGACCATGTGGACAGTTGTCCGGGCACGCAGCGTTTTGTCACTGTTGACGCCCACGGTTGTGGATTGTTTGATGCCGTGCTGCATGACGTCACGTTTAAAAGCGGTTCGCGTTGGTTAACGCCAAGAGCACGAGGGCAGCTTGATCTGTTGGCAGAAGCACTCCTGAACTTTCCAGAAGCTAGAGTACAAGTGCGTGCGCATACCGATTCGCAAGGGGCTGCTGATACTAATCTTGGCTTATCTTCACTCCGTGCCGAAGTGGTAGTGCAATACCTGCAATCTAAGGGTGTTAACGAATTGCAACTGCAGGCCGTGGGTATAGGTGAAGCACAACCTCTGGTTGCTAACAATACCAAGAAGGGGCGTTTGCGGAATCGAAGAATAGATGTCATTACGTTGCCTGATCAGGATGCAGGCCAGTTGTTAGTGGCAGAAAATAGTGGATCTGGCACAGTCATGACTGTGCAGAATATGTCTGGTCTTGATGTGACTACAGAGCAGTTTGTTGCTGAAGATTGGAATTCTGCGCCAAAACCTGAGAAGCCATCCAGAAAGGCTGACCATGCAGAACCTCCTGGTCTTCTGGCGGCAAATCCAGTTCCAGTCGAACACGTGAGCAACGTAAGTTCTTTGGCTGCCGGGTTGGATTCATTGGTAATGCCGCAAATTGCAGCTCTTCCAAAACCTGGGTTTGCACCAGAATTTCCAGTGTTTGGAGTGCTCGACAACGTGCGCTTTGAGCGTGCGCAAAACGTCTTGTCCGTTGACTCACAAAGAGCTCTTCAGCCTTTGCTCAAGGCGCTTAAACGTCATAAAAATGTGAAGATTGCAGTTATGGCTCATACGGACAACAGAGGAGCCACGGACGTTAACAAGTTGTTGTCAGTACAAAGAGCCGAAGCTGTTGTTGAGTACCTAGTGAGTAATGGGGTGGGTGCCGGCAGATTGAAAGCTGAAGGGTATGGCGAACTATTGCCTCTTGTGCAAAATTTGACCGAATCAGATAGGGATCGAAACCGCCGCATTGAAATACGTGTGCTGCCACTTGAGTAGTAGGCGACATTTCTACAATTTAAAAGGCTGACGAATTCCTCAACAGTGTTAAAAAATGTAGCTAGTAGTTCACAAATTTGGCTCTAGCGTGAGGATTCCAAAAAAGTGTGAAGGCTGGAGTGTATTCCATAGGTGTGTAACCTGTTATCGTACCCGCTGACCGAACGGTTGAATTGCACCGTGGTTAGGGACGATTGAACAGAGAACAACGTCGTTTACGACAAGGCACATTTATGGACATATCACGAAAAATTTCTACATCTCGCTCAAATAACGCTGCAAGTGCGCCACATTCCTCACAGGGGGTTGGCACATTATCTTGCGTTGCTGTTGCGATTGCTTTAGCGCTAGGCGGAGTATCTACTCAAGCGTTTGCGTTGGCCGAGAGGGCTACAGTCGAAGGAGACCAGCCTTCCTCGGACGCGCTTCGATCGCTGAACGAGCTTTTTTCTTCGCGCGCCGCTGCCATGACTACATCGGGTCCGGATTCCGACGGAGATGGCATCCGTAACCAAGATGATATCGATGATGATAACGACGGCATACTCGATTCAAACGAGGGACTCGTAGACGACAACGGTGATGGTTTTCCAGATGGTAATTCCACCGACACTGATAACGACGGTACCCCTGACGTGCTCGACCTTGACAGTGACAACGACGGCATATTCGATCTCTTCGAAGGCAGTACTGATATTAGAGCAGCACAAGCTTTGGACCAAGTGTCAAACGGCGCAATCGATATTGGTATCGCAGTGGGCAGCAATGGTCTTGCAGACACCATCGAAACTTCAGCAGATTCCAATCAATTGAGATCTGAACTGCCGGATACCGACTCCGATGGAACACTTGATTTCCGTGATTTAGACTCAGACAACGATGAGATCTACGACCTCGTTGAAGCTGGTGGAGTCGACAACGATACCGATGGCCGCATCGACGGTTTCCAAGACACTGATGGAAAAGGCGTAGACGATACAATTCAATCCAGCGCTTTGCCTCTATTTGAAACAGACGGCGACGGTGTGCTTGATTTTCGTGATCTGGACTCTGACGGCGACAGCATTTCTGACCGGATCGAAGGTGGCGGCAATCGCAGTTTTCCTACCGATACTGACGGCGACGGCGCACCAGACTTCCGTGAATCTGACAGCGACGGTGATGGCGTAAGCGATAGAATTGAAGTGGGCAGTAACCCTGCATCACCTGTTGACACCGATGGCGATGGGATCGCTGACTTCCAAGACGGTGACTCAAACCCAGGTTCGGGCGCAGGCACTGGCACTGGCACTGGTGGTGGTGGCACTACTTCAAATGATGCGAACACTGGCGGTGGCCTTCGTCCAGACAGCGATGCAGATGGCATTGCCAACCAAGACGACATTGATGATGACAACGATGGCATCCTCGACACCGAAGAAGGACTCATCGATGCGGATGGTGATGGTTTTGCCGATTCATCTTCACGTGATACTGACGGTGATGGTACGCCTGACGCCTTAGATCTCGACAGTGACAACGACGGCATACTCGATCTATATGAAGGTAGGTTGTCTCAATCAGCGGCTGAAACTCTCGACCCGATCTCCATCGGTGCTATCGACATTCACGAGCCGGTTGGTAGTAATGGATTGGCAAACAGCATAGAAACTGGCGCTAACTCCGGTATTCCGGCGTCTCCGCTATTTGATTCAGACGGCGATGGCATTCCCGACTTCCTCGAACTGGACAGTGACAACGACGGCATCGCCGATTTGGTAGAGGCTGGTGGAGTCGATAGCGATAATAACGGTCTGGTAGACGGATTCTTTGACCAAGACGGTAAGGGCGTCGACGATACCCTCCAGTTCAGTATATTGTCATTGTTTGATACTGATGGCGATGGCGTAAGAGATTTTCAGGATACTGACTCAGACAACGATGGTCTGCCAGACAGTGTTGAAAGCTCAGGTAACTTGGCACGCCCTACGGACTCAGACGGCGATGGTGCTGCCGATTTCCGTGAGCAGGATTCAGATGGCGACGGTGTAACCGATGCACAAGAAGCGGGCTCGAACCTAGGTGCTCCTGCCGATTCAAATGGCAACTCCATACCTGATTTTCAGGAAAATGGTGTTCAAAACACAGGTAACGGTGGTACAGGCTCTGACCAGGGTGCATCAGCTACTCCAGCCGCTCCAGTTGGTGGTGGTTTGCGTCCAGACAGCGATGGTGATGGAATTGCCAACCAAGACGATCTCGACGATGATAACGACAGTATCCTTGATACTGAAGAAGGTCTCATCGATGCCGATGGTGATGGTTTTGCCGATGCATCCTCGCGAGATTCAGACGGAGATGGCACGCCAGACGCGCTTGACCTCGACAGTGACAACGACGGCATCCTTGACCTTGTAGAAGGGCGACTTGATGCAGCCACGATAGCTACTCTCGATCCTGTCTTTATCGGCGCTATCGATATTCGCGTCGAGGTGGGTGCGAACGGTATTGCGAACGTGATTGAGACTTCCCCCGACTCTGGGCAAATTGCGGCTCAGTTGATCGACACTGATGGTGATGGCACGCCAGATTTCATTGATATCGACAGCGACAACGACGGTATTGGCGATTTAGTAGAAGCTGGTGGGGTTGACTCAAATTCTGATGGCCGAATTGACGGTTTTATCGATGCTGACAACAAAGGTGTTGATGATGCTGTTCAAGCTGGTGCTCTGCCATTGTTTGACACTGACGGCGACGGCGTAAGAGATTTCCGCGATCTGGACTCTGACAACGACGGCATTCCGGACAGTGCTGAAAACAGAGGATCTCTAGGGAATCCTTCTGACAGCGACAACGACGGCGCAGCTGATTTCCGTGAGCAAGATTCTGATAACGACGGTATCGGCGACACGCAGGAAGCAGGCCCAGACGTGAATTCTCCGGTCGACACTAACGGTAATGGTGTTCCAGATTTTCAGCAGGGTGATGGTAGTCAAGGCCCAGCTGCTCCAGATCAAGGCGGTGACGCTGATTCAGACGGTCAAAGCAACGGTGCTGACAGTGATGATGACAACGATGGTCTGAGTGACGCTGTTGAAGGCAATGGTGATGCTGATAGTGATGGCATTATCAACTCACTCGATAGAGACAGCGACAACGACGGCGTGCTCGATTCGGTTGAAGGTGCTGGCGATGCTGATGGTGATGGCGTTCCAAATTTTCTAGACCTCGATAGCGATAACGATGGTGTGTATGATGCGCTTGAAGCTTCCCGTGGCAGTATCTCTACAAGCGGTCGTCTTGCTTCTGGAGCCGCTGATGAGTTTGGCTTGGTTCAAGGTGCTAGCGATATCATCGTAGACACAGATGGCGATGGTGTGCCAGATCGACTCGATCTTGACTCAGACAACGATGGTTTGACTGACGTAGCAGAGTCGTTGGGTATTGATGCAAATCTAGATGGAAGACTGGATGTTCAGGCCGACAGCAATGGTGACGGTGCGGACGATTCATTAACTTCTCGTCCATTGAGCGCACTGGATCTTGACACGGACCGCAGCCCTAACTTCCGGGATCTGGACAGCGATCAGGATAGTGTCTCTGATATCGTAGAGAACTTCGGACAATCGGCTGATCAGAGTAACGACGGCCGCATTGATAATTTCGTTGATGCCAACGGTGATGGTCTGGACGACAATTTTGCCGCTGCACTCTCTGCTCTTCTAGACACTGACGGAGATGGCTTACCCAATAGCCAAGATTTAGACAGTGACAACGACGGCATCAGTGATTTACAAGAAGCTGGTGGTGTTGATACAAACGGAGATGGGCAAGCTGATTCGCTGATTGATAGCGATGGCGACGGTGTTCCAGACATAAACGATGCCGATGTTACTGGCGGTGCGGATGTGGATGGCGACAGCATTGATGATGCGGTCGATGCAGACTTTGCACCTGGCAGTGATTCTGATGGCGATGGCGTAGTTGATGCAAGCGATCCAGACAGCAACGGTGATGGGTTTAAGGGCCCAGTAGCTGATGAGACACAGCCAGGTCAAGGTTCTACAGATCAGTTACCTGACTCGAATGCTGATGGCATACCTGATATCACTGACGGTACCAATGCAGACGTGGCAACACGCTCAGGTCTCATTGAAACTGGCTTAGGTGGTAACGGATTTGGCTGTAGCGTGGGCCCAGTCCCATCATTTTCAGCAGACAAGCGCGTAGATCCCACGCTAGGCTTGTTATTTGGTGGCAGTTTATTACTGCTTGGTTTACGTAGTGGAGTATCGCAGACATTAAGAAGAATATGGAAATCGTCAAAAATCTAACCCGGGCAAGTACCATACTTGCGGGTCTAGCAGCAATATCAGCGTGTAGTTTGGTCGGCCCGTTTCAGGCCGATCGAAACTTTGATAACAGGATCTATGCGGGAGGTGGCTTATTAGGCAGCAACCTGGATCCTGACACTGATAGCGCACCGGGCGTCTCTGTCGATTCGAGTGCTAGTGGTGGTGGTAGCCTTTTGTTAGGCTACGATTTAAACAATCGCTTCAGTGTCGAAGGGCATGTGGCTGACCTAGGGCAAGCAGATCTTGCACCCAGCGGGTCGGTCTCATATCAGGTTGCGGGCGTAAGCGCGCTGGTATACGGGCTGAATGATCGAAGAGCCCGTGGACAACGTCGAGGCTTTTCCGGGTATGGTCGACTGGGAGTTGGTGCGCTTAACAATGATGCTGAGCAAGTCGACTTTGAACGAGTTAACGACGCCCATTTGTTGGTTGGTGCAGGCGCAGAATATGGTTTTGATAATGGCTTGGCGGCGCGTTTAGAAGCGGTCCTTCACGACGAGGATGCACGGTTTGTGCAGCTCGCTCTTCTTTACCGATTTGGAACTGACAATCGGCGTCGTTCGACTCCGGTAGCAAGTCCCAAGGCACCGGAAGTTCCAGTCGTTGAAGCTCCAGTCGTTAAAGCTCCAGCAATTGTTACTCCAGCGCCGCTGCCTGAAACACAGCCGTTGGTACGGGAAATAGCACCTGCTGTATTACCGGACTCAGACAACGATGGTGTGTCAGATGCGCTTGATTCGTGTGCTGACACCTCTGAAGGTAACCCGGTTGACGATGTGGGATGTTCGCTGTTTGACGGTGTCATAGAAGGCGTTAATTTCAAGTCTGGCTCTGATGAACTGACTCCAGAGTCGGCGGTTATATTGACGGACGTGGTTGCAAAGCTCAATGACTTCCCTGATGTTAGGTTGGCCATCAAGGCGCACACTGACAATGCTGGTGAGGCTGTTGGAAACCTGAGGCTATCTCGTCGTCGTGCGTTATCAGTTGCTCGTTATTTAATAGAAAATGGTATTCGAGGCTCTCGGTTGAGACCACAGGCTTTTGGTGAATCAGAGCCGATTGAAACCAATGAAACTGCAGAGGGTCGTGCATCAAACCGACGTGTTGAGTTTGCCGTCGTTCAATAGCGTTTAACGACATTTCGCTTGTCACGAGGGTCAGCGAAGCCGCACCGGTTTCGCTGATCCCTCTGCACTTCGCTACCCTAGTTGGCACTCTTTGCCCTAGCCTAGCTAATGACGCACACGGTTTTAAGCTTGTGCGGTGCTGAATCAGCGCACACCTCTTCAAGAATGCATCTCCAGATTGCCTACTTGCCAATCAGCGCAGGGTTTGGCACAGATTGGGTGCCACATTTAGACACTTTCTTGATATTCGCAGATAAATTAACTGTCTGTTTCCTGGAAAATTTTGCATAACGACGATGCTGTCGGCCACGATTAGTGTGATTTAGACGACAACTTGACCGATGAATCGAAATTACCTTAAATAATTTTGGATGCAGTCGGATCCCTGACAGTGGTATGTAAGTGAATCCCAAAGACGTACATAACACTTGCCTTTTCATCGATTAAAACTTTTTTTAGGCAATTATATCTCTGTAGTAAAACTACAAAAATTGAGTAGTTGTTATGCAAGTGTCTGTTTCTTATCAATATTTGTGATCTTTAACTGTTTTCTGTTAACGGTTACTCCTTTATAGTGACCAGCTTACACAGTGTTAGCCGATACCTTCTGCTAAGACGACCAAAGCAACAGAACCTTATATTGGAGCCATATATGAACCAAGCAGCTCGTGTAATACCAGATGGAATTGATCTCACGGTCTACGGCATTTCAACAGCCTCTGAGGTTATCTACAACCCGAGCTACGAGCGTTTGTTCACGGAAGAGACACAAGACGGTTTACAGGAGCTCGAAAGGGGTGTGGTTACCACTAGTGGCGCTGTTGCTGTAGATACTGGAGCGTTTACCGGACGCAGCCCCAAAGACAAATATATCGTTGAAGACGAGCTAACCAAAGACGTTCTCTGGTGGGACACACAGGGCGAAAACGATAACAAAGCGATTTCTGAGACAGTCTGGGGAGAGCTGAAAACTCTGGTTGGTAATCACCTTTCTGGTAAGCGGCTTTTCGTCGTTGATGCATTTTGCGGTGCCAATCGAGACACTCGCCTTAGCGTAAGGTTTATTACGGAAGTTGCGTGGCAGGCGCACTTTGTTACCAATATGTTTATTCGGCCCAGTGAGCAGGAACTTGCTCTGTTTGAGCCTGATTTCGTCGTCATGAATGCCGCATCCGTTGTTAATCCGGACTGGCAAGATCAAGGTTTGCACTCTGAGAATTTTGTCGCCTTCAACTACAGCGAAAAAATCCAGCTAATCGGCGGTACTTGGTACGGTGGTGAAATGAAAAAAGGACTTTTTTCATATATGAATTACCTGCTGCCTCTGCAGGGTATTGCTTCAATGCATTGTTCTGCTAATGTTGGAAAACAAGGCGACACGGCCGTGTTTTTTGGTCTTTCTGGCACTGGTAAAACAACATTGTCCACTGATCCCAAACGCCAACTCATTGGTGATGATGAACACGGCTGGGATGATGATGGCGTATTCAATTATGAAGGCGGCTGCTACGCCAAAACCATCCGTTTAAGTGCTACTGCTGAGCCTGACATACACGGTGCAATTCGTCGAGATGCGTTGTTAGAAAATGTGGTCGTTCGAGATGACGGATCGGTTGACTACGACGACGGCAGTAAAACCGAGAATGCGCGCGTGTCATACCCGATTCATCACATTGACAACATTGCCAAACCGATTTCAAAGGCAGGCCATGCCACCCGTGTCATCTTTTTGAGTGCTGATGCCTTTGGTGTGTTGCCGGCGGTATCCATGCTAACTCCGGAACAGACGCGCTATCACTTTCTCTCCGGTTTTACAGCCAAGTTAGCTGGAACAGAGTTAGGCATAACGAGCCCGCAGCCCACTTTCTCTGCGTGTTTTGGCAAAGCGTTTTTGAGTCTGCACCCCACAAAATATGCGCATGAACTTTCAAAACGCATGAATGTGTCTGGTGCCAGAGCCTATTTGGTCAATACGGGCTGGAATGGAACAGGTGAGCGCATATCTATCAAGGCAACCCGCGCCATTATTGACGCCATTCTGGATGGTTCGCTCGACGATGTAGAAACACAGACAGTGCCGATCTTTAATTTGGCGGTGCCAAAAAATCTGCCTGGCGTTGATGCCGATCTGCTTGATCCGAGAAAGACATATGCCGCAGAGTCTGAGTGGGCGTCAAAAGCATCAGAGTTAGCCGGATTGTTCATTCAAAATTTTGAACAATACACTGACACAGACAGCGGCATGGCACTGGTGGGTGCAGGTCCAACGATAAACTAACCGCACTTCAGTATCGTCATTCCCGCGAAGGCGGGAATCCACCTGTCAGAGCAGAGCCACAGCCAGAGAGTCAAGCAGTCATCGTGAGTTGGCTGCCTTTTGCTGCAATAGTTTGAGACTGGCGGAAAGACGTATCTCATCCTGCGAGCCGGTGCGTACTTCGTTTATTGCAAGCTGCAACTGGCTAGATGCTCTGCCAGGTTCGTTGAGCGCTTCGAAATAACGAGCCAAAGACTCGTGACTGCCCGAACTATCGCCCAGCTTCTGCTGGATGTTGGCCAGTTGCATCCAAGCCTGCGGATTCGGTTTAGCTGCGGTACGCACATAGCGGATGGCTAGCTTAGAGGCGTCTCCCAAGCGCTGTGTGGCGATCAGGAACTGAATATGCTTCTCAATTATCGAATAGCGCTCAGGATACAATTCTGCCAATGCCGAAAGGCGATTGTCAGTCTCTTTGGGTCGTTTGAAGGCGTTTATATCTGCGGATAACAGCACAAAGAACGGGTTGTTTAATGTGGCGTTGTCTAGAGGTTCGAGGGTCTTTTGACCTTGTGCAATATCACTGTCGATTTCGGCAAGCATAGCTACGGCATACGCGTGTTGTGCCCGACTATTTTTATCTTGGTTACTCGACTGGTATTG
>JALZWO010000127.1 GCA_023300375.1 Granulosicoccus sp. | reverse complement strand
CGTGCTCTATAGGTGGTACAGCGTGCTCTATAGGTGGTACAGCGTGTTCTATAGGTGGTACGGCGTGCTCTATAGAAGGTACGGCGTGCTCAACGTCAGGGGCATTTGGGTTAAGTATGAGTTTTGCCACCGCTTGTGGATTTTCCTCATGTACAAGATGCCCGAATCCTTTTACTATGGCTAAACTCACAATATCAGTGGGAAGGCGCTGTTGCAGCTTGTAGGTATCGCGCAATGGAATAGTCTTATCACCCGTAGCTGCGATTAACAACACAGGGATTGTAAGGCGCGACAAAGCGACATTAAGACTCTCTAGCCGCCAGTTTGCCATCATGCGTAAAACACCTGATACATGTTGAGTATCTCTAAACAGCTCTGCATAGCGTTCAAAGCTGGCTTCATCGACGATTGAGCCTGTGCTGTCGAGTAGTTTTTTGATGTTGCGATTGTTCTTAGCGCGATACGAGAAAAAGCGAGGCATCCAATCGCCAGCAGCGCTCACTCTTGCTAACGGTGCAAACAGGTAGCTGGCTAAACCTTGAAGAGGTATCACAGCAGCATTGATGCTCACTAATCGTTTTGTGCACTCAGGATGCTCAAGGCACAGTTGCATTAATATGGCAGCTCCAGCTGAGTGCCCGATCATCATGTGGCTATGTAGTTGCTCTTGTTCAATGAGATGAAACAAGGCATCAGCCATACCGATGAGAGTCAGATCAGTATTGTTGGGAGTGATTGTTTGTGCGTGCCCAGGTAAGTCCACCATGACCACGGTGTAGTGTTCTGCCAACAGCGGTGCTAGATTGGCCCACGAATGAACAGATGCACCGGTTCCGTGAACCAATAAACACAGCGGTCCACTTCCTGTAGTTCGAATATGCCAATTCAGCGATTGACATTGCACTTGACGCTCTGTTGTTTTGTACTCGGGGTATGTGTGTGTAGCGAGCGTTGTCATGTGCGTGTTAACTCAGGCACTGCCTGTGCATCGAAGGCGGGTAAAGGCAAGTATCTGGCTTGTAGTATTGATGCTAATTCACGAGCCTGTGGTCTGGCTCTGGGCGCGGTGTCTACAAACAAACACCTTGCGTTTGTGTTTGCTAGCTGGCCTGCCGCATGGTGAGCATCTTCCATTGCTTGAGAACGCGAGGCACTGCCATCACGTGCAATGTTCGCTTTGCCATCGGTCATGATAATCACCACTGGCGTTTCACCGGCTTGCTTGAGCTGATGTACCACCTGGAATGCCAGATCAAGCCCGCTGGCCAACGGTGTGCCACCGCCGCCTGGTAATTGGGCTAATTCTCGTTTGGCCCGTACCAAGGATCGGGTTGGAGCAAGTTCTAATTGGGCAGAATCTCCACGAAAACTGATCATGGCAACACGATCGCGGCGCACATAGCATTCAGCGAGCAATAACTCGATAGCGCCTTTGGCTTCTGCGAGACGATGCAGAGCGGCAGAGCCTGACGCGTCCACGACAAACACAGTGGTGGTGCGTGTGGGTTGCTTATAGCGTGTGATGCGGAAGTCTTCCAGACGAACTTGCAGACGTCGTTTGTTCTGCACATTTTTTGATAAATCATTGCCGCGTAGGCGTTGTTTGGGAGCCGCAGCTTTCAAAGTTTCTATAACGTTCAGTCGTTGTCCAGACAAACCACCACGGGGCCTTTTGACGCCAATTGGACGACCACTCGTACCTTTACTGGTGGCACCAGCATCGCGACCGCTGGTATTGTTGTTCCGTTGCCCACGCACTAAATTAGCTATTAGATGTTCAGGCAATGTTGCAGCTGCCGCTTCCAGCAGTTGTTCGCCAATGTCCTCAAGAGATTCTGTTTGTTCTTCTTCTTCGTCTTGTGTCTTCTCGTTTGAATTTTGTACATCAGCGGTTGGGGGATGGTCTTGTTCTTGTTGATCCTCAGCGTGCTCGTCTGTGGTATCTTCAGATTGTTCTTCTTCGGCAGTGTTCTGCTGGGGCTCCACTCCCAAAGCTCTAGGCGACAAAACAAGTTGTGCAGCAACGCCTGCATCGTCAATAGTGACTACGCGTCGAGCATGCATAGCGGCATGCACACGTGCCACGCGGACAGCGAAAAGTAGTGATCGCATCGAATCCACACCGAGGCGTTGTGCAAGAAGAGTCAGTTCCATCAACAGCTCATCAGGAAACTCTACTAGGTTGGCCTCTAGAGAGCACACATTGAGGTTGTTTGCATCTTCATGGTTTGCAGGCTGTGATTCTGAGTCGGTAGGTGTTTTTATCGCATTAACCAGTGCCTGCAATGTTGCCAGCGGCATTACGGGCAGCTCGATAAGCAGGGCAAGCCGTTCGGCCATAGATGAGCCAGCCAGACCAGGTTCTTCTGAAGTGCTCTCATCCATAACAAGCATGACGGTCTGTGGCGCATTCGGGTTGTCAAGATGTGCGCTAAGAATTGAACAAGTGGAGGTATCCAGACGCTCGGCTCCATTAATAATCAGAGCACCGGTTTGTTGTTCGAGTAGCCCGGGTTGATAAACGGGTTTTCCAAGTGCCAGTGTTTGACTAATATCCAGAGCACCGAGAAGTCGATCTGATGAGGCCGACGTTGGAATTTTGGTGGTGTTAAAACGCTGGCTAATATAGTCTGCGTAAGCCTCTTGTACGGGTCCATGCGCTGTGCCGATGATCAACCCTTTGAGTGAGGCATCTGCTTCAAGCAGATCCAACGCTGTTAGGGCAAGAGCCCAGCGCTGTTCGCAATCTATCATGCAGTTGCCAGACCGACTGCATCCATTGCACGTTCTACGCGTACTGATGTACCACTGTCGTCCAGAGGATCGCGGCGTAAGCGATGTCGTAAGGACATCGCGGCGACTCGCTGTATCTGTACAGCGGTTACCTTACGTTCGTTGTTTAGAGCAGCGTAAGCACGGCAAGCTCTTAGTAGGGTGAGTTCGCCACGCAGCCCATCAGTACCAAGGGCGACACACAGCTCGGAAATGGTTCGCAATGCCTCGTCAGGGACGTCCACATTGGGTAAAAGTTTTCTGGCTTTAACTATTTGCTGGCTGATTTGCGCATCATCGTTTGAGAATCTTTTGATAAAGGCTTGAGGATCGCTTTCAAATTGATCTCGAAGGCGAACAATGGCCATGCGTTGATCGATATCCTGTGGAGTGCTCACTTCTACAGAAAGCCCGAAGCGATCAAGTAGCTGAGGTCGTAATTCACCTTCTTCAGGGTTACCGCTTCCAACAAGAAGAAACCGTGCTGCATGGCGAATACTCAGACCGTCTCGTTCAACAACATTGATACCCGAAACAGCCACATCGAGCAACAAATCGACGAGATGATCTTCGAGTAGATTTACTTCATCGATATAAAGAAAACCGCGATTGGCTGCGGCCAGCAAACCAGGCTCGAAGGCTTTAATACCTGCGGTAAGCGCTTTCTCAAGATCTAGCGCTCCCACAACTCTGTCTTCGCTTGCACCCAAAGGTAAATCAACAACAGGTGTACTGCGCTCGCTCGACGTTAA
Source organism: Granulosicoccus sp. (assembly GCA_023300375.1). Classification (GTDB taxonomy): domain Bacteria; phylum Pseudomonadota; class Gammaproteobacteria; order Granulosicoccales; family Granulosicoccaceae; genus Granulosicoccus. The sequence goes on along the minus strand of JALZWO010000127.1, from coordinate 25,020 downwards.
CTGAGTTGCTTGACTGCGGAGCTGGCAGTCGTCGCACCATTTGTCAGATGCTGCTGGATCGCAAGCAAATCGGCAACCGTCTACAACGGCTATTAGCGGTAGTAATGCGGCCAGAGCTCGCATGGCCGTGGTCTTACCGGTGCCTCGATCACCGAGTACCAACACTCCACCGATACTGGCATCAACCGCAGCCATTTGAAGAGAAAGCTTCATATCCTCTTGGCCAACGATAGCCGAAAACGGGAAGACCTTATTCATGATTTATTCATGGCTTACTGATGGATTGTGTTGCGGCTTCAGCGTCAATGGCAAGCGTGTCTGCTTCGTCGCGGGCAAAGATGCGATTCCATAATTCTGTGTCGGCAAAAGGGAGTGCCATAAATAGATGTTCAAGTATGGCCAATAATAAAAGAACGCCTGGTAATGCAAGCATAACGGATACGTCGCTGTTAGAGCTCAGTGCGTTGTTGAGTGATTGATAAGCAACGAAACTGGCTATTAAAACCGAGACGAAGAAAAACGGTGTTACTGAGGCGTGTCTGATATAACTGTGCACATAGGCCAGACGAGTAGGGAACCAATCAGTGTTGAAGTAGGGAACACCAAAGAAAAGATTGAGCTTTGCACTCCAGCGCATAAGCCACAGCACCAGAAACGAATACAGGCCAGCTGGATTTTCGGCACCCAGCAGAAGCACCACAACAATAGAACCTGTAACAATTACAGAGACTTCATGCCAGATACTGGTACCTAATGCCAAAAGAAAGCGCCTACCAGTGGAGCAATTTTCCGGACATGAGCGCTTATGAATGCCAGTAATGAGCCCAGTGTAATAACTGAGTTCTATACATCCCCACAGCACCACTGCCGCAAAAAAGCCCACATAGGATTGCACGGGTGCACTATTTTTTGATGCCAACAGCATGATCGTTAGCGCGATGATAGATAACAGTGCCAACACCACTATTAATCTACGATGAGGCTGCACAATTTGTTGTTGCAAGTAAAGCACAGCGCCAGTGCCAATCCACCAGCCAGCAATAACAACGAGAGTAGGAACTATCAGGGACATGAGTGGGCTCTTAGGTTCCTAAAGCCACAACGAGCCAGAAGTAATGTGGGGATTGGGTAATAATCGACCAAATGCTGCCACATTGTCTGCGCCAAAAGCGGACAATTCAACACGTCGACTGGTCGCTGGATCAACCAATGAGAGCAAACCGTCTGACCACAATACCAGTTCGAAGGCAATGTCAGGACCGATGTCGTGCGCCTTTCGCTCGCGCACTAGACCTCGCATAACGCTGCGCACGAATCCGTCTTCACCTTTGTTGACCAGCAGAAGCTCTTCGCCATTATCTGCATTGATGATGCTCACAGAGCCTCCATCCAAGTCAACAAATTTCAATTTGCGTGACGCCACTGAAGCTATTTCTGATTGCTGGTTTGATGAAATGCTTGACTGTACATTTGCATGGCTATCGAGTCTGTACTGGTAGGCTAGGTACAGAGAGAGTAATAACACTAATATAAGTGCAGTGCGAAACCAGAGGGGTAGAATTTCCTTTTCACCGCGCCTCATGATACTTCCGGCTTCATGCTAAAAGCCTCGTCTTGAGTCTTCGGAAAATGCCTGTTTGTGGTTGCGGTTGTGGGAGTTCGCTTTTTTTGCTTGATGATCACAGGGTTATCTGATGCTTCATCGCTAACATCAGCTGCAGTAAACGCTATTAACTGTGCCACTTCTTCAACGTTAGCTATGCATCTAAGCATAGGTTCTGGACGCGAGAAATTCCAAGGTCTTATATTTGGCCATAAAGCAATATAGCTCACACGTGTGTGTTTAGTCATTCGCAGAGGGATATCGCCAAACCCATTTTTGCCGACACGCATATCGGCAGAGTGTATTTGCGAGAAGGGTAGATTAATGGTCATTTGTAAGGCAATGCCAAAACGTATAAGGATACGCTTGTTGGTTAGCGTGTAAATTGTCACACGCGACGTCAGGTAGGCGAGCATGAGCAAGATGCCCACACCGATAGCACTGAGCAACAGTGTTAGAGACAGACTGCTACCCAGTGATCCACTGCCTGATTTTACGTTGGAGACGGCTTGTATCAGTAAAATTAAGCCAAAATACAAACTGATTTTACGAAGATGGAAAGCATTAATAGCTACTTCGCGGAAATTCGGGCTACCTTGCCACAGTATGTTTTCACCGGAGGGCAGAGGAGCTGGAATCCCTGGGCTATCCTCGAAATCAAAGTCGTCGTGGTCATGCATGATTCAAAACTCCTTCTTAAATGAACGGTTCGGTGCGTTTTCGCGAACCGTACACATGTGCGCCGCCGTAGTATGCCTGAATCTTATCCTCCTCCAGAAGAGTGATGACATCATTGCTGGCGCAGGTAGGTATATTCTCAAATTGTGCAGCATTCAGTGAGGCAACTCGGACCTCTTTCTTCCGTCCGTCTTCCAAGCGTTCACTAATTGAGCCCTCAAGAGGTACGTTTTTGCTTCTGCGTAGAGTCATGAACATCATGGGTAGCAATACAGTCTTGCCTGAGTCGAGGGCAATTCGATAGTAGCGCGGTAGCATCTCCATACGATCGAGCATGATTTCTGTAATCTTGCCAACCACAATACCGTCGCAAGCTCGTACATCCATACCACGAGGATCTCGAGAATACTTAGCGATAAAGAACTCCTCTGGGTCTAATGAGCTCAACGGTACAATGCGTGGATCGCCTTCGGTGGTGGCGTCAGGATGATCCGCACGTTCGGCCCAAGCAGCTGCACCAAGTCCATCAATCATAGGGTCGCCATTGGGCACTAACGGTGCGCCGGTCCAAGGGCCTAGAGGTGTGGCATTAAGCTCGCGATGATCATCATTCTTACCGCTGGGCAATTGCACCGACTCTCCATTGAGAAGCTCATAGGTTTTGGGCGCTGGCACCTTGTATTCAGTGTTGGGTGCACCACGATCATTTTCGTTGAATCGCAACGGAAAGCCTTCACGTCGGCTTTCTTTGTTCAGATACAACACGAGTAGAACGAAGAATAACCAGAAAAGATAAAGAGCCAACTGGGCAACATCGATGTACTGAGTGATATAACCAACTTCCATTAACTTGTCTCCTGATTAGTTTGGAAACTCGGCAAGATCAAACTGCCGAGGTTGTGTGTAAGAGTGAGAAATCATTGAGGTAAGAGGGCCCAGTGCTACCAAAGCCAGAAACAGTAAAGCAATTTCCAAGTGGTAAACCACGCTGTAACCTACAGCCGGGTTACTCAAGGCATCGCCCAGTACCCCTTTTGTTGCTAAGCCTGCGACAACATCGCGCAACAAGCCACCAAGAGCAATGCCGAGTCCGGCAGCAGTTGCCTGCGCAGCACCCCAAGCACCCAATGACAGTCCTGTGTGCTCTTTGTTTACCATCGTCATGGCCATAATTAGTGTGCTAATCGCAAACAGACCACCACCGAAGCCGATAAACAGTGTGCCAACACGAAACAAACTGGGTGATTGCACAGGCTCGGCAAAAATAATCATGGAAAATGCCATTACGCCAATAAGAATACCTGTAGCCGCTACACGTGCTGGATGCGCTCCCTGTTTTAAGCGCCAGGCTGCAAACAAGAACGCGGTAATTGATCCACCCGCAAGAATGGCCGTGAGTAGAGTGGTTGCGCTGACACTGAGATTGAGAATTTGTGCGCCGTAGGGTTCTAGCAATATATCTTGCATGCTGAATCCGGCTGTGCCTAAGATCACCACAATAAGAAAACGTCTCCCTTTAGCGGCCTGCAGATAACGCTGCCATGCAATGCGAAAAGCTGGACGCTTTTGCGTACTGTTTTGCTCATTGAATCGCTGCTTGTTGGAGTGTCTGGATTCTTGCTTCCAGAGCGCAATACAATTGAAAACCATAGTGAGCATCGCTGCTCCTTGAACCACTTGAATAAGTTTGATCTGGGTGAAGTTGTTTAGTAGGGCACCAAAAACCAGTGCACTGACCAGCATGCCAAGCAACAAGACTACGTACAAAAGGGCGACTACTTGAGGTCGTTTTTCGATGGGTGCAACATCTGTTGCCAGTGCAAGGCCGGCGGTCTGGCTGGTATGTAGTCCTAGCCCAACTAGTAAGAAGGCGAGTGCTGCGGCACATTTGGCTAGCCACATTGGAGCGTTACCATCACCAGACAGGAGCAATAAAGCGAACGGCATAATGGCCAGTCCACCAAATTGCAGCAGACTGCCCATCCACAGGTAAGGCACGCGACGCCAGCCAATGGCCGATACAAAGTGATCGGAATGAAATCCGATAAAAGCCCTGAATGGAGCGAAAAGCATTGGTAGCGCCACCATCATTGCTACAAGCCAGGCAGGAATATTCAGTTCGATGATCATCACTCGATTGAGCGTGCCATTCAACAGAACCAGTGCCATACCGCAAGACAACTGGAACATGGACAAACGTACGATACGACTCCACGGCAGCGTTTCGCTGGCCGTGTCTGCAAAGGGCATAGCGCGATACAAAACGGCGCCGAATTTTGCGCGTCGTTCAGCAGCCAGGGCTTTAGCCCTAGTAATTCGCTCTGTTTTTGAAACAGATACCACAGTGCCGCGTACCGTTTGGGTCATGGACAATAAAGCTCCATGCCCTGCGATTTATAAAAAGGAGTATTCACGCGTTGCGTTTTCACCACCTTGCTACCACAAGTCAGATTCTTTGCCACCAATGAGCGCAGGTGAGTCTCTTTTATGGGTTCAATGGCTGGTGATCTATCATTACGAGGAAATAATTTACCAGCCGCTTTCATTAACATCAATGCAGGCGTGCGAGGTGCAAAGGTAAACAACATGCGTGCGTCGCCTTTCGTGTTGCTTTGCAATCGCCCAATTGCATTGATCATATCTGCAGCTTGATAGTGAATCAATGAATCTACGCATACCACGTAGTCGAACCGACCACGATCAGCACCGAGCATGTCGCCTGCCTGGAATTCAATGTTGTCCTTGATCTCTACCGGGCAACGTTCGCTAGCCAGTTTGATTAGGCTAGGAGACAGATCAATGCCGACAACCTGAGCGCCTCGGCGGGCACAGGCAATAGAAAAAGCACCTGTGCCACAACCAGCATCCAGTATCTGCTTACCTTCAAGGTTTTCAGGCAACCAAGATAACAATACGTCGAACATCTCTGCACGTCCTGCACGAACAGTTTGTCGAATCTTGGATACTGGAGCATCTGACGTTAGCTGCTCCCATGCATGGGCAGCTGTTCGGTCAAAATAAGTCTCTAACTGCTGACGTCTGTTTAGATAACTTTCGTGTTGCATTAGCTATTTACCTCTGTCGATAACCAGTATTCAATCAAATCCCAGTAGGTCGAAAATGTCTCTGTCTTGCATAGAGACGGCTTCAACAGGATCTGAACCTGCATATAGGGCTGCTGCTAAGCGCAGGTATTCGTTTTTAACCGCTTCCAGCTCTGGCGAATATTCCATTTCGAACAGCGTTGATTTTTTCAATCGGCTGCGTCGAATCACATCAAGGTCAGGAAAGTGTGCAACGGTTTTCATGCCTGTTTTTTCGTTGAATTTCTCGATTTGATCGGTGTCTGCGCTGCGATTAGCGATGACACCAGCCATGCGGACATCGTAGTTTTTGGCTTTCGCACTGATTGCCTGAACGATGCGGTTCATCGCAAATATAGAATCAAAATCGTTAGCCGCAACGATCAAGGCACGATCAGCATGTTGAAGGGGTGCGGCAAATCCACCACACACCACATCGCCCAACACATCAAAGATGACAACATCGGTATCTTCAAGTAAGTGATGTTCTTTCAAGAGTTTCACGGTTTGCCCAACCACGTAACCACCACACCCTGTGCCTGCAGGTGGGCCACCGGCTTCAACACACATCACACCGTTGTAGCCTTCGTAGCAATAATCTTCAGGTGAGAGCTCTTCGGTGTGAAAGTCAGCTTCAGCAAGCACATCGATCACTGTCGGCATGAGCTTTTTGGTCAGAGTGAATGTGGAATCGTGTTTTGGATCGCAACCAATTTGCAATACACGTTTGCCTAAGTTTGAAAAAGCCGCTGAGAGGTTAGAAGAGGTGGTACTTTTTCCGATGCCTCCTTTGCCATAAACGGCGAATACTTTTGCACCATCGATTTTCATTGATTCATCTTGATGAACTTGAACACTACCTTGTCCATCAGGTTTATGTGTGCCAACACCGCTTGCGCGTTTCAACTGGCTCATTGGTACGGCTTGTGTATTCATGCTGCTGCTCCGGCGACAACGCCTTCAAGTCGATCTTCTAATTCATCACCTGCGTCCTGCAATGCTTGCAAGACATCGTCACTAGGTGACCAGTAGTTTCTTTCGCAAGCTTCTAATAGCCGGTTGGCCATTCGTGCCGATGCGGTGGGATTTAATTCTGCAAGTCTGTCACGCATGGTTTTGTCGAGGACAAATGTTTTTGCCATCTGACCGTAGATCCATGGTGATATCTGTCCACTGGTGGCTGACCAACCCAGTGTGTTTGTAATAGAGCTTTCAATTGCACGAACGCCTTCGTAACCATGCTTGAGTTGGCCTTCGTACCACTTCGGATTAAGCATACGTGTGCGAGCTTCCAGTGCTACTTGATCTTGCAAGGTACGAACAACACCGTCACCTCGAGTTTGATCACCGATGTACGTTGGTATGGTTTTGCCACGCGCCTTTTTAACCATTGAATTGATACCACCCAAGGTATCAAAGTAGTAGTCCAGTTGAGTAACACCTAGCTCTACACTCTCAAGATTCTGATAAGCCAAATCCACATCTGCAAGAGCTGATTCAAGCAGAGCAGATTCACGCTTAGGTTGTCCGTCTACACCAAAGGCGTAACATTTTCTGTTTGCGTACGTGTCCGCTAGTTCGCTTTCATCTTCCCAGCTACCACTGTCGATCAACATGTTGACGTTAGCGCCGTAAGCACCATCAGCATTACTGAAGACGCGGAGGGCGGCAGTTGCAAAAGTGCAATTGTTTGATTTTTGATAGGCCAAGGTGTGTGCTCTAACAAAATTCAACTCAGCTGGCTCATCAGCCTGAGATGCAATAAGTGCAGCTTCGGCCAGCATGCGTGTTTGCAATGGCAGCAAGTCACGGAAGACCCCTGAGAGTGTGGTGAGCACATCGATCCGTGGGCGGCCAAGCTCTTCAAGTGATATTAGCTGTGCACCGCAGAGTTTGCCGTACGTGTCAAAACGAGGCTCTGCTCCCATTAGTGACATGACCTGTGCGATAGGGACACCTTCATTTTTAAGGTTGTCGCTACCCCAGAGTACGAACGCAACCGTCTGTGGCAGTGTTCCAGCTTCTGCCAGATGCTTGTCTAATAATTGTTCAGCATGACGCTTTCCTGCTCTTAAGGCTTTGCCACTTGGAAGGCGGAAAGGGTCAAAGCCATGAATATTACGACCTGCTGGCAAAGTCTCGGCGTTATGAAGCACATCACCACCAGGCGCTGCCGCGATATAGCCTGCGTCGAGCGCATGGACCATTCCAGATAGTTCGCCATCACTCTTGATGTGCTGATTCATCGTGGCAATTTCTGTTTGCCATGAGTATTCAGTGTCTTCTTCAGCTGTTTTTGTCGAAGCACTTGTAGAGGCTTGGGATTTGTCATCTGTAGCAGGTGAATCATCTTCTATCGACTGCAAGTAGTCAGCTACCAGCGATTTTTCTGGCGCGTCTGCTTCAAGTTTGCATTGTAGATAAGCGTGTAGTACGCCCGTTCGTTCCTCTACTGTGGGTGTTTCGCCAATCACATGCATGCCACATGGAATTAGCTCATTTTCATACTCGACCAGTAGTTGTTGTAAGCGAGTGACTGTCGATTCAATGGAGTTACTACCCCAATCCAGTTCGTGGCCAAACTCGATCTCGTTGGCCTGGGCAATGAGAAGCTCAAGCAGCTCACGGCCTTCTTCGTTGTCGCGATCTTTAAGTTCATTGAACTGACGGATAGCAATTTTGATATCGCTCAGTCCTTTGTACAATCCGGCTTCGGTGATAGAAGGCGTCAAGTAGCTAATTAACGTTGCAGCACTACGTCGCTTGGCGATAGTGGCTTCTGAAGGATTGTTAGCGGCGTAGAAATAGAAGTTGGGTGTATCGCCAATGAGGCGATCAGGCCAACATTCACCTGACAGACCTGATTGTTTACCTGGCATGAATTCAAGAGCACCATGAGTTCCAAAATGCATTAGTGCATGAACGTTGACGCTCTTCTGCAGATACCGGTAGAACGCTGCAAAGGCATGAGTCGGTGCAAAGCTGCCTTCAAATAATAGGCGCATAGGATCGCCTTCGTAGCCTAAACCAGGCTGTAGGCCAATGGTGATATTACCTAGCTGAATACCGAGAATATGGATTGAACTACCATTGCTCAAGATTTTGCCAGGGGCTGGGCCCCATTGTGATTCGATCTGATCAAGCCACGGCGTGTGACGTACATGATCATCAGTCGGTATTGATGCTAATACGTTCGCATCTGTGCCATAGGCGCTTGAGTTTCCGTCAAGCAGTAAAGCTCTCAGGTGATCAACAGAGTCGGGAAGTTCTACCTTGTAGCCTTCAGCGGCGAGACGTTTCAATGTATTGAACAGGCTTTCAAACACTGACAAATAGGCGGCTGTTCCAACAGCACCTGCATTGGGCGGGAAGTTAAATAGAATAATGCCAATTTTGCGATCCGTACGTTCGCTGCGCTTGAGTCGTACCAATTTAACAGCGCGATTGGCCAGCATGTCGATTCGCTCAACGATCGGCAGTTTGTCTTGATCGCCTTTGCTGCCCATTGATTGTTGACCGCCATAAACAATGGGGCCGGTTGCTCCGTCAAGTTCTGGCAATGCCACCATTAGAGTGGTCTCGATAGGAGACAACCCTTGAGTGCTTTCCTTCCACTCAGACAAAGATTGGAATTCACTCGGATGAGCCGCAATGTAAGGCACATCCAGTTTCTCAAGAGCGATAACTGCCGATTTCGCATCGTTGTAAGCAGGACCGCCGACCAGTGAGAAACCCGTTAACGAAATCATGCAATCAACAATTGGCGTGTCGCCGTCTTTAAAGTAGGCGTCCATAGCGGGGCGACCATCGAGTCCACTGGCAAACGCCGGTATAACCTTTAAGCCTTGTGCTTCGAGTCTGTCGATAACGCAGTCGTAGTGTTGAGTGTTGTTTGCCAATACATAAGAACGTAGTAGCAGAACGCCAATGGTGCCTTGAGACTTTTTTGAATTATCGACTTTGGGTAAATTTTTCAGGTACGCCGAAATACGCTTGCACCCAGATTCGCTTGATTTCATACGTGGGTGGTACAAACCGTTTTCTGGATAGTCAAGCGGTGGTGAGTCTTTGAGCAACTGACGCATTGGCGTGCGTTCACCATCGGCATATCGTTGTATCAGTGTGCGCACCATGACAGCAACGTTTTCCTCTGATCCTGCCAACCAGCATTGCAGCATGATGAAGTAGGCCCGCAGATCTTGAGCAGTGCCTGGAATGAATTTGAGAATTTTAGGTAGGCGCTTCAGAGTTTTCATCTGTGTGGCACCGCTGTTCTTGCCTGACTTTTTTGATCCGCGCAATTTCTTCAGCATGGCCATGGGGCCCTTGAGCTCACCACCCATCGTGAGCTTGCCCATACGCGTCAGGTTCACAATCTCTGAACTAGACATCGCGCCAACCATAGCGTCGCAATGTGGTGCTCGTGCTTTCAGTGCTGGCAGTACAGCATTGATGTGAGGTTCGAGAAACATCATGGTGCAAACCACGATATCGGCCTCTTCAATCGCTTTGTGACAAGCTGCAAGGGCTGTGTCGTCATCTCCCCAGTCGCAAGCAGGGTGCATGCTGAGATTTAAGCCAGGAATTTCTCTACGTAAACGTGCTTCAGCACGTTCTATAGTGTTTCCCAGGTGCCCATCAAGCGTAACAATCGTTACGTTTATGGGCGTAGGTTTACCGTGCTTATCAGCGTGCATAATGAGCCTTTGCATCGTAAAGCGTATCAATGGTGATTAGCGCATCACCACGCATACGCGCAAAATTTTCGGTGTTGCGTCGCGCCTTTCCTCGAACAAAAAAAGGAATTTTCTTTAATTCTTTTTCAGCATCTTCTGCCCAGCTTGATTCGGCTGTAGTAACGGCTGCACTTACGGTTGTTTCTGCTAAATCTAGATCCGGGTTGAGGTCACGCGATTGCACAGGTGCGACAGCGTGAGCAGTTTCGTTTAGATGTGAATCCTTAATCGGTGCCACACTGCCTTCGCTGCCGTGTAAATGTGAAGGCGTGGACGAATCGTTAAATTCAAAGTCGTCCCTGAACATGTGCAGCAGATGCTCCTCCAAACCCATCAATAGAGGGTGTACCCACGTATCAAAAATAACGTTTGCACCTTCAAAGCCCATTTGCGGCGAATAGCGTGCTGGAAAATCCTGCACATGCACAGGGGTAGAGATGACAGCGCAGGGCATACCCAAGCGCTTAGCAATGTGACGTTCCATTTGTGTACCTAGAACCAGCTCTGGGTGCAATGCGGCGATATGCTCTTCCACTTCCAAATAATCGTCGCTGATGAGTGCTTCTAGCCCAAGCTCTTTTGCCATAGCACGAACATCTTTAGCCATCTCACGACTAAAAGTTCCCAGCCCGACAACCTCAAAACCCAGTTCGTAACGAGCAATGCGTGCAGCGGCTAAAGCGTGTGTACCATCAGCAAAAATGAAAACTCTTTTTCCTGTTAAGTATGTGGAGTCAACTGAACGTGAATACCAAGGCAGGCGGCTTTGTTCTGCATCTTTGATGCTGCCGGCATCAATGCCTGTTAAGGCTTCAATTTCTTCGATGAACTCTAGTGTTGCGGTCACACCGATAGGCACAGTTTTTACAGTAGGCTGCTTAAAGGTGCGCTCAAGCCATGTACATAGTGTTCGCGATGTTTCCGGGTATAGGCTGATATTGAAATCAGCATCTGGAATACGACGTAAATCGTCGACGGTAGCATCAAGGGGTGCGACAACATTCACTTCAACACCGATAGATTCAAGAAGACGTGAAATTTCAACAACATCATCTCGGCAACGAAAACCAAGAGCCGTGGGTCCGAGCAAATTGGCTTTTGGTCGTGTGTTCGCAGTGTCAGTGGCTTCTGGCACCTCACGATTCTGGTAAGAGGAGTGCGCTAGCACATGTCTTACTAAGTAATAAAAAGATTCGCTTGCTCCCCAGTTCTCCTTTTTGGAGTAAGAAGGCAGTTCTAACGGGATAACGGGTACCGGAATTCCCATGCCTTGCGCTAGTGAGCCAGGTTGGTCTTGAATGAGCTCAGCGGTGCATGATTCGCCAACCATCAGTGCCTCTGGCTGGTATCGATCATATGCCGCTTTGATGCTGCTTTTGAGTAAGTTGGCCGTATCGCCACCCAAGTCGCGTGCTTGAAATGTGGTGTAACTAACGGGTGGACGTTTATCACGGCGCTCAATCATGGTGAACAACAGATCGGCGTACGTGTCACCTTGTGGTGCGTGAAGAACGTAATGCACGTCGCGCATGGAGGTTGCAATGCGCATTGCTCCAATGTGCGGTGGTCCTTCATAAGTCCAGAGGCTAAGTTCCATTATTAGCTACACACTCAATTTCTGTTTTCGACTTAAAGGTCTGGCAAACAGCTCCGCCAGATCACCTGCTTGATCAAATCCGTGCACCGGTGTAAACACAAGTTCGATACTCCATTTAGTACTCAGTCCTTCGCCTTCCAGCGGGTTGGCAATGCCGAGGCCACAGACCGTTAAATCGGGTGCTTCAATGCGCAGCCGGTCCAACTGTTTATCAACGTCTTGGCCCTCGACCACTCTTGCTGTCTCTGGCACCATCTTGAGTTCTTCGGACATGGTTTTCTTATCAAGGTAGGGCACGCCCACTTCGAGAATCTCCATGCCACATTCCTGGTGCATAAATCGAGCAAGAGGGAGTTCGAGCTGTGAATCAGGCATGAACCACAAGCGCTTTCCCTCAAGCATGGGGCGATAGTGTTCAAGAGCTTTCTGGGCGCGTGCAATAGGAGCTGTTATGGCAGTGTCAATACTTGCGCGCTTTACACCGAGTGCGTCTGCTGCTGCATAGAGCCAAGCACGTGTGCCATTGACTCCAAAAGGAAACAGGGCAGGTATGTGAGTGGCACTTTTTTCTATCAGTGCTCTGCGTGAGGCATTTAAGAAAGGCTGCGCTAACAAAAACTGCGTGTTTGGTCCAATGGCAGGTATGTGAGCTGCCCGCCGTGGAGGGAAATAATTGACATGCAAGGCAGCAGTTCTTATGCCTGTGCTATCGAATAGTCGGTCGAATTGATCTTCAACGATGTCAGGCAGAGCACCGACAATCATTAGCTGCTTTTCATCGGTATAAGGTGCGGCTTTGATCATCGCTTCCAAGCAAGCGTCTTCACCTTCCGTAAACGTAGTTTCTATTCCGCTACCTGAATAGTTTAAGACTCTAACGCGACCTTGGTGCGCTGTAGATAAACGTTGAGCTGCTCGTCCAAGGTCGAGTTTGATCACTTCCGAAGGACATGAACCCACCAGAAATAAAGTAGCAATATCAGGGCGACGCTCTAATAAGCGATGGACAATGCGGTCAAGTTCCTCATTAGCGTCTGATAGGCCAGCAAGATCTTTTTCTTGCATGATAGCGGTGGCGAAACGTGGCTCTGAGAAAATCATAACTCCTGCAGCGGATTGCAACAAGTGAGCGCAGGTTCGACTTCCGACGACTAGAAAAAACGCATCCTGCATTTTTCGGTGTAACCAGACAATGCCAGTAAGCCCGCAAAAGACCTCGCGTTGGCCCCTTTCTACGGTGATAGCGATATCGTCAAGTGCAGTTGACATGTCAGTTGGCCTCCGAGAGCCGGGCATGTCGAAGCTTCAGTAGAAACTGAGCAGCATTGACAACGTAAGTGGCGTAAGCGGCGATGGCTATGTACACAAGAAGAGTGCTGTCGCCAAAACCCGTGAGGTACAAAACCAAATAAAGGGTATGTAGGGCAATGACCAGCATGCTCACCATGTCTTCCCAATAGAAAGCGGGTGCAAAGAGATATTGGCCGTAGACATCATGTTCCCAGAGAGCACCGGTGTACATAATGGCGTAGAGAAACAGCGTTTTAATGACTACAGAGGCTGCGGCAACCTCAAATCCCTGATGTGTTGCAAGGTAACGAATCAGTAGGGCAGCACTGACGAGGAACACGAGAAACTGTACTGGTGCAAGAACGCCTTGCACTAGAGTCCATCGTGACTCATTACGTCGCACTCGTTGCTCTGGCGTGTAGAGTGGTGCTGAAGGGATGTGGCTTGTGTTGGATTTCATGCTGGTGAGGCAGTCAGTCTTTTAGCGTTAGTTGGGCAGGTCGCAGATGCAGTCTACGACCGCTTGAACAAAGTGTCAACTAAAATGGACACATTTGAAATGTCAATAAATAAGTACACTACGGCATGATAGTGGTTATACTGGCCCAAGCGTCAATAACTACACGGTTGTATACAAGTTAAGACACTGTGCGTAAACTACGGTTTACTTCTTTCAAGAGCTACAGGGCTCTCACGTATGGCAATAGACTCGGGGGATCATGAGCGGGGAGCCGGGCATCAGGCAGGCGTCAACGCGACTAAAATTCTCGATAATAGTTCTAGCGCTGGGCTTCTAGACGAGCCTGATCAAATTGAATTGCTGCTGCGCACCGTTGAATCAGAACTAATACCGCGTCTGTTTGTAAATCATTTGATGGACGTACCATCAAACTCGCCACTGATCGAAAATCACTCCGTTGAGCCAACAACTGGTGAGTGGAGTGCTGGGGACAAAGTTGCATTATTTGCACAAATGTGTATTAACGATGACTCGAAGGCTCTCGACGAGCACATCACTGATCTACTGGCACAGGGGGTATCTCTCGAGTCGTTATTTTTAAATCTTTTAACACCGGCTGCAAGGCATTTGGGTGATAGCTGGTCGACTGACAAACTCAGCTTTATCGACGTGCAACTAGGCTTGTGCCGTTTGCATCGATTAGTGTGTGAATGCGAAACTATCGGTTATCACGCTGAAAATTCAGGATTGCCACTAAGTTCTATTTTACTTTCTTCTACGCCTGGCGAGAATCACACCTTTGGCATAGCCATGGTCTGCGATTTCTTTCGTCGATACGGGTGGCGAGTCAGCAATCTTTGCGGGCTTGGCGCCGACTTCATACTAACCAGAATTGCATCAACGAACTACTCAGCGGTGGGTTTTTCCCTGCATAACGAGTATTGCTATGACGATCTTGCTAACTTAATCAAAGACGTAAAATCAGTGTCAAAAAATCCAGGTATCGTAGTCATGGTTGGTGGTGACTATTTCACTCGCTATCCTAATAAGGTCCGGCTTATCGGTGCGGACTTCTATGCCTCTGATGGTCGTAGGGCTGTTTTAAAAGCCACAAAAGCGTGCAATTTACGTCTCAAGGCTGTCACGTGAATGTATTTTTACACACGAGTAGTGCGGCCTCTGCTTCGATGGACAAAATGAATGAATAGTTTCAAAGCACCATCTAAGATTTTAGGCACAATCGACGGGCAAACCGCATCAAATCTTTTGGGGGCGGCCGCAGACATTGCGCTGATCATCGACAACGAAGGCGTGATTCGTGACCTGTCCGTCAGCAGTGAAGAAATTGCTGGTAAAAACACGCAGAGGTGGATTGGCAAAAAATGGATTGATACCGTAAGTATCGATAGCCACGACAAGGTTCGTGAGCTGCTAGCCACCACATCTAGCGTCGAATCTGGTCAACGACAGATTAATCATCGCACCGAAGAGGGCGAAAATATTCTTGTGCTTTACAGCACCGTGTCGCTTGATGATAAAGGCTTCTGTATAGCCGTCGGCAAAGACCTCAGTTCATTAACTCGCATGCAACAACGGTTGGTGAGTGTGCAGCAGTCAATGGAGCGTGATTACTCTCAGTTGCGCCAATTTGAAACACGTTACCGCCTCCTGTTCAAGACAGCGGGTGACGCCATTATTATCGCCGAAGCTGACACCTTCAGGCTCGTTGAAGCGAATCCTGCAGCATGTACTTTGCTAGGATCCACAGAGCGCAAACTGGTGGGCAGTAACTTACTGCGGTGGTTCGATAAAAAAGCCAAGCAGCACGTGGAAGATGCATTGGCGTCAGTCAGAATGAATGGCCGTAATGTCAGCATTTCTCTTGATCTTGATGCCGCCGGTGAAGCGCTTTTAGTCAATCTGGCCTTATTCAAAACCAGTAGCCAAACGCATGTACTGGTACGACTTGAAAAAAAGGCCTCTGATACAAATCAGCTCACCCAACCAGAGCAAACTCAGCGGTTGCTGGCGTTGGTAGAAAACGCGCCGGACGCTCTTGTGGTTACAGATTCAAAGGGCGTGGTGCTCACTGCCAATACTGAGTTTCTAGATCTGTCGCAATTGGCAGGTATTGATTTGGCTCGGAGCCAAAACCTGTCCAACTGGCTAGGGCAAGGTGGTATTGATTTCCAGATCATCATGTCCAGTTTGCGTGAACATGGCTCCATTCGGCTGTACAGCACGCAAATGCGTGGTGAGTTTGGTTCGGTGTGTGATGTTGAAGTGTCGGCAGCAGCTGTGACCGATGCGGGCCTAGATTGCGTTGGTTTCTCCATTCGTAATATTAGCCGTCGGGTGGCTGCTAATGACGAAAACCTAGCGTTAGCGCCTAAATCCATTGATCAGCTGACCCAACTGGTTGGGCGGGTGCCACTCAAGGATCTGGTTCGTGAATCCACTGAACTCATAGAGCAACTGTGCATTCAATCAGCACTAAAGCTAACCAACAATAATCGCGCTTCGGCTGCTGAAATGCTAGGTTTGAGTAGGCAATCGCTCTACGTGAAACTTAGACGCTATTCACTCGACGACGAGGATTTTCCTGCAGCTTAGGGATCTGGCTAAGGATAAAATGACCGGATCTGGCTGTGGTTCAGTGAAAACGCCTTCTTCAGATTAGGTTTTAGGCGCTAATTCGTCCAAACCTGAACGAATCACGAAGTTATTGCTTGACACAACGAAGTGTCAAGTTTAATTTACACTTTATGATTCGTAGTGATACATCCATTATTAACAGTCGGGTTCTTTCACCCTCTGCCGTGCTTGAGCTTCTCAAGCCGATCACTTGGTTTCCACCCATGTGGGCCTTCGCATGCGGTGTGGTTTCCTCCGGTATGGCGGTGGGGGAGCATTGGCTAACGATCGTGTTGGGTGTGCTGCTCACTGGCCCATTGGTTTGTGCCACTAGCCAAGCTGTCAACGACTGGTTTGATCGGCATGTTGATGCGATCAATGAACCTCAAAGACCCATCCCTAGTGGCCGTATTCCTGGCAGATGGGGCTTATATATAGGAATCGTCTGGACTTGTTTGTCGTTGCTGGTTGCTGCGGCTCTAGGCGCCATTGTTTTTATCGCTGCAGTGATTGGCCTTATGTTGGCATGGGCCTACAGTGCGCCGCCTTTTCGACTCAAACAGAATGCGTGGTTCGGTTACGCCGCTTGCGGCGCTTGTTATGAGGGGCTTCCGTGGATTACAGGAGCTGCTGTCATGCTTGCCGGGGCCGCCCCGAGTGCCCCTATCTTCCTGATGGCATTTCTGTTCAGTGTTGGCGCTCATGGCATCATGACACTAAACGATTTCAAGGCAGTGGAGGGTGATACCGCACTCGGTCTCAAGTCACTGCCGGTGATGATGGGCAGTGACCAAGCAGCGCGCTTCGCCTGCTTGGTAATGCTCATACCGCAAGTGCTTGTATTCGCTTTTTTGCTGTTCTGGGACAAACCCCTTTTTGCGCTAATCATGTTCGTATCTATAGCACTGCAACTGCTATGCATGCGTCGATTCCTATCCGACCCTTTGAAGTACGCCCCTTGGTACAACGCCACTGGCGTCACCCTATATGTGCTGGGAATGATGGCAACCGCCGTGGCACTCCGCCCGACAATCACCTTATGAGCTGCCTGTTATGAACAATCGATACATTAACTGGTTTGGTATTTTTCGCTTAGGGCTTGTGCAAACATCCTTGGGTGCTGTGGTTGTACTGACTACGTCCACGGTCAATCGAATCATGGTGGTCGAACTTGCATTACCCGCATTATTGCCGGGTCTACTGGTAGGTCTGCATTACGCTATTCAAATTACTCGGCCTAGAATGGGTTATGGCTCGGATGCGGGTGGCAGGCGCACACCGTGGATCATCGGTGGCATGTTTGTATTAGCGCTTGGTGGTTTTCTAGCTGCCTATTCAACTTCACTAATTCCTGGAAACGCGGCTTTGGGTATTGCTGTTGCTGTCGTGGGCTTCGTGTTGGTAGGTCTTGGTGTTGGTGCGGCTGGTACGTCTTTGCTAGTGCTACTGGCTAAATCGGTGGCGCCCAGATTTCGCGGCGCTGCGGCCAGTAGTGTCTGGGTCATGATGTTATTAGGATTTATTGTTACCGCTGTTGTAGCGGGCAAACAGCTTGATCCCTTCAGTTTTGAACGTTTGATAATGGTCACTGGAGGCGTCTCTGTAATCGCCTTTATCGTGACTTGTTTGGCTGTTCTGGGCGTTGAATCAAGTGTAAAGCTGGCTGTTGAGAATGTTGAATCAGCGAACGTGTTAAAGAATAAAAAAGAAGCTGAAGCTGATGTGGCGAAAGCTGGGTTCAGGGCATCTATGCAGGCTGTTTGGTCGGAGCCAGACTCGAGGCGTTTCAGTGCTTTTGTGTTTGTATCCATGCTTGCGTACAGCGCTCAGGATCTTATCCTAGAACCTTTTGCCGGTTCTGTGTTTGGTATGACTCCCGGTGAATCAACACAGTTAGCAGGTACACATCATGGCGGTGTACTTAGCGGCATGTTGTTGGTGGCCTTGCTAACTAGTGTCATTGGCGGCAAGTATTTTGGTTCTTTAAGGCGTTGGACCATCACTGGCTGTCTGGCCTCTGCGGTTGCGATACTTGCATTGGCTGTTGGTGGTCAGATTGGGCAGGCATTTCCGCTGCAAGCTACGGTTTTCTCCCTGGGTTTGGCCAACGGGGTCTTTGCTGTCGCGGCTATTGGATCAATGATGGATCTGGTGGGGCGAGGAGCAAAACAACGCGAGGGCGTTCGCATGGGCATGTGGGGTGCAGCGCAGGCAATCGCATTTGGTTTAGGGGGTATCGCTGCCACCTCTGCCATCGATATTTCACGAGCCTTGCTAGACAACATTCCGTTGTCCTATAGCCTCGTTTTTGGCGTTCAAGCCGTACTGTTTATCTGGGCTGCTCGCCTGGCTTTTGGCGTCTATCAGCCGGCCACAGCCGAAGAGACCGGGCACTTCTCGCCTGGCTGTATTGTATTAGGAGACAACTAATGAACTCTGAAGTCTATGATGTGATCGTTGTTGGTGGAGGGCCTGCGGGCTCCATTGCTGCAGAAGATCTTGCAAAGCAAGGACTGAGTGTCATGTTGCTCGATCGTGCGGGTCGCATTAAGCCGTGTGGCGGGGCAGTGCCACCACAGATGTTGCGCGATTTTGATGTTCCACGTGAAGTGCTGGAAGCCGAAGTCACGTCTGCCCGTATGGTATCCCCAAGCAACAACGCCGTAGACATGCCTATTGAGATTGGTTTTGTTGGCATGGTTGATAGAGGGCATTTCGACGAATGGCTGCGCGAGCGTGCAGCAACCGCTGGCGCTGTTCGTCAAGACGGCACATTTATGTCGTTGGGAAATTCTGATGGTCGTAGTCGAGAGCTGATTTACACGCCGGGTAAAAAGGGCTGCACTACCGAGCCTGTTAGTGTGAGAGCTCGGTATATCATTGGCGCTGATGGTGCCAAAACGAAAGTTGGGCGTGCGGCTGTACCTGGCGCTGAGAAACTGCAAAGCGTGTTTGCTTATCATGAGATTGTAGAAGCTCCTCAGCATGAATCTTCTTTGAATCGTTCTACGGATTTCAACTTTGCTCTAGAGGCTGACCCATTACGTTGCGACGTGGTGTACAACGGCAAACTGTCACCTGATTTTTACAGCTGGATATTTCCTCACGGTAAAACAATCAGCGTGGGTACAGGCACAGCGGTGCAAGGATTTGGCATTCGCGAAGCAGTAACAGCACTTCGTAAGCAAAGTGGATTAGACACCGCGAGAACCATACGAACAGAAGGCGCGCCTATACCGATGAAGCCGTTGAAGCGTTGGGACGACGGTTGTCATGTAGTGCTGGCAGGCGACGCGGCTGGTGTAGTTGCTCCTGCTTCGGGAGAAGGGATATTCTATGCCATGACCTGTGGACGTATTGTGGCAGAATCTGTGGCCGAGGCGATCGCAACAGATAACCCTGCTTGTATTAAGAAAGCTAGAAAGCGTTTTATGAAAAAGCATGGCAAGGTTTTCTGGGTATTGGGCATCATGCAAAAGTTCTGGTACCACAGCGACAAGCGTCGCGAGCGTTTTGTTACCATGTGTGCTGACGCTGATGTGCAGAAGCTCACGTGGGAATCCTACTTGAACAAGAAGCTAGTAGGCCGCGATCCCATGGCACATGTGCGAGTATTCATTAAAGATGTGGGGCATCTGCTCGGTATCGGTTCTGAAACTGGCAAGCCCGACAGTAAACCGACTCAATTGTAGGGCCGCAAAGCTAAGTTCTTGCTGGTCTTGCACAACAACAACCTAGCTTGAAAACTTATGTGGATGTCATACGCTGCTATCACAGCAGCTATTGTCGTAGTTGGAGGAGTCGGTGGCAAAGCTACCGACGTTGGCCCTTGGTATCGAAACCTGGTAAAGCCGTCTTGGAATCCACCAGACTGGGCTTTTCCAGTTGCGTGGAGCACCATATACCTGTTTATTATCGCCGCCGTAGGTGGTGTTTGGAATGTGGCAAACTCGGCACAGCAACCCCTGATTTTATCGGTCGTCCTGGTCAATCTAGTACTCAACCTTTTTTGGAGCATCGTGTTTTTTGCTATGCAAAAACCTCAGTGGGCTCTGTTTGAGGTGGCTCTGTTGTGGTTGTCGATAGTAGCTATGATGGGCGTTTTTGCCATGGTGAAGCCTTTATATGCCGCACTATTATTGCCGTATTTACTATGGGTGAGTGTTGCATCGCTACTTAATTTGCGCATAGTGCAGCTTAATCCCGCGTAAGTTCATGTAGTTCGGCTCTTGCCAATAGTAATGATTACTAGTAATTTTATTCGTTAGCAGCGAATCTATTGATTTATAGTGAGTATGTCGCTACAAACGCCGTTTTGTATCATATGCTTATATCAATGTTACCGATAACAAATTTGGGGAGTGTATCGTGCTGATTGGAGTTCCAAAAGAAACCTACGCTGGGGAAAAGCGTGTCGCCTTGACGCCTGAAACAGCCTCGCATATTCAAAAACTGGGGCACACGCTTTGTATACAGAGCGGTGCTGGCCTCGGCGCTGACATCTCTGATGATCTGTACGCGCGGGCTGGAGTTGATGTTCTAGATAGTGCACAGGCGGTATACGACAAATCAGACATCATTATCAAAGTCAGGGCCCCTGATCCTCATTCAGCTGCAGGCGATGAAATCGCTATGTTAAAGGCTGGCACCATCTTAATCAGTTTTATCTGGCCAGCTCAGAATGAATCGCTTATGAGCCAACTGAGTGCTGGTGAAATCACCACGCTAGCCATGGACTCTGTGCCCAGAATCTCACGGGCTCAGAAACTGGATGCGCTGAGCTCCATGGCAAATATTGGTGGATACCGCGCAGTAGTTGAAGCGGCTAATCAGTTTGGGCGATTCTTTACCGGCCAAATTACTGCAGCAGGCAAAGTACCTCCAGCCAAAGTGCTTATTATTGGGGCAGGTGTTGCGGGCTTAGCGGCTATTGGCGCTGCTCGTGGCATGGGCGCTATCGTTCGTTCGTTCGATACTCGTCCAGAAGCCGCGGAACAGGTTGAAAGTATGGGTGCAGAGTTTCTCATGCTTGATTTTGAAGATGACGAAGACGGTGCTGGCGAAGGTGGCTATGCAAAATTGATGAGCAAGGAGTTCATCGATGCCGAGATGGCATTATTCCGTGAACAGGCAAAAGAGGTGGACATTATCATTACCACAGCCTTGATTCCGGGGCGTGATGCACCTGAACTGATCACTACCGATATGGTTGAATCCATGAAGCCAGGTAGCGTTATAGTTGACTTAGCCGCTGAGCGAGGTGGCAATTGTAAACTCACAGTGGCTAATGAGATCACTCGCCATGGCGATGTCACGTTGGTGGGTTACACCGATCTACCTAGCCGAATGGCGGCACAATCTAGCCAGCTGTATGGAACAAACATACGTCATTTGCTGAGTGATCTGACGCCAGACAAAGAAGGCGTGGTCAACGTCAACATGGAAGATGAAGTTATCCGTGGTGCGACCGTTGTCAATGGTAGTGACATCACATGGCCACCACCTGCGCCAAAATTATCAGCAGCGCCTAAAGCTAAGCCCAAGCCTGCAGCACCTGTCGCCGAGCCTGTGAAAACTGGTGGAGCTGGCGGTACGTTGATCGCAGCGGCCATTGGTGCGGTAGCCTTGCTTGCCGTAGGTAGCGTTGCTCCTGAAGATTTCATGAAGCATTTCACGGTATTTGTTCTAGCGTGTTTCGTTGGCTATCAGGTTGTCTGGAGCGTAAGCCCGGCACTACACACTCCACTAATGAGTGTAACCAACGCTATCAGCGGTATTATTGTCGTGGGTGCGCTGTTGCAGGTATCGGCTAGCTCTGGGTTTGTAATCTTTCTTGCAGCCATTGCTACTCTCATCGCCAGTATTAACATCGTCGGCGGCTTTCTCGTGACTCAGCGCATGCTGAAGATGTTCAGGAAATAAGAATCATGAATGATGGAATGGTGAATGCGGCTTATATCATTGCCGCTATATTGTTTATATTAAGCCTGTCTGGATTGTCCAAGCAAGAAACAGCAAGGCGTGGAAATCAGTTTGGTATTGCAGGTATGGCACTAGCCATAATTGCGGTTATCTTAAGCAAGGACGTGAGCAATTATGGTGTGCTCATTGTTACCATTGGCATTGGTGGTGGTATAGGTGCTGTACTTGCAAAGCGTGTAGAAATGACGCAGATGCCAGAGCTTGTTGCCATACTGCACAGCTTCGTAGGACTGGCCGCTGTTTTGGTTGGCTTTGCCACGTACCTCGATCCTGACTCAAACTACCTAGGTACAGAGAGAACTATCCATGATGTTGAGATCTATCTTGGAATTCTTATTGGTGCTTTAACGTTTACAGGCTCAGTGGTGGCGTTTGGCAAACTGAGTGGAAAGGTAGGCAGCAAGCCCCTTATTCTGCCTGCAAGGCACATGATCAATGTTGGAATTGGTATTGCTTGCGTGATTCTATTAATGTTGTTCATTGGAACCGCGCCTGAGACAGC
The DNA here is from genome assembly GCA_023300375.1 of Granulosicoccus sp. Lineage (GTDB taxonomy): Bacteria > Pseudomonadota > Gammaproteobacteria > Granulosicoccales > Granulosicoccaceae > Granulosicoccus. The sequence continues at coordinate 2,455 of JALZWO010000127.1, read as the reverse complement.
CAGTGCAACTGCGGGTAAAGGTGCAGGTACAGCCATACTGGTCATCATGACGCTTCTGGCTTTTGCTTTTGGTGTGCACATGGTCATGGCGATTGGCGGTGCAGATATGCCGGTGGTTATCTCTATGCTCAATAGTTACTCAGGCTGGGCTGCAGCCGCTACAGGCTTCATGTTGTCCAACGATTTGCTGATTGTTGTGGGGGCTCTGGTAGGTTCCAGTGGCGCAATTCTGAGCTACATCATGTGCCGTGCTATGAACCGAAAATTTTTCAGCGTGATCATGGGCGGCTGGGGTGATGCACCCAAGGGCGCCGCATCAGATGATGACGAGGAGCAGGGCGAAGCTGTTTCGATTTCTGCTGATGAAGTTGCCCAACTTTGCAAAGACGCTGAATCTGTGGTGATTGTACCGGGGTATGGAATGGCGGTTGCACATGCCCAGCACCCAGTCTCTGAACTGACCAACAGGCTAAAAGCGGCTGGGATCAACATACGTTTTGCTATTCATCCAGTGGCGGGCCGTATGCCTGGTCACATGAATGTGCTTCTTGCCGAAGCCAACGTACCGTACGACTTAGTGTTGGAGATGGATGAGATCAATGAAGATCTTGCAAAGACTGACGTTGTTATCGTTATAGGCGCAAACGATATTGTCAATCCTGCTGCTTTGGATAATCCGAACAGCCCTATTGCTGGCATGCCGGTACTTGAAGTGTGGAATGCAAAGCAGGTTATTGTGTCCAAACGCTCCATGGCAACCGGCTACGCTGGCGTAGAAAACCCATTGTTTTTTAAAGAGAACACGCGCATGCTTTTCGGCGATGCAAAGGATAGTGTCAACGGCATATTAGCCAACCTATAAAGCGTGCTTGGTGGGTGACAGAGATGCTTAGCTACTCGGAAGTTAAGCATCTCTTAAACAAAAAAGAACGATGGCAAAGGGTGCTATTTCATGTAGCCGTTTGTAGGATGCGTGTGTGCTTACCAAACTATAAATGACTCGTAAGGTTCGAACTAGCCATTATGGCTAACTAGGCAATAGTGAATTGTGACAGGGAGTTGTGACTTAGGTGGTTGAGCCGTTGCTACAGGCCTTCAATCCTATGTCGCTGAGGTTTACCGGTGAACATGTATCCAGCACCGCGCACGGTTTTGATCCACTCTGAATTGCTGTCTTGTTCAATTTTCTTGCGAAGCTGAGCAACATGGTTGTCTATATTTCTGTCAGATGGGTTCCAAGGTCTGCCTGTTAGTCTGTCCATCAAGTGTTCGCGGGACAACACTCGTTGAGGCGCATTGACAAATATATCCAGCAGGTCGTATTCAGTACTCGTTAACTTAATGAGCTGCCCGCCAGCGTTGCGTAGCTCTCTTGAGGCGGTATTGATTGACCAGTTACCGAACGAGATATGTTCAAACGCCTGCTCTTCGTGTCTATTATTGGAGCCTCGATACGTCGGGTTACCTGATCTTTCAGTGTCACCCGTATTGCCAATCTGTTTGCTAAGGCCTGCGCTGGATTTCGAACGGCGGAGGACTGAGCGCACTCGAGCAATGAATTCTCGTATCGGGAAAGGTTTGGTAATGTAATCGTCAGCGCCCAGTTCTAACCCCATGACCGTGTCGATCAGGTCAACTCGTCCGGTGACCAAAATTATTGGAACGTCACTTTGTTTTCGAAGATCTCGAACCAAATCAAGGCCGCTCTCTTGATTGAGTACAACGTCCACTGTTACGAGATCGATTTTAGTGGATGTCAAGGTATTGTAAAGATCAGCGCTAGTTTCTGCTTCGTGAACGCTATAGTGCTCGGCCTCTAGGGCAGCACGCAGTAAGTCTCTGATTCTAGAGTCATCATCGACAACCAATATGGAGTCAGCATTGCTCTCCGGTTTGGCCAAAGGCCCTCCGTTTGCTGCCTCTGTGGTGTTTGTACTGTTAGGTACATTAGCCTCGCGCACTCAAAATCACCCTCTAACTCAAGCTTTACGTCGATTACTGCACAGTTGCAGCCATACTGGCTGAACGCTGACACAGTCAATATAACGAATTCAAACAGCCTCCAAGCCGAGCGTACATGCAATTTCTTTGCCTATTGATAGGCCAAATTCTTTTAAAAATCACGCGTTTATGCATGGCTTACGTGATTTCGGTGAATCTGTACTAAAAAAAGATCTAGCGTTTACCGTAACTTTACAATCTACCTTCACACTAAGACCTTGACATTAGTCTCTAAAAAAAATTAAGTTGTGAATACAGCAGAAACATATCAGGAAGACACACACGATGGTTTAAACGCTATCGAAACTGACACAGCGATTGTACTCGCGGAGCTACAGCGTGTCATGCAAAACAGGCGCTTTTCTGGAGCGCCTCAAATGTCGTCGTTCCTCAAGTATATTGTTGAGCAGACTCTCAGCGGCAATAGCAATCGGATAAAAGCTTATTCAATTGG
>JALZWO010000126.1 GCA_023300375.1 Granulosicoccus sp. | reverse complement strand
AATAACTTGCCATAATCATTCTGCACGGGTGAGCGGTGCGCTGATTTTATCCCAAACAATGGTACTTGCGCTAAATGAACGCTGAGTGAAAAATAACACAGCGTTAACTTGCAATTGACGCAGACCGACTGGAGCGGCAGCGCAAGGAGGGTTGGGTCAAGTTGACAAGTTCAACGTAATGTTAGGCTTGCTTTATACGAATACGTTGAACAAACTAAACAGCCAACAGTAGAGACCAAACACCATCGCAGCAGACCTGACACAACCATAGCCAAGCTAAACTAAGCCACGTGATTGGAGATTTAGGAGTCAGAAACTATTGGCTTTGTTTGTCAACATCCAACAGAACAGATTGGTGATGATTGAGTTTTGTCTGAGTCACTGCGATATCTGCTTTGATATCAGCGAGGATTTCGTTCTTTACTGATTGTTGTAGATGCTTATGGTCCGATTCAAGCCTTGTTATCCTGTCAGACATTTGAGCTTTGATGTTAGCCATCTTCTCATCATCAATAGACTTGCGCATCTGATCGTAGTTTGTTTCGAGAACAGCAAGTCGCTCTACCAAAGGATCAATCTTTTCAGCAAGTAAAAGGACTCCATCATTAAGATCTTTAGTTTTTGCTTGAAGAGCACTTACATCTTTCAATGCTGAGAGTAAATCTTTTACAATTCCCATGCGTCCTTATCTACAATTTATATTCTATTAATTAGAGCGTTCAAGTTTCGTACGGCGTCATCCATATTACGAACAGATTCCTGGGTGGACAGCCTTAATAATCTACCCACTAGCTCCACTTGCGCGGTATCGTCCTCAAATTCTTCGGACTCAGCTACTTTGTCCAGCACCCGCACCATTTGCGTCTGCATGCGATTCTGATATTCACCAGACGCCTCTCGAACTACATTTGCATCGAAACACTGCTTAACTTCAGCCACGAGCACACGTAACTCAGTTCGTGAATCTAAAACTTCAGCCACCATCTCCGCTTCCTCTATCATGAAATGATCCAAAGAAAGCAGTCGCCGTCACAAAGATGACGCGCGAGTCTGCTCAAATTATTTATGTGATGAGTATCTCAGAATAGCATACAAAGAAACAGTTCCCTGCGCCTCTCTTAAGTATCACGTAATTGAGGAATGCTACCAACCTAGAGTTTGCGGACAAGTTGATTGGCAGGCCTAACAAGTATTAGGCTGACTCGTCTTTTGCCCAATAATACAGACTCAGCATGTCCAGTCAAAAGCCCCCCGCTAAACCTAATAATACGGAGTGCCTATTAAATGCCCCTAGAAACATAGTGCACACCGCTTACCTTAACAGCAAATATATCATCAAAATACGCGCACACAAGAACACGAAAAATCCCTATAAACATTGCTGGTGTTCAATATAACATTTATCTTACTGTATAAAATACTAGCATTATTTGGCAATTAGTCTTTTTTGTAGTTATCATCATTAAGCCCCCTGCTACGCTGCAACTCTCGTTGGCTAAGTCAACATTCAAGAGTTAACAGCATGTCAGAGTCTTTTGGTCGCAGCAGGAAACTGCTTGGGTCTACTCGGGATGCCTATTTGCGCTGTTTAAGCAATGAGAGTATCCCCTCAAAGAACAGAGCTTATTATGTCATCCGATTAAATCAGTTTCTGCATGAATCTTCGTGCCAAGATCCTGCCACTCTAGATCAGCAAGAGATAGCACGAGTTCTTACACTATTCGGCAGCCGCGACGATCTGAAGGATTGGCAGTTCGCACAATTGGTCGATGCTGTGCGTATATACATGCTCTGTTTAGTCAAATCCCCATCAGCCCAACACGTGGACTGGGAATATTGGAAGAGTTCTGCGCGTACCGTCAGCAGCACTCACTCGAGCACAGCACGACAATCCCGCCCTGAAGAGCTTATCCGTCAGAGAGTGCAAAATGGCACAGGCTCAATCGCAAAAATCAGACAGCGACACGAAGAGCTAATAATGAGCCTCGCTTTAAGGGTTGTTGCTCTATGAACCTTGAAGGCGTTTATACAAACACCCCAACCTAATAATTAGCTGCCTTCTTCACCAAATTCTGACTGGCCAAATACTCATCATAAGTACCAGCAAAGTTCACTAGCTTCTTATCTTTGATTTCAATAATCTGAGTGGCCAGTGAGGAGACAAATTCGCGATCGTGGCTCACGAAAATAATCGTGCCTTCGTAGTGCACTAGCGCCAGGTTCAATGCCTCGATGGCTTCCATATCCATGTGGTTGGTAGGCTCATCTAGCACCAGAACGTTAGGCGAGCTCATCATCAGTTTGCCAAACAGCAGGCGGTTCTTTTCACCACCGGAGCACACGTTTACAGGCTTTTCAAAATCATCGGATGAGAACAGCAGTTGACCTAAGGTTGCCCGTACGATTTGATCGCCGTGCGAAGCCTTGCGCCACTGGCTCATCCAGTCAAACAAGGATTGACTGTTGTTGAAATCTGCGGTGTTGTCTTGTGGGCAATAGCCGATAAGGGCGTTTTCAGACATCTGCACATGTCCAGTATCTGGCTCCAGTTGGCCTAGCAGGCAGCGCAGCAAGGTGGATTTACCAGCACCATTCTCGCCAATGATAGCAAGGCGTGCGCCTGCTTCAAGCATCAATGTGCCTTTTTCAAACAGTGGGCCATCGTCAAAACCTTTGCTCAAATTATCAAACGTTACGGCCTGGCGGAATAGCTTTTTGTCTTGTGTGAACACCAAGTAGGGGCTGATTCTGCTGGAGCGTTTGATATCGGCAAGCTCGATTTTCTCAAGCTTTTTAGCACGCGAAGTCGCCTGTTTAGCCTTTGAGGCATTCGCTGAAAACCGGCTAACGAATTGCTGCAATTCAGCGATTTGCGTTTTCTTTTTCGAGTTCTCTGAATGAAGCAATTCACGCGCAGCGGTAGACGCAATCATGAAGTCGTCGTAGTTGCCCGGATAAACACGCAACTCGCCGTAGTCGATATCAGCAATGTGAGTGCAAACTTCGTTCAGGAAATGGCGATCGTGAGAGATAATAATGATGGTGCTTTTTTGCTGGCTCAGCACACCTTCCAGCCAACGAATAGCGTTGATATCCAGGTTGTTGGTTGGCTCATCGAGTAGCAGAATATCAGGTGAGGCAAACAGTGCCTGTGCCAGCAATACTCGCAGTTTCCAGCCCGGAGCCACCTCACTCATCAATCCGGCATGCAGTGATTCTTCAATACCTGCGCCAGCTAGGAATTCACCTGCGCGGCTTTCGGCTGTGTACCCGTCGAGTTCTGCGAATTCAACTTCCAAC
>JALZWO010000125.1 GCA_023300375.1 Granulosicoccus sp. | reverse complement strand
TTCGTATACACTGGTTCCGCAGCAGCTTACCCACGTATGGGGCGTGGCTTGTTGATGGCATTTCCAACGCTTGCCGCAGAGCTGGTAGCAACCTTCCCCTCTGTTGCAGATGTTGCTCATTTATTGTCGCAATCGAGCCACACGGGCTTTGAAGAGCTTTGTGCAGTAACCCTTGTCAGTCAAGCACATACGTTTATGTTGCGCGATACATTAAAAATTTCTCCTGATGCGATTATCGGATTGTCGCTCGGGGAAACTAACGCTTTATACGCATTTGGCCTGTGGGATGATACGTCGGGCTTGCTGAATAACAACGCTATAGTTGACATGTATGAGGTGCAACTTGGTGGAGAGTTTCGTTGTGCATCAGATGCGTGGGGTACTAAGAGCCCAGTAGAGTGGACAAACTGGCGAATGTATTCTCCAGTTGTAGCCATTGAACAAGCTATTAAAGATTTACCACACACTGACATCACCATTATCTATTCAGATGATGATTGTATTATTGGAGGCCCAGTGGATGAGTGTAAATTGCTCATAGAATTGCTGGGAGCAGGTAGTGGCGTTTTGATGAACCAGCACTTGATTGTGCATACGCCAACACTAAAACCCTACGCTGACACATGGCGAGCGGTGCATACACGTCCAACATCAATCAACAGCGATGTTCGTGTTTATAGTCATGGTGATCACAAAAGCTACAAGCCCACTCAGCACAATATTGCGGAGCAGCTTACCCTGCAAGCACTGCAGACCATCGATTTTCGACAAGTCATTGAACAAGCTTATGCAGACGGTGTGCGTACCTTCATAGAGGTAGGCCCACGAGACACCTTGACCTCGAGTGTGGGCAAGATACTCGGAACGCGAGCACACCGCGCTCTGGCCACTGATTGTATCGACCAGTCTGATGCTGGCCAGCTTGCCCATCTGGCAGTGGCGCTTTATGCCGACGGCCACGATATCGATATGGTTGCGCTGGGTAGTCAGTTAGAAAAAATACAACATAACTCTTGGACCGTGCGCCAACCGCGCTCATCGGATATCAACATCATGACAGGTTTTGAAATGCCAGAATGGCCACAAGAAGTGCAGCGCGCTAGTATGCCTGATGCGCCGACGCTGACAGCGCCAACGTACATCTCACCAGCCGTGCCCGATATAGTGGTTAAGTCAGCCGCTTCAAATGTGCCGTTAGCACAACACTCTCCACGCGGCCCTAGCTTCAATCAGGATGCCATCAGTGCTGCTAGTCGAGGATTGATGTCCTCACTGTTTGGCGATGCGTTCAAAGTGCAAGATGGGTATAAGCGTCAAGTACGTCTGCCAGCGCCGCCGTTGTTGATGGTGGATCGTATCGTTGGCATTGATGCAGAACCCGGTGTTGAATCCACCGGCACTATCTGGACCGAGACCGATATCAAAGCTGATCAATGGTATCTGCACGCGAATGCCATGCGCCCGGGCCCGTTGATAGAATCAGGCCAAGCAGATCTTTCACTGATCTCTTGGATGGGTGCGGATTTTCGTAATCGTAGTGAACGTGTTTATCGTTTATTGGGTTGTGAGATGACAGTGCATGACGAACGCTTGCCAGAAGTTGGTGAAACCCTTTGCTATCAAATAGAAATCACCGGGCATGCCGAAATCAATGGTATTCGTTTGTTTTTCTTTCAATACGATTGTCGTGTCGATGGTCGCCTCGTCATCTCGGTGCGTCATGGTCAGGCGGGATTTTTCACTGACGCTGAGCTAGCGGCTAGTAAGGGCGTGTTGGTTGATCTTACGAATGAGCCGCCAATAACTGCCACTCCGGCGTTGTTCGATACCACTAATGCAACCCAGAAAACTGCGTTAACTAAAGATGATCTTGCTGCGCTGCGCGCTGGTGATGCGTTCGCATGTTTTGGCGAAGGCTTTGAGCACAGTGCAGCACACACGAACCCGCCACGACTTCCAGGTGGCCAACTTGTCTTGTTTGACGAGGTCTCGCATTTTGAACCAACTGGCGGTGCATGGGGTCGAGGGTTCTTGCAAGCGGTAGCCACTGTGCCGGTAGATGCCTGGTTTTACGATGGACACTTCCACAACGATCCTTGCATGCCGGGTACTTTAATGGCGGAAGCTGCGGTGCAAGCATTAGAGTGCTTGGCGATGGCCATGGGATTAGCGTGTCAACGCGATGGCTGGGTATTCGAACCTGTGCCAGGTGCTGCCGCACGCTTTGAGTGTCGAGGCCAGGTGATTCCAGATAAGGAACATGTATTAACGTATGAAGTGCATGTTGACCAGATCATTAATGGTGACATACCTGAAATACATGCAGCACTTATCACCAGTTGTGATGGACACAAAGTTTTTTACTGTCCTAGCTTCAAGATAAGGCTTCGGCGCCAATGGCCTGTGGTGCCTTGTGATATTGAACGCATCCACATAGGCCCGCAGCAAGAGTCGCGTGGTGATTGGCACGCTTTGCAGGCTTGCGGTAATGGTGCGCCCTCGGATGCGTTTGGTGAGATGTATAAACCAATGGACAACAACGGGCGCGCGCCAAGGTTGCCACAGCCGCCGTACCACATGATTTCACGAGTGCTGTCCATTTCCACACGGCCTAATGCACCGGAAATTGGCGCAACAGTGGTCACTGAATACGATGTGCTTCCAGACGATTGGTACTTTACCGACGGTGCTAATGGACAAATGCCGTTTGCGGTATTACTTGAGGTCGCCTTACAACCTTGCGGTTGGTTAGGCAGTCACGGCGGTTTTGCATTGCTTGGCGGTGAATGTTTTCGCAACCTGGATGGCGAGGGGCAGATAACCCAGAATGTCGATGCCATTGCGCAGGGCATTCGGGTTGAAGCTTGCATGACTCGATTCTCTACCATGGGCCCAATGACTATTGTCCATTTTGATGTTGTTGTCGATTCCACGCTGGGCTATCGGGTGATGACCCTTGAAACCAGCTTTGGCTTCTTTCCCATGGATGCGTTGAACCGGCAGGTAGGCTTAGACACCAACGATCAGCAATCAGCTATGCGTCAGTTACCAGCGACACAGTGGTCAGTTGACGATTCAACTGGTTTGCTACCCGCAGGCCGGATGTTGATGCTAGATGAGGTGGACTTTTTTGAGCCCGACGGCGGAGTAGCTGGCTTAGGGCTTGTTCGCGGTTATCAACAGGTTGATCCTTACGCTTGGTACTTCAAAGCGCATTTTTATCAGGATCCTGTTCAGCCTGGATCCTTGGGGCTGGATGCCTTGTTGCAACTCATGCTGCGTGGCATTGTGCTTAAAGGCATTACAGCTGATATGCAAAAACCTCAAGTCCGGTACATCTCGCCAGATCAATCAATTCGTTGGTCGTATCGTGGTCAGGTAACGCCTAGCGCTAAACGAGTTACTCTGGTGGTCGACATCGAATCTATAGAGGCGCTTAATGGTGAAGTTCTAGTCACCGCCTCAGGTAGCCTGTGGCGCGATGAGTTACGAATTTACGAGGCGGGCAATATGAGTATCGCGATTACTGAAGGGGTTTGATCCTTCCTAACGAGTTGCTCTTACCGGCTCACCTATCTTTACTGTTATTTCCTCTTACCAGGCAAACTTCCATGAGTGTTTTACCCGAATGCCCCGAATGCAGTTCTGCATTCACCTATCCTGACGGTTCAATGCTCGTGTGTCCTGAATGTGCCCACGAGTGGTCAGCTGATGAGCAAGACGATGACGATAATGAGGTGGTAACAGATGCCAACGGTACACCTCTTGAAACAGGTGACACCGTGACGGTGATTAAAGATTTGAAGGTTAAAGGCTCGTCATTGACAGTCAAGGTGGGTACGCGAGTGAAGAACATCCGCCTTGTGGATGGTGATCACGATATTGACTGCAAGATAGAAGGTATTGGCGCTATGAAGCTTAAATCGCAATTTGTGAAAAAAGTGACAAGCACTACGTGAGTGAGCGTAGGTGTGGGAAGCATTGAACCCTCACAAGATCAGAACCCAATGCGGTAACCATCGCCTTGTGCGTGTCCATGTAACGACAAAGTATTACCATCTTTAACAAGCGTTCTAGTTTAGCCGCACGTGAATGCGTAGTTCAGCGTGTTGCAATTGCCTGAGTAAATCTGTCTTTGTTTCGGGAGACAGGCAGTGCCGTATATCCTAAGGAGGTCACCGTTGGAAATATTTTCAGATTTCGTTGACTGAACCGCTAGCCAACTGGCAGTATGGTGCGTCATGGAAATCAGTGATCAAGATCGCGCAGAGCGATCAGTAAAAGCCCTGCTACAAGATGACGCGGCAACGCAAGGGCTCGGCATGCAAGTGTTGGCTGTGGAACCGGGCTTCACTAGGCTGAAAATGTGTGTTACCCAACACATGTTGAACGGTTTTTCAACTTGTCATGGTGGGTATATTTTCACGCTGGGAGATTCAGCTTTCGGGGTGGCTTGCAATAGTTTCAACCAGATGGCTGTAGCATCGAGTGCTAGCATTGAATTTTTAGCACCAGCCTATTTAAATGATGAGTTAATTGCCGAGGCCAATGTTCAATCACAGGGGCGTAAAACCGGCTTGTATGATGTGGTTATAACAAATCAAAACAACAAGACGATTGCCTTATTTCGTGGGCGATCTCATCGTATTGGTAAACCTCTATTCGACGAATCAGAGCCAGCTCAATAAGGACGACCTACACGCTGAACCTTGAAATAATCGCCAGATTGTGACCAGTTTAGAAGAGAGAAGATGTATGAAAGACGCGTTCATCTGCGATGCTGTAAGAACACCCATTGGCCGATATGGAGGCGCGCTCTCATCAATTCGTGCAGATGATTTGGGTGCGTTGCCAATAGCCGAGCTTATAAAGAGAAATCCGGACGTTAACTGGGAGGCTGTTGATGATCTGATCTACGGCTGCGCCAATCAGGCTGGGGAAGACAACCGTAACGTTGCGCGTATGTCCGGCTTACTGGCGGGGTTACCCGATGCGGTACCTGCAACAACGGTGAACAGGTTATGTGGTTCTGGAATGGATGCCATTGGTTTAGCCGCCCGATCAATTAAAGCGGGCGATGCCGATCTGATGATTGCCGGTGGTGTTGAAAGTATGTCGCGGGCGCCTTTTGTTATGGGCAAAAATGATACGGCGTTTGGTCGAGACGCCACCATGTATGACACAACGATTGGATGGCGATTCGTTAATCCTGTTATGGACAAGCTGTATGGCACTCACTCCATGCCACAAACAGCTGACAATGTGGCTACTGATTTTGGCATAAGCCGCGAGGCTCAAGATGCCTTTGCTGTACGCAGTCAGCAGCGTTGGGCAAGTGCCCATGAGGCTGGTTATTTCGATGATGAAATTGTTCCGGTAATCATTCCCCAGCGCAAGGGGGATCCTGTCATTTTTGACACCGATGAACATCCTCGGCCTAATGCCAGCCTTGAAGCCTTGGCCAAATTGCGTGGTATAAACGGCGCTCAGAGTAGCGTTACAGCGGGCAATGCCTCGGGCGTGAACGATGGCGCCTGTGCTGTGCTGATAGCTTCCGAACAGGCGTTAAAAGACTACTCTTTAACGCCCAAGGCGCGGGTCGTGTCGATGGCCAGCGCTGGTATTGCCCCGCGAATCATGGGCATGGGGCCAGTACCCGCCACTCGCGCTGTGCTGGCCAGGGCCGGTTTGAAGCTGGAGGACATGGATCTTATCGAACTCAACGAGGCATTTGCAGCACAAGGTTTAGCGGTTCTTCGAGAGCTAGGCATTGATGACGATGCCGCGTATGTGAACCCACTAGGTGGGGCTATTGCCATTGGGCACCCATTAGGTATGAGTGGCGCACGACTGGTGACCACAGCGACTACACAGCTTACGCGTAACAAATCACGCTATGCTTTGTGCACTATGTGTGTTGGTGTTGGTCAGGGCATTGCCATGGTTATCGAAAGGGTTTAAACCGTTGATAGCCGCAGCCCTATTAGACAAATAATGCGGTATTCCAAGGAGTTGCAATGAGTCATAAACCTGATACAGCGAGTCTTGAGCCTATTGAGAAGGCCAGTGCGGATGAACTGCAGAGCCTGCAACTTGAACGAATGCAACACAGCGTGCGACACACCTACGCTAACGTTGCGCCTTATCGAGCCAAATGTGAAGCCTCTGGTGTGACACCCGACGACCTGCAATCGTTAGCTGATATTGCAAAATTTCCGTTTAGCTATAAAAGCGACTTGCGTGACAACTACCCGTTTGGCTTGACAGCTGTTCCGATGGAGGACGTTGTACGAATTCATGCATCTAGTGGTACCACCGGAAAATCTACCGTGGTTACCTATACCCGTGATGATATCGACCACTGGGCTAATCTGGTTGCGCGCTGTATCCGTGCAAGCGGTGGAACACACAAAGATATGTTGCATGTGGCCTACGGGTATGGACTGTTCACCGGAGGCTTGGGAGCTCATTACGGTGCAGAGCGTTTGGGTTGTACGGTGGTACCTATGGGTGGTGGGCAAACGGCAAAGCAGGTGCAATTGATTCAAGATTTTAAACCTCGCATTATTATGATTACGCCCTCGTATATGTTGAATGTGATTGATGAGATGGAGCGTCAGGGCATGGATCCAAGGCAAAGCTCATTGGAGATAGGCATATTTGGAGCAGAGCCTTGGACTAACAGCATGCGCGGTGAGATAGAAAACAGATTAGGTATAGATGCGGTCGATATTTATGGCTTGTCCGAGGTAGGTGGCCCTGGCGTCGCTAATGAATGTATTGAATCCAAAGATGGGCCCACGATATGGGAGGATCATTTTTATCCAGAGATTATCAATCCCGAAACGGGCGAGGTTCTGCCTGATGGCGAATACGGTGAACTGGTATTCACAACGTTAACCCGGGAGGCCATGCCTATGATTCGCTACCGTACGCGAGATCTCACCCGGTTATTGCCACCCAGCTCACGCTCAATGAGAAGAATGGACAAGATCACCGGTCGTTCGGACGATATGTTGATTATTCGCGGTGTTAATGTGTTTCCGAGCCAGATCGAGGAAATTGTGCTCACTATTGACGGGCTTGCACCCCATTATCAACTGACCGTGGATAAAGATGGCCCTATGGATTCTTTATCAGTTCGTGTTGAATCCCGATCAGTGCTAGAGGCTGGAAGCGTAAAGACGCTGGAAAACGAGCTGCAACAGCACATCAAATCACTAATGGGTGTCAGCACCACAGTCAATGTTGTGCCACCGGGTGGTGTGGAGCGCTCCGAAGGTAAGGCAAAACGCGTTTTGGACAAACGTCCCTAGTCCATGTGATGGGCTGTGCGCCGTATTGCTTGAAACGACGTATTGAAAACAAGAACCTGCGGTTGATATCGCTATAAACTGACTCAGGACCCTGAACGGTCGATTGGTGTTTGTCGTGCAGGCCCTTGTGATCAGGTACTTATCACCACTGATTCAAATGCAACGTTAGCGCAGAGATGCGTGTGATTGGAGATGATCGTGTACGCACAAATTGTGAAAACAGATGGTACGGGTGTTAAAAGTCGTGAAGACATGACACCAGAGGAGAGCGCGTTCCAACAACGCATCGATGCCGATCAGAAAATCGAACCCAAAGAATGGATGCCTGAAGGTTATCGTAAAAACCTGATTAGGCAAATTAGCCAACATGCGCACTCTGAGCTGGTGGGTCAGCTTCCCGAGAGTAACTGGATTACGCGCGCGCCAACGCTTGAACGTAAGGCTATTTTACTGGCCAAGGTTCAAGATGAGGCAGGACACGGTCTCTATCTCTACTGTGCAGCGGAGACACTAGGCATCAGTCGTGATGAGATGTTCGAGCAATTGCATTCGGGCAAGGCCAAATATTCATCCATCTTCAATTACCCCACATTGACGTGGGCAGACATCGGCGCTGTGGGTTGGCTGGTAGATGGCGCAGCCATCATGAATCAGGTGCCTTTGCAGCGCACCTCCTATGGTCCTTATGCCCGCGCTATGGTTCGAATCTGCAAGGAAGAGAGCTTTCACCAACGGCAAGGTTTTGACATCATGATGAAGATGGCCAGTGGGTCTGATGCGCAAAAGCGGATGGCACAAGATGCCTTTGATCGTTTCTGGTACCCCTCGCTGATGATGTTTGGCCCCTCTGACAAAGATTCAGTGCATTCCGCCCAATCGATGGCTTGGAGGATCAAAATCAACACTAATGATGAACTGCGACAAAAGTTTGTAGACCAGACAGTTCCGCAAGCCAAGTATCTGGGACTAACTGTGCCCGACGAAAACTTAATCTGGAACGAGGAGAAAGGTGGGCACGATTTTACAGAACCTGATTGGGATGAATTTTATGCGGTGCTGGGGGGTAATGGCCCATGCAACAAAGAGCGTTTGCAAGCCCGTGTCACTGCTTGGAATGAAGGTGAGTGGTTTCGCGATGGCTTGCTAGCGAATGCCGCTAAAAAGTGCACCGCTGGAGAGGTCGCAGCATGAGTTCAGTTAATACATCGCCTGATACTGATGGTGTAGGTGCGCCGGTCAAGCGCAAACCTGAACTGCCTTTGTGGGAAATTTTTATTCGTGGTCAACACGGCATGAGTCACAGGCACGTTGGAAGCCTGCATGCGGCGGATGCCGAGATGGCCATGAATAATGCGCGTGATGTCTATACACGTCGCAATGAGGGCGTGAGTATCTGGGCGGTGAAGTCAGACCAGATCGTCGCCAGTTCTCCGTCCGATAAAGAACCCCTGTTCGAACCTGCTAATTCAAAGGTATATAGGCACCCAACGTTCTTTGATATCCCTGAGGAAGTGGGGCATATGTAATGGTTTCGAAGCATACTGCAAGTAGCGGGTTGTTTGAATTCCTGTTGCAGATGGGTGATAACTGTCTGGTCCTTGCGCATCGTAATTCGCAGTGGTGCGGGCATGGTCCAGCACTGGAAGAGGACATCGCCATTTCCAATATTTCTCTTGATCTGATTGGTCAAACCCAGCTATGGCTGGAGCTGGCAGGTGAGGTTGAAGGGGCTGGTCGTTCAGCGGATGATTTGGCCTATTTGCGTGACGCTTTTGATTTTCGCAATTTGTTGTTACTGGAACGCCCCAATGAGGATTTTGGACTAACATTGATGCGCCAGTTTCTTTTCGATGCTTGGCATTTGCCGATGCTCAAAGGATTGACGCAATCAAGTAACAAACGCATAGCCGAGATCGCTGAAAAAAGCGTGAAGGAAGTTACCTATCACCTTGAACGCAGCACCGATCTCATTATTCGCTTGGGTGATGGAAGCGCGGAAAGTCATCGACGTATGCAAAGCTCTTTGGATGAATTGTGGTCATACACCGGCGAGATGCTTGAATCTGATGATCTTGATCCTGCGCTGATTAGCGAGTGTGTGGTTCCTGCGGGTGACAAGGTAGCGGAGGCTTGGAGACAGCATGTGACTGCGGCGTTGAAGCTTGCAACTCTGATTAAGCCTGAGAGCGATTTTGTACGTCGCGGTGGTAAGAACGGTATTCACAGCGAACACCTTGGGTTTGTGTTGGCCGAGATGCAGTTTTTGCAACGCGCCTACCCTGGTGCAGTCTGGTAAATGAACTCACCATCAACAACAGGCAAACCTTCAACGGAGCTTGTCTGGAGCTGGCTTCATGATGTGCCAGACCCAGAAATCCCAGTGATCTCTGTGGTCGATCTGGGTATCATTCGTCAGGTTGTTTGGGAGCAAGACACGCTAGTCATCAGCGTCACGCCCACCTATTCGGGTTGTCCAGCAACGGCTGTAATAAATGCTGACATTGAATCGAAACTGCGCAAGGAAGGAATAGAGAATATCCGTCTTGAACGACAGCTCTCGCCAGCGTGGACTACCGCATGGATCAGTGAGAGAGGCCGGGAAAAACTGCTGGATTACGGGATCGCACCGCCGGTTGAAGGCACCGGAGCAAGCGTGCAGGGGTGTGCGCTGAGTGGTAGTGCAATTAGCGAGCTAAGTGGCAGCTTGGGTAGTGGCTTAGGTTCCGGTTTATTAGGCCGTCCTAGCATTACCGTTTGCTGTCCGCGATGTCGATCTACAGATACCGAGAATGTCAGCCAGTTTGGTTCCACACCTTGTAAGGCCGCGTACCGGTGCAAGGCGTGTCTAGAGCCTTTTGATTATTTCAAGTGCATATAATTGAGGGAGTGCTCTGATGGCGCGTTTTTTACCGCTGCAAGTGTCCGATATTCGCCGTGAAACGCGCGATGCGGTTGTTGTTACGCTCACCCCTCAAGTTGAGGATCAGAACGCCTTCGACTTCATCCAAGGGCAATACCTGACGTTTCGTCGAGCATTCGACGGTGAGGAATTACGTCGCTCATACTCGATCTGTGCCGGGCGCAATGAAGGTGCATTGCAGGTGGGTATCAAACGTGTTGAAGGTGGGTGTTTTTCCACATGGGCGAATGAAGAGCTGACAGTGGGTGAGACGATTGAAGCCATGCCACCCATGGGCGCTTTCCATACCGCTATCGATCCAGCTCAAGCTCGTAATTACCTGTTCTTCGCTGCAGGCAGTGGTATCACTCCGGTTCTAAGTTTGATTAAAACTACTCTGGCTGACGAACCCAATTCGAATGTAACGCTGGTGTACGGCAACCGCTCCACTAATACGATCATGTTCCGGGATGAGCTAGATGATTTGAAAAATCGCTACATGGGACGTCTCAGTGTGGTGCATATACTGGGCAGCGAGGCGCAGGAAATCGACCTGTTCTCAGGACGTATTGATGCGGAAAAATGCAAATTGTTATTCAAGAGCTGGATTGATATTGCGTCGACGGATTTAGCGTTTATTTGTGGGCCTGAGCAGATGATGTTAGTGATAGCACAGAGCTTGCGTGATCATGGGCTCAACGATAGCCAAATTAAATTCGAACTGTTTGCCTCTTCGCAACCTGGCCGCGCATCGCAAAAAATGCTGGCGAAAAACAGCAGCGGTATTGATGCAACGTGCAAGGCCACCATTACCATAGATGGCACTACGCGTGAAATATCAATGGCGAAAAAGGGCGAGACCATTCTGGAAGCCGCACTGGGTGCCAATCTGGATGCACCCTACGCTTGTAAGGCAGGCGTGTGCTCTACCTGTCGCGCTATGGTGCTTGAAGGTGAGGTGGAGATGGAGAAGAACCACGCGCTTGAGGACTACGAAGTGAATCGTGGTTATGTACTTACCTGTCAGTGCTTTCCGTTATCGGACAGCGTTGTTATAACCTATGATCAGTGAGCGTTCTATGAGCCTGCTTGCAGGCACTGGAGGACAAAGCATGTGGCCAACACGCTTTCATCAATGAACAGCTTGTGCTGATAGACAAGGAAATAGCATTATGAATACGTCACTGTCACCATCGCACCGCATAGGTAGTTATGCTTGCGGTGAATGGGTGTTGGGTACGGGCCAAGGCAAAGTACTGCTAGATGCCTCCACGGGTGCGCCGGTATCATCAATCGATTCAACTGGTCTGGATTTTAAGGACATGCTGAGCCACGCTCGTAGCAGTGGAGGATCCCAGCTACGCGATATGAGCTTTCACCAGAGAGCACTGTTGTTAAAAAGCCTAGGACAGGCGTTAATGGCAGACAAGGAATTATTCTATGAATTTTCGACAGCCACTGGCGCCACCCGCACAGACAGCTGGATAGATATTGAAGGTGGAATATCCACGTTGTTGTCTTATGGCTCTAAAGGCCGACGTGAGTTACCCAACACTCGTATGCTAGTAGATGGAGCCCCTGAGCCGCTATCACAAGACTCCACGTTTTCTGCGCAGCACATCTTGATGCCTTTGGAAGGTGTTGCTGTACATATCAATGCGTTTAACTTCCCGTGCTGGGGCATGCTTGAAAAGTTAGCACCTACGCTACTCGCTGGCATGCCTGCTATTATCAAACCCGCCAGTCAAACCGCGTATCTCACAGAACTGATGGTGCGTCGCATCATCGCCACCGGTATTCTGCCTGAAGGCTCGCTGCAACTGATATCGGGTTCTGTAGGCGATCTGCTTGATCATGTCACCGCTCAGGATGTAGTTACGTTTACCGGTTCTGCGGCGACAGGTCAGATGCTGCGCGTACATCCAGCCATCATCCGCAATTCAACGCGCTTCACCATGGAGGCTGATAGCCTCAATGCTGCGGTGCTAGGATTGGATGCATCTCCGGATACCCCTGAATTCGATTTGTTCATACGCGAAGTTGCGCGTGAGATGACAACTAAAACAGGACAAAAATGCACAGCCATCCGACGCGTCATTGTGCCTAGGCACTACGCAGATGCTGTAGCGTCTGCCTTGTCGACACGACTCGCCAAGACTACGATCGGTAACCCAAGTGAAGAGAACGTGCGCATGGGGCCTTTGGCGAGTCTTGATCAACGCCTGGAAGTGCAAGAGCGAATCTCAGAGCTTCGTGCTGAGGCTGAGATTGTCTATGGCGATCCTGATAATCCGCACGTGGTCTCCGGTGATGTTGAGAAAGGTGCGTTTGTAAACCCGGTTTTATTGTATTGCGATCAACCCAAAGGGTGTGAGGCTATACATACAGTTGAGGCTTTTGGCCCTGTTAGCACAATCATTCCTTATGAGTCTGTGGACGATGCTATAGCGCTGGCGAGTCTTGGTGGCGGAAGTTTGGTTGCTTCGGTTTTTACTGATAGTGGTGACTTTGCTCGCGATGTTGTGGCAGGGCTTGCCCCATGGCATGGACGCATCATGCTCGGTAATCGGTTAAGTGCAAAATCATCAACAGGACATGGTTCACCATTGCCCATGTTGGTTCACGGTGGACCAGGGCGAGCAGGTGGCGGTGAGGAGCTTGGGGGCATTCGTGCCGTCAAGCACTACATGCAGCGCTCTGCCGTGCAGGGAACACCCGAGCTGCTCACATCAGTGACGGGGCGTTGGATACCTGGAGCACCTGTTGCAGTTAGTGGTGAACATCCGTTCAGAAAGTCGCTGGCAAGGCTGGAGATTGGCGATACTGTGGTTACAGCCGCACGTAAGGTAACTCTGGAAGATATAGAACATTTTGCGCATTTTACGGGCGATACGTTCTACGCACATATGGATGACGCTGCGGCTAAGCAAAATCCCTTCTTTGATGGACGCGTTGCGCACGGCTATCTTATCGTCTCATTTGCGGCAGGCTTGTTTGTCGACCCAGCGCCGGGCCCGGTGCTGGCGAACTACGGGGTAGACAATCTTCGTTTCTTAACGCCTGTGTATCCAGAAGATACCTTGCAATTATCGTTAACCTGCAAAGAAATTAATCCGCGTGAAACGGACGAACATGGTGAGGTGCGGTGGGACTGTACAGTGACTAATCAGGATGCTGCTGTGGTGGCACAGTATGATGTGCTGACAATGGTTGCTAAGAATTGACGGAGCTTGGGCGCAACGGTGCCCATTCGATTGTCGCGCAGTTGGACGCGCTGTGTGCAGAGGATCCTGTGAGTTGGAAAGAGAGCTCGTTGCTTCGTGAGTGTGATGCCACCAACACTCTTATTGATTGACTATCTACTAGTAGGTAAATATACTTGAAAAGCTACTCATTTCGCATAGCCAATTTGGATATGTGTTTTTATCCTTGTAACGTTTAATTACTAACAGAAGAGAAACTACCATGATCGGATATACAACCATCGGTTCAACCAACCTAGAAAAATCTCTAGCATTCTACGATGAGCTACTCGCGATGGTTGGCGGGAAGCAACTCATGGGCCTAGAGCGCATCAAGTTCTATGGTACGGAGGAAGGTGGTGCTATGTTGGCTGTCTGTCTGCCAGCAGACGGTGAAGCTCAAAGTTGTGGTAACGGCCAAATGGTTGCTATTTCTGGAGGCTCCGCTGAAGGAGCTCAAGCGCTGTACAACAAAGCGATCGAATTGGGTGCGACTGATGCAGGTGCGCCAGGGCAACGTGTTTCGTTCTTTTACGGTGCTTATGTTACTGATCCAGATGGCAACAAGTTGTGTTTCTACCACATGACCCCTGGTGAGTAATTAGTCGGTCAGTTTGTCATATGGATCTACATCTGGCTGCACGAGTTCTCCGGAATGTCATTGTTATCAATGGCCTGATTTTTATGACAGGCTCAGCCGTGAATACCCGGTGTATTCACGGCTAACGTCGTGCAGCATCAAGCACCCTTCAGGATGTTATTCGCTTTTTCAAAAAAATCCTCAGCACCAAAATTTCCAGATTTGAGTGCAATGGTTAACCCTCTGTCGCTCACCCTAAGGGCAGGCACGCCCGGATCAATCATAGGACCAATGTTCATGGCTTCTATACTCAGAGCCTGAATGATAGCTCCAGAGGTCTCGCCACCGGCGCTGATTAGTCGGGAGACTCCTTGGCTGCAAGCAAGCTTCGCCACATCACCAAAGAAATTCTCTATGTTTGAGGCTGTGTGTTCAGCGCCCAGATCTTGCTGTAATTTCTTAACTTGCTCGGGGGCCGCCGATGTTGAAACTAGCGGAAGAGCGGTTTGTTTCAGCCCCCAGTCAACCACCTCTTGTACATCGACTTTGCCATTGAGTAGGTCAGGAATTGAAATGGCTAAATGTGCGCCACCACTACGTTCATGATGGGAGATTTGCGACAAGGTTGTCGATGAACAAGATCCCGATAACGCCAGTGCTTTGCCCTTTTCACCGTGCCACTGAGTGGACTTAGCAGGGGCAATACCAAACAAAGCAGGTAAGCCAATGGCAATACCCGAACCACCGGTCATTAGCGCAAAGCCTTTGGTGGCATTGGCCAATTCAATGAGATCGTTATCGTCTACCGCGTCGCATACGATGGGTTGTCGTTGGTTGGCAAGCTCTTTTAGCATGTGTTCACGGGCACCGCCGCTTCGCAATGTATTCAAGGGCAGGTGGCCTACGTTGTGTAAAGTTTGATGCTGTAACCATCGACGTATATCAGGATCTGTCATCGGCGTAATAGGATGATTCTGCATACCACTTTCAGATAGCAATTGATCAAACACATACAAATGACCTTGATATATTGTTCGCCCTGTTGCTGGAAACGCCGGACATACAATGACAGGGTCTTTACAGTCTAGCTCGGCAATAAGTGCATCCATGACGGGGCCAATATTGCCAGTTTTTGTAGAGTCAAAGGTTGAGCAATACTTAAATATGATCAGTTCACAACCTTGTTTTTTTAACCACTGAAGCGCGTGCACCGAGTCTTCTACTGCCTTCTCAACGGCGCATGATCGACTTTTAAGCGACACGACGCCAGCCTCTACATCGGCATGTGCCGGAGTCTTGGGAACGTCTACGTACTGAACGGTACGCATGCCTGCTTGGGCAAGCGTTAACGCAATATCTGATGAGCCTGTAAAGTCATCGCCAATAACACCGATTTTCATACGACGTTACCCAGTGAAATCAAAAATGAGGAAGAGGCTGTGTTTACATTTTTATACACGGTTACAGACCCCCAGACTTCTCCTTGGCATAAGCCGGTAGATCATCTCGGTTTGGTATGGCGGCAGATTTGCCGTTCTCATCTACTGCCACAAATGTAAAGGTTGCACTGGTGACTTTTTCTCGAATACCAATACGACCACGACGCACCCAAGCTTCTACCAGAATGTCCATTGATGAACGACCTGTACGAGTCACGGTGGTATAAACGCCCAGAATATCACCCACGCGCACCGGCTTTAGAAACTGCATGCGATCGATGGCAACAGTGACGACTCGGCTTTGTGCGCGCTGGCCTGCACAGATACCGGCTGCCATGTCCAATTGAGATAACACCCAACCTCCGAAGATATCGCCAGCCGGATTGGTATCTCCAGGCATGGCAATAGTTCGTAAAGTGGCAGAGCGATCGGCTAGAGATTGGTCGTCGTCCATAGTGTTTAATCGGTTATTTTAATGGGTGGGGTATAACGCCATTGGGCGCTATTTTAATTCAAACATCACTAATTTTGCCAGATCGGTAATGAGTTTAGTGAGTTCTGTCTTTTTGTGAGCGAAGTTGACGAGGAGTTAGCGGCAAAAAAGACCACATGCCTAGGTTATTGGTCCATTTCAATCTGATATTGGGTTGCTATTACTGGCTTTTAGCAAAGTGGGTGTTTCCACGCCAAGGGTGGCACTCGATGGCGCGAACAGCAAATCAGTCGCACTGATTTTCGCCAAGCTCGGTTAGCAGTAGGTTGAGTCGACCCGGAGGGTTTAATTTAGCAGAAACTGTGAAGCCAACACTCGCGGCATACATAGATACAAGCGACAACCCCAGGCCACTGTGGTGGCTACCTGTTCGTGATTGATCTTTTCGCCAAAGTCGATCAAATAGCTTGGGTAAATCTTCCTCTTCAATATCGGGAGCGCTGTTACTAATGCAGAGTACCCACTTTTCATTCAACTCACCTCCCGACAAAACTATATCAACGGTTGAATGAGGCGGACTGTACGCCGCAGCATTGCTGATTAGATTCTGCAGAATTAATGGCCAAATATCACGGCCTTTTACGAAGATGAATCCGTCTGGTATTTCTGTGTTGACCACGAGGTCTTTGGCCAAAAATTCAATGTTGTGTGAGGTCACTACGCGGGGAATTAGGCGGCTTAAATCGACTATTCCTTCTGCACCCTTCAGCCCCAATTCACCGCGACTTAACTCTAACAAGTTTTGAATCAGGCGCTCCATTCTTCCTACAGAGTTCAGTAAATCATCGTGAAATGACACTTTCAAATTTTGGTCATCAGGCCATCGGTGCATAACCTCAGTCATCGTTCTGAGTTCGGCCAAAGGTGTTCGTATCTCGTGAGCAAGATCGGACGAAAATCGCCGCTCACGTTGGAAGCCCTCACTCAAGCGGCCTAACATTCTGTTGAATTGAGTTTTCAATACGTCGAGTTCGACGATGGGGTAGCTGAGAGATAAATTCTGATCAATACGTTCTACACTCAGCTTACTAATCTGCTCGCTCATTTCTTGTAGAGGCCTAACAGCTTGTTCAAGTGCCCGATGTTGCAATAAGAGCACAACCGAGGTGGTCAGCACACCAGTAAGCAGGAGTATCAGGTTCAATTGGTTTAGTGTGTGGTCTAGCGATTCTCGTGAGGTGGCAACTGTGACCGTTACTTCTTCGGGTATGAGCGTTAGTCCATTGATATTAACGGGCACGCCAGATGCTGAAAACGCCTGTTGTACGTTCTTTTCAGTGGGCTGTTCTGTACCGCTTGCCAGTTCGTCGTCATCAATATCGATCTTCGGGTAGTACGTTTGCTTGATTAATCGGCCTGGTCGGCCATCGGGTAACGCCTTATCAATAATGCCATCTATTGATTGGGTGCTGACAGGCTCCAATGTCTCATCAGCGTCTAGTGATTCTGAATAAAAAAGGCGTAAACCAGATTGATTGTAAATTTCAAAATAGTCTGGTTCAGAGTCTAGAAAATAGCGATTCAGTGCTTCTGGGTAGACTTCCAACTCGACACCATCTTCATCTTGCTCGGTTATGGCCATTAAGGCCTGAGCTCGCGAGGTTAATCCTTGGTCAAATTCATTAGTCAGGCTTTGTCCCATCAACAGTCGAATTAGCAGGCCACTGATAATCAAGGCGATGAGAAAAGCTGGAAGCAAGGAGCGTGAAAGGTGTTGGAAAAAGGTGATCATACTGCTGCTCTATTATTGTGTAGTTGCTGGGTTTTTTTCAGATATATCAAGGGATTGGTCTTAGAGCTCGCAAAAAATAACAGCACAATGAGTAGTGCTTGAGGCAAAACGCCCCAAGCATACAGTTAGAGAAGTCCAGATTTACAAAGCAGTTTCGTGCTCAATCGATTGCACGGTACCATCGCTGCTAATTGCATAGCTAATACTGTCACCCGTTGTGTTCTCGTACTCAGCTACGAAGGAAATAGTGCCATCAGCTGCTGTGACTTGTTCGAATTCTACGATAGGCAGTAGTACTCGGTCATTACCCACAGCCGTAAGTATCACAGCTGGTATTTCATCTTCTTCGAGCACATCTTCAAGACTAGTGAAAACGCCAGCATCTGTATAGTTAGCTTCTAGCTCCTCATCCGTTGTGTCTGTGAATAGAACAGCGTAGCTCGTACCGTCATCATCCATAGTTTCAGCGATCTCTTCAATCTGAGCACCAGGAAATTGAGCGATAAAAGCTGTATTAACAACATCTGGTAACGTCTGTATGATCAGGCCACGAGCTTGCAATTGGAGAACGACATTTGAGCTGAAGATCGCTTCAATTTCTAGCTGTTCATCATCGGAAACTCCTTCAATACCAAACCCCTCTGTTGGTGCTGATGGGTCAGTAAGGTCGGTGCTACGAAATATTTCAGCCGCAGTAACTTCAGTGAACATCGTGGAAAAAATTGCTTCTATCCCCGCTGGGTACTGTGCAAGAGCTTCTTCCACCGTATCGCTGACAGACAGGCGCTCCAGCGAGTCTTCGTGCTCAATGCGCAGTACGTTGCCACTGACATCCATTGCAACAGTGATGCTTTGCCCGTCATCATTTTCAAACTCTACCGCATATTCAATGGTTCCATTTGCAAATGTAACAACTTCAAATTCAAAGTCTGGCAATGTGATTTCTTGAGCGTCTGCCACTGCTAAAATATTGGCTGGAATATTCGCCCGCTCTTCAACATCTTCAAGAAACAGGAATTGCGCATCTTGATCGAAGTTAGCTTCAAGTTCTTCGCCTGCTGAATCAAACAATATTGCGTAGACAGAACCATCTGTTGTGGTTGAGCGCTCTATTTCCTCAATTATTGCGTCTGGAAACCGTGCCAAAAATGCAGTATTGATCGCCTCAGGAAGTTCAGTAAGACTTTCATTGCGTACTCTTTCCAATAAGTCGCCATTCTCAGAAAATCTGGCTTCGAGTTCGAGAAGTTCATCGCTGGAGGCACCTTCTACGCCATACGAAGTGTTGGCATCACCCGCTGCGTTAAATTCGACACGACGAAATACTTCAGCGGCGGTGACCTCATTATTTGACAGTGCATAAATTGGTAGCAAAGCATTAGGAAAATTTGACAATGCGACTTCCACTGTGTCGGCAGGTCCAACATTTGACGACACCTGATCTGCTGACGCTATGCTACTAGCATCATCGTCATTGCTGCTACAACCGGCCAAGAGAGAGGCTACTACGGCGTAGGCGATTGTGTACCTGAAGGTTTTCAGTTGAGACATTTTGAAGTAGCTCCGAATAGATTTGAATAGGCAGACAGTGGCTGTCTGTGCGAACCACTCCAGAATTACCTTTTGAACTGAAGATTGACTGAAGTCACTGAATCTTGTAACGCTAGAACCTCATTGAGTGATACAGCCGATCAAATGTTGTTAGGCAATAACAAAATAGGGCACTCTTGCATCACGATATCTATTAATCTGCCAACTTAAGCGAATCTTCAGTTTGGGGCGATAGAATAGGGGCTTGCCGACTGGTTAATTTGTGGTGACTTTGGTTCATTTTCATGTGGTGCCAGAAGACCGTTCTATCGAGTGTCATATATGAAACTGCTTCTCGTTGAGGATTCGTTAATTCTGCAACGTTCACTGTCGACTGGACTCACTAAGCTTGGTATGACCGTTGATCAAGCTTTTGATGGTAAAGAGGCAGATAATTTTCTCCAGTACAGTGCGTACGAGGTAATTGTTCTTGATCTTATGCTGCCTAAGATAAGCGGTCTTGAGGTGCTCCAACGCTTGCGAAATAGAGGCGATAGAACATCTGTGCTTATTCTCTCTGCCAAAGATGAAGTCGAAGACCGAACCCGAGGCCTAGATCTAGGAGCGGACGATTACCTCATTAAGCCGTTCGCTTTCGATGAGCTTGTTTCACGCGTTCGGGCGTTGAAACGACGTATCACACCGGATACCCCATTTCCAAGCCCTATTGTTTTGATTGAAGGAGTATCTATCGACACATCAGCCCGTACGGTGTCAGTTGATAATGCTGTTCTGGACCTGACACCCACCGAATACCGAATTATTGAATTGCTTGCCACACGGCGAAAGCAAACCTACTCGCATGATCAATTAATAGACCGACTCTATCGTGCTGATCACGATGTCACACGTAATGCAATAGAGGCGCACGTGAGTGCTGTGCGGCGAAAATTTCGGAAAATGGGCAAAGATGATTTGATCAAGACACGGCGTGGATTTGGTTACTACATCAATTAATACGTTGTAAATGTCTGTGCGTTCAGTTCTTTATAACTTAGTCAATCCAGTAATACAGCTTTTGGGAAAAACGTGCCTGCACGGTCTTGTCGTTAGTTTGCCTTACTCGTCGAAAAATAGTGTCGTCTATGGGGAGCTGTGCAAATCAAAGAGACGGACTGCAAAGCTCTTATTTTGTGCATTAGATGCTGACTAGTCAGCGCTTGAGTCGGACGTTAGCGTCAGTCTGAACTGATCGGGAATTGCGCCGTCAATTGCCTTGAAGTAGCAATCTGCGGAAGATTGTTCTAACGTGCAGAACAATGCTCCGAAGGTAGCTCCTTGTGATTTTGTGTAGATAGACGCGAACCAATCGCCATCATTTTTTTGTTCGCGTACAGCATAGCCACCCAAACCTGAGACCACGGCAAACGATCTTCCTGGTTCAAGCCTCATGTCGCTGCTACGGTGTGCTACTTCTTGATTCTGGAAATCCTTCATCAGGAACGTACGTGAATAGGTATGCGCATGCCCCATGGCGATCATTGCACCGGCATCTAGGCAAGCATCATAAACACCCCAGCCTGTCTCATCTGTTTTTGAATAGACTTGCATATCATGCTGATTCTTGTGCCATGAGCACACTCGCCAGGGAGTGTCATTGTTGTTAAATGAAGAGCGGATAAAATCTTCGTAATTGTCTTCAGGTTCTATTCCCGCCACGGTAGATATTCCAGGCGCAACTTGTAGGACGTGCAGCCCCCGGAAGGTGCAATTAGCCTTGACGCCAACCTCACCAACGCAGTGTAACTCTGGTGCTCGATTCATTCGTTCTATGAGTAATCGCTGGTAGAGATTCCATTCGTAATTTTCATGATTACCCACTACCGCCAGTACTGGGAATTTCTTGCCCAAGACATCACTTATATTCTGATCCCACTTGAGTGCCTTATCAGGTTCATAGCCAAGATCGCCCTGTATGAGAACAACATCCGCGTTTTCGTGTGCAATGAGAGCAAGAACGGCTCTGGATTCGTTGCCAGTCCCCTGATCTGCAATAAACGCCACTTTAGTTGCTGGTATCACTTTGGTTTCGGCAGAGCAGGCAATAGCTAGTAGTAGGCTTGCTACCAGCACTAAAGTAAGTGAGCGATGTTGCCAAGTAAGGCAGCTGCGGACTAGGTAAGCAAATTGGCTAAGACGACCTGATGTAATAATAATGCGACCCTCCAGCGTGTTAGCACGAATGAACAAGAAGGGTGAACCATTGAGATTCGATTGACCTTCTGCATATCTACTAACCACCACCAAGCAGTTGGATTGAAATGAATTTCAACTGTGGCAAATGAATCTGAAGTTTCGCTGAGTAGAACCTTGTTTATTTGTTTATTTGTTTATTTGTTTATTTGTTTATTTGTTTATTTGTTTATTTGTTTATTTGTTTATTTGTTTATTTGTTTATTTGTTTATTTG
>JALZWO010000124.1 GCA_023300375.1 Granulosicoccus sp. | reverse complement strand
ACTTGGGTAGAGACACTCAGATCAGACTCAGGGCCGAGCGTCTGAGATCCCAGCTCGATAGCCACGCAATAGTACGACACCAACCAGAAGCAATCCAACAAACCAGATCAGGGACCACTCGGCAATACTCAATCCCATAAACAGCCAGTTAACCTCAGCACAATTGCCGTCTCCTTTAAACAGCAGAGATAGCGTTTTCAACCAAGGCTCATTCTCAAGCCAATAATGTAAGCCTGGGCCACATTCAGGCACCAGCTCAGGTGGCAAATGCTGCAGCCAAACCTGACGCCCAGCCGTAACGATGCCCCCTACTGCACACAGAACAAGCAAGACTGCGGAAAGCCGCTGAGCCCACTGGGCCCTTGAGGTTATTAACCCGAAGAATGCAAATAAGCCGATGCCAACGTAAAACATCCTCTGGGTGATGCACAGTGGGCAGGGATCAAGGTACAAGACTTTTTCGGCATAAATACCGTAACTCATGAGCCCTATAACTGAGCAAAGGCAACCAAGCCACATCAAGCGTCTTGGATACACGGAAGCAAGGTTCATATTGGCTAGTTAAAACTCGAGTGAGTGAAGGTAATAGCAGCAGTCAAATGATAAAGCTGAGTATTCAATGAACGCTGAGGTATCGACGCCGCTGTCGTTGAGCTAGACTCAAAAGCATCGTTTTCAGTATATCCGAATAAATCGTATGGAGATGCTCCAAGCATTGTTTGATCACCCCCGGGCCGAGACCGCCATTTTAGTCGTTAGCAGCGCTATGTGCTTGATTGGCCTTATACAAGTGGTAAGAAAAGGCCTAGCACTCGTCTTGTGGTTAGCCTTGTTTACCACTGGACTACTACCACTGACGTACATTTTATCAGGATCTGACTCCACTTTTTTCAATACAGCACGTGATGCCGTTACCGATGCACGCGATGCAGCGCCAGGCTTTGGTAGCAACCTTTTGCGGCGTTGGTGCGGCAAACTGGATGAGGCTTGCCGCTAGTTGAGTACATTAATGAATCAAAAAGTAGTCGACAAAATATCGACCACCCTTAAGGGCAATGGTAGTCATTGCTACCACCTGCTCTGAAGAACCATCAAAATGTTGATCCCAAATAACGGTAAACGACTTTTCACGTCGAAAGATCGCTACTTTTTCACGGGCCATGGGTCTGCCCCAATTTGCCTCTCTTTGGTCGCAGGCTGCTAGAAACTCTTCCTGCGGAATAAGGCCCTTGAGCGAGACCGAAAAATGCACGCTGTGCAGCTTGTAGTCTCGATTGGACACGCCGGCCATGATGTCATCCATCATCGGTTCAACGATTTTCAGTATTGCGTCGTCTTCTAGGTCTTGGCAGCTCATGTGCCAATGTTACACGATCAAATAACACTCGCCCCTATGACGGGGCGAAAAATCATGCTTCTTCGAAACTCTGTTTGCCTAGTCGGTACCCGCGATACCACTCGGCCTCTAATTCATCCTCTGCAAAATAAGAAAAATGACAATTTTTGGGAGTTGTTCCCGTCATGCCAGCATCCATTCCTGCCTTGCGTGCTAGTGACGATGTCACCTGGTGCAATGGCTTGGATGCTTCGGAAATGACAGTATTCAAACCAACAAAATCAAACGTGCGCTTCATCAAGGAGACTCCAAACTAAATTTAGGGATACTCGGTACATCCGAGTTGCAGCGAAGTTATCACTACCACCGTGATTTCATCGTAAACCAAGTCTCATAAAGGCTTAA
This sequence comes from Granulosicoccus sp., assembly GCA_023300375.1. Lineage (GTDB taxonomy): Bacteria > Pseudomonadota > Gammaproteobacteria > Granulosicoccales > Granulosicoccaceae > Granulosicoccus. The sequence goes on along the minus strand of JALZWO010000124.1, from coordinate 32,148 downwards.
AGCCCAGCGCATATCATCAAACTTAAGCGAAAGTCAGATGCTTGACGCAAAATCAATGAGAACTAATGCTTGTTCTGAACCGCCAATCCTACCTACAAGCTGCGATCGATCGTGTGAAACAGTGCTCACTTTTCGCGTGAGACCGGATATTCTAAACCTCAACAGGTTACTTGCAATGAGTTTTAGCGCTAGCTTTGCATACGAATATGCAAACACCTCAGACGTTTATCAAATGAAAAGTGAGCATGAACGATAGCGACAGCACTCAAAGCTTGGCTATCAACACCGGGAGCGATCCTCGCCTCGTAACATTGGCTAGACTCCAAACACCTTTGTATCTGTTTGACGCAGAGGCTTACGCGTTTGTGTGGGCTAACAAGAACGCTGTTGAATTTTGGGAAGCCAAATCGGCAAGCGAGCTCTGTTCGCGCAACATGAACGCCGATGCGTCCGCCTCGGTAAAGCAAACTCTTCAGCAAATCAAGAAAGAGTGTTTCGAAAAAGACACCACAGCACTCGAACGCTGGACCGTGTACCCCAATCAAACGCCTAAAACTGCAAATTTTTTAATGACGCCGTTTAAGACCTTGGATAATCGCATGCTCCTGTTGATGCAGATTCATGTTCTTAGCGAGGCTCTTGACGATGAGACGCTTTACCGAACAACAGCGCTCATGCACACCACAACAATGATTAGTGCCTACGACAGTGCCAACAACCTAGTTTATTGTAACGGTGCTGCTCGAGACACAATGCCAGCTGATCTGTCAGTAGGGACCAAACGCTTGGTAAAAAGTGAAGACGCTACACGCATCATAGCCACCCTGTCCAGGCAGCATTTTTGCGACATTGAAGCTCAGATGTACACCAAGAACGGCATTCGTTGGCACTCTGTACACATCGAACGGTGCACAAACCCCACCACCGGCAAACAAATGTACCTTGCCACTGAAACGGACATCACAGAGCAGCGCTCGGCCAAAGAACAAGCTTATAAACTAGCCTTTGTAGACTCACTAACCAAACTGCCCAACAGGGTGGCGTTAATGAATCAGTTGGCCGCCCTACTCGACGCCAGCGAGCCACAACCCTTTGCAGTGATGTTTCTGGATCTGGATCGGTTCAAGAGTATCAATGATTCACTGGGCCATGCTGTCGGTGATCTGCTTCTGATACAAGTTGCAGAAAGGTTGTCAGAATCTGTTCGAGGTGAAGGCAGTGTATTCAGGCTTGCTGGAGACGAATTTATCATAATACTCTCCGAAACCAAGGCCTCTGCAGTCAGTAGCAATGTCGCAAACAGAATTCTCGAAAGCATGGCAAAACACATGTTCATCGCAGAACACCAGCTGCTCATCAGAACCAGTATCGGCATTTCGCTTTACCCAGAAAATGCAGATTCTGCCAATGAACTTCTTGAACAAGCGGATGCCGCAATGTACGCGGCTAAGGCCAGTCAGTGCGGTTATTGCTTTTTCAACTCAAGAATGTCAATGACCTCTGCAAGTAATATCAAGCAGCGAATGGGTATTGAAAACGATCTTCTGAAAGCTGTCGATAATAATGAATTTGAACTCTACTATCAGCCAAAGATCGCCTGCAACACCATGACAGTTTGTGGGGTGGAAGCTCTTGTTCGTTGGAATCACCCAGAATTGGGCACATTGGCCCCTGACAGATTCATTAGCATTGCCGAAGACTGTGGCCAGATAGTCCAATTGGGGCACTGGGTATTGAACGAAGCGATGAGACAGCAACGTCTGTGGCAAGACGAAGGCTTAGAAATACAGGTTTCTATTAATATCTCTGCGAAACAGTTCGAATCCAATCAACTGGATATCGATATTATCGATGCGTTGAAGTTGCATGATTGTGACCCGAAAATGATTGAACTAGAAGTCACAGAATCGTTGCTCGCTGACGATCCAGATGGCGCGTACGAACTGCTACAGCGAATCAGTGCACTGGGTATGCGCCTGACGCTGGATGACTTTGGTACTGGATATTCTAACTTGGCCTATCTTCAAAACTACCCTCTGGATAGCATGAAGATTGATCGCCTGTTTTTAAGTGACAGCAAACACTCCATTCTTTTACGCACAATTTTGAACATGGGGAAAACGCTAGGACTTGACATAGTTGCGGAGGGTGTTGAAACCGCCGCTCAGGTCGACTGGCTCCTCAAACAAGGTTGTGATCAGATGCAAGGCTTCTATTTCAGTAAGCCCAAGCCCGTGCGCGAAATCACTCGTTATTTGTGCGGAACAAGTCTGATAGCCGCTGACAACCAACCCGCTGCCAACGACCAAGACCACGCAGCCTAAGAAATCACCCAAGCAAATATTTAAAAATCAAGCCCACCAAGAACTTGCAGCTTTGTTGACATCCTCGGTATGAAATCTGGCGGCCTTGTCACTTGGCGGAAGTTCTTCCATATAGAAAAACTCGGGTAATTCGTCATCTGTCTCACCAAAGCCAGCTGAGCGATTGAATTCATTTTCCAACTGCAGGGTCTGCTTTCCCAGTTCAGCAAAAAAACTGGTGGGCAACTGAACACCGTGTGCATCATTTATTGCCTGCACAATAAAATCTAATTGCTCGTTGGTAACAGATCGTCCAAACACGCAAAGCCCAAGCGAATCCACAGCCGCACACATGACTTGAATGTCTAAGCTGACTGCTACTAATTCCTCGACACTCTTACCTTTGCAATCATAAGACGGCAAATTTCCAGCGGTATGATCAGCTCCCTGCGCAGTCATCATCATGGTAAGCCCTGTGACTTCGATAACGCGCGGATCATAGGCGCTGATAGCCTGACGCTTAATCACTGGCACACGAGCAACCTTGAGTGCTTCACCTACACGCGCCGTACCTTGCGCGTAAAACTGGCCTACATCGTTTCCGGCGCGGATGTCGTTGACCACATCGTGCATAAACTGCACGTCACCAAACTGACCCTTGCCAGCGTCCATAAGCACACCAATGGTGCCTCCAAGCTCAATAGTATCGATACCCAGATCATTTGCCTGATAATTTAGCGCCGCCAGATCGTCGGGATCATCCAGACCACAATTGGTGCCCAGCAAGCCAATAGTTTCATACTCAATGGGAGAGACGACCTCATTGCCATCAGCATCGGCGTAAACGTTACTACATTGGATAATGCAACCCGGCATACACGCATGGGTTTGAATACCGCCACGTTCTATGTTTTGTTCACGCAGAAAATCGCCACCGAGTTTGAATTTTCCAAGCTCTGTATCCTGAGCCTGTCCGCCAGAAAAATTCTTTACGGGAATACCACCAACGTGATTCGTGTAGTCGGCGACCATAGCAGTGCCCGTTTGCTGAAATGCTTGGATAGCTGGCTCAGCATCGAGCAATTTTCGGTATTCCTTCACAGCACCCATCACTTTTTTACGTTCATGCAAGGGCGGCATACGGTCTAGATCAACAATAATAGCCTTGACTTTCTTGGACCCCATGACGGCGCCCACACCACCGCGGGCAGCTAAACGCGACGGACGTAAATCTACATCACTAAAAGCGATACCAGAAAGCAAACCCTGGTACTCACCCACCGGCCCACAAATCGCCAGACTAACCTTTTTGCCGAAGCGCTCATGCATTTTTGCCGCAGCTTCGAAGTTTCCTAATCCTAGATACTCGCTCGCATCAAGAAAAGAAATCTCTCCACCCTTCGCAAAGTGAATCATCGTCCAGCTTTCACAAGCACCTTCCAACGTCAGCCCAGCAATCTGTAATTGCCCCAATGCAAAGGCGAAAGTACCTCCGCCGTTTGCCTCCTTGATGCCGAGGGTTAGAGGGCTTTTACAGCCAACACTGACCCGATTTGCATTTGAAAAATTTGTACCGGCAAAAGGTCCTGCAGAAAAAATCAGAGGATTTTCAGGCGAGAGCGGATCTACTTTGCCCAGATTACGCTCAGTGAATGTTTTCGCAATGAGATAGCGGCCTGCTCGAACGATATCCTCCCCCTCGAGTTCCTCTGAACGGACTTGCTGGGTTGTTAGATCAATGTGATGATAATGGCGCATCGTTATAAACGTATTGTCGAAAGTGTTAAGACATCATACCTGAGCTGTTACTACCCTATCTACCAGTTCAATCCAATGGACAACGGGTTGCCCGCTTCCAGAGGAAATCTGTAACTGACAGCCAATGTTGGCAGTGGCGATAATGTCCGGTTGTCCGGCAAGAAGATTTTGTACCTTGTTGTCTTTGAGCTGCTGACTTATCGTCGGTTGGAAAATTGAATAAGTACCGGCCGAACCACAACAAATGTGACCATCAGCCACCGGTGTTAATTCAAAACCAAATCGCACTAACAGCCCTTCAGTGACCTGCGGTAATTTTTGACCATGTTGCAAGGTACAAGGTGCATGAAAGGCAACTCGACCCACCGCCGCAGACGCCTGATGATATCGAGACAGGTCCTCCTTACCCAAGACATCAACCAACACTTCTATAATGTCGCGCGCCAGCTCGCTAACTCTTGTCGCCTTTTTTGCGTACTTAGGGTCATCAGCCAACACATGCGCGTAGTCCTTGACCATCACGCCACAGCCGCTTGCGGTCACAATAATAGCCTCAGTACCTGCTTCGATGGATGGCCACCATGCATCAATATTTCGCCGAATAAAATCCTTCGCTTTTTCTTGCTCATTTAAGTGGTAGTGAACGGCCCCACAACACCCAGATTGTGGGGCGCCGTGCAGACGAATACCCAACGCATCCAATACCCTGGCTGCACTCGCATTAGTAGCTGGAGCCATCGAGGGCTGAACACACCCATCAAGCACTAACATATGCCTGTCGTGCTTCGTTGTTGGCAGAACCCCGGGAGACTGTTTAAACGGTACGCTAGCAGCAAGCGCTTTTGGCAATAAAGGGCGCACAGCCTGCCCTAGCTTGACTAAAGGTGTAACGCGTTTTGAATAGGGCAACACACTCAGAATGCCCATACGCAGCCACTTGTCAACACCTGTGCGCGGTACCTGCTCTTCAACCAGAGAACGCCCCAGATCAAGCAAATGTCCATATTCAACACCTGATGGACAGGTGGTTTCACAGTTCCTACACGACAAGCAACGATCAAGATGCGTACGTGTGGCCTGCGTTGGTTGGTGCCCTTCAACCACCTGTTTCATCAAATAAATACGGCCGCGCGGGCTGTCTAATTCATCACCCAACAAGTTGTATGTTGGACACGTGGCCAAGCAGAATCCACAGTGAACACATTTACGCAGCACCTCTTCTGCAGCAATGGCTCGTGGATCATCGATCAACTCAGGAGCTATAGTTGTTTGCATGAGTCAGGCGCCTGTAACAGCTGGTGATGAAGGGACGTCCAATTCTGGATGATAGCGTCCGCGATTGAACAAGCGCAGCGGATCGAAACTGTCTCGAAGGCGTGACTGCAATTTTTGCAAGCCGCCTTCAATCGGCTGAAACGAAGGCTCTTTAGCATTAGAAGCGCTGTATCGCGTGGCATGACCTTGCGCAGCATCGACAACACTGAACACAGTATGTGCCGGTAATTCCGTCAATAACCAGCGTTGCCCACCAGCCCATTCATACAGCCAATCTCCGTTCAGCTCCAACGGTGGTTGGCAATCAGCAACTGAGATGCGCCACAGTGTTTTATTCCCGTTGGCACAAGCCGCATAGGCGTTGGTGTAAAACGAATGCGTATGATCCCGTACTTCATTCCAGATTGCATTGCCGTCCAACGTGTCACCACCAAGACTTGCAGCCGCCGCACGAACCGCAGCCTCGCTACCACTAAGACGTAGATAGCGAGAATCATCGATGAGCATCGCACCAGAGAGTGGCACAGGTTGCCTCATTATTGACGAAAAAGCACTGAGATCATGCTGCTTGGTTTGTTGTCGCAACGTAAGGTCCATCTCAGGTACAGGTAGCACTTTCATGGAAACATCAAGTAGCACACCCAACGTTCCCCAAGCGCCCACCTGAACGCGAGAGACGTCATAACCTGCAACGTTTTTCATGACCTCACCGCCAAACGATAAATCCTGAGCTTGGCCGTTAATAATACGTGTGCCCAAAACATAGTCACGCGCTGATCCACTAAATGGACGGCGTGGTCCGGACAGGCCACACGCAAGTACTCCACCAATGGTCGCACCGGCCTGCTCTGGCGGCTCAAATGGCATCATCTGCCCTGCATCGTTCAATGCTTTATTGAGCTCACTAAGCCGAGTACCCGCCCTGACTGTCACTACCAATTCGGTGGCGTCATAGCTGATTATTCCCGAATGTTTGAGAGTGTTCAGATCTACTGCATTTTCATCACTACACGACTCGCCAAGTACAGCCTTACTGTCACCCCCAACAATGCGTACCGGGGTTTTGGCATCAATGGCCTGTCGAACCTGATCTATCAGATCAGCACTACTGTCGGTACCCTCCATCAGAAGCGTTCCAGTTCAGGGAATTTCACTTCCCCGTGGTGTACATGCATAGCGCCGAACTCTGCACAGCGCTGCAAGGTGGGCACAGCCTTACCAGGATTAAGCAAACCATCAGGGTCAAAAGCATTCTTGACGCTGTGAAACTGTGTCAATGTATTTGCATCGAACTGAACGCACATCTCATTGATCTTCTCCATACCCACACCGTGTTCTCCGGTGACCGTACCACCCACTTCCACACACAATTGCAAGATGCGGCTACCCAGCTCTTCGGTGCGATGCAGCTCACCGGGTTTTCCAGCATCAAACATGATGAGAGGGTGCAAATTGCCATCACCTGCATGAAATACGTTAGCAATAGGCAGGCTGTATTCGGCGGACATTTGCTCCATTCGTTGCAGCACGTGAGATAACTGTTTGCGCGGAATGGTGCCATCAATACAATAGTAGTCAGGGGCCAATCGACCAACCGCAGGAAACGCCGATTTACGTCCTTTCCACAGCAATAGCCGCTCGGCCTCTGTTGCCGCAATGTGCAAACTAGACACGTTGGCCGCCTTGAATACTTGCGACACACCCTCAACCTGCGTGTTCACTTCCTCTTCAATGCCATCAAGTTCGCACAGCAACAACGCTGCGGCATCTGTGGGATAACCACATTTTGCAAACGCCTCCGCCGCTACGATGGCAGGATTGTCCATCAGTTCGAGTCCCGCTGGAATAATACCAGCAGCTATGACATCACCCACCGCATTGCCCGCCGCTTCTACACTGTCGAAAGCGGCCATAACCAGCTTGGCGACCGGCGGCACTGGCAAGAGCTTGACTCGTACCTCCACCACTACCGCTAACATGCCCTCGGAACCATTAAGTAGCGCTAGCAGGTCATACCCAGCGTTATCGTACCCACTGGCGCCCAAGGTGAGCAAATCACCGTCCATCGTGATAACCGTCGCCGAAAGCACGTTGTGAACTGTTAGCCCATATTTTAGGCAATGAACTCCGCCCGAATTCTCTGCCACATTACCGCCAATAGTGCAGGCAATTTGTGACGAGGGATCGGGGGCGTAATATAGACCGTGGGGTCTGGCGGCATCAGAGATGGCCAGATTGCGAACCCCAGGCTGCACTCGGGCAAAGCCCTGTTTTTCATTTAACTCAAGGATGGCATTGAATTTCGCAAGTCCCAGCAAAATGCCGTCAATATGTGGCAGCGCTCCGCCTGACAAACCCGTTCCAGCACCTCTTGCTACGACCGGTGTTTGCGTGTGCTTAGCCCAGCGCATAATCGCCTGTACTTGCTCAACGCTCTCAGGCAAAACAACCAACAACGGTGTCTGTTTCATTGCCGTTAATCCATCAGACTCATACGGCCTCAGCTCTTCCTCGCTCCACAGAACACTACCGGCAGGCACAAGCCGAGACAATTCAGAGGCCGCTTTTTCTCTACGCCCCTGCCGTTCAGGTGCATTGTGCACATCTGTTGACGCGCTTATCGTTGAGGCCGCCGGCTCAGCGGCTAAACCCATATCGGCTGGATCTGCAGACATGCACCTTGCTCCGTAGTTAGTTGACTCTGTGAATATACCTTAGCTGATACGGGTAAAAGCCTCGTTTTAACCATTATCTCGTTTTAACCATTATCAGGAATTCAGTGAACAAAAGTTGCCAAATTAGGAGCGATACAGCTGTTTACATAGCTTGCGAGTTAACGTGCCACGTTTACGGTAAACTACACGAAGTATGATGGGAGTCGGACTACACTTTGTCAGTAGGTGTTCGTCTGTATCGGTATCCACCACTATCTGTAATGTGAGTTTTGACTAAACCAAAGATGAGACGAAGACGCAACGCCAAAATAATAGGCACCCTAGGTCCCTCAAGCAACGACCGAGAAACTATTCTCAAGCTGTTCGACGCAGGAATTGACGTTTTCAGACTCAATTTTAGCCACGGCACGCACGATGACCACGCCAAAACGCACAGCATCATCCGTGACATAGAAATGGAACGTGGGCGGCCAATAGGCATTCTCATGGATTTGCAGGGTCCAAAATTACGTGTTGGCACTTTCGCCAACGGAAAAGAGATGCTGGTAGTTGGCGAGAAATTTACGCTAGACCAAGACCCCACACCTGGAGATGCCAACAGGGCGCCTCTTCTGCACCCAGAGATATTCGCAGCGCTTAGCGAAGGCGCTAGCCTGCTGGTAAACGATGGCAAGATTCGCCTCAAAGTGCTCGAGTTTACCGATAGCACAGCGCTAACCGAGGTCATGGTGGGCGGCGAAATCAGCAGCAATAAAGGCGTCAATGTGCCCGACCTAATTCTGCCTATCTCACCGTTAACTGAAAAAGATCGCAAGGATCTCACCTACGGTTTGTCTTTGGGTGTCGATTGGGTTGCAATGTCTTTCGTTCAAAAACCAGATGACATGCGAGAGCTGCGTGGCCTGGTCGGTAACAAGGCCTTAATCATGGCAAAGCTGGAAAAACCAAGCGCCATTGAACACCTCGACGAAATCGTTCAGGAAAGCGACGGTGTGATGGTAGCCCGTGGCGATCTGGGCGTTGAAATGCCTCAAGAAACGGTGCCAGTTGTACAAAAGCGAATTTTGCGAAGTGCACGACAAGAAGGTAAACCGGTAGTCGTTGCGACACAGATGCTTGAGTCAATGATTCTTTCGCCGGTGCCTACACGTGCCGAAAGTTCAGACGTAGCCACTGCTATCTATGACGGAGCAGACGCCGTTATGCTGTCAGCAGAGACAGCTGCAGGAAGTTTTCCTATCGAAGCTGCCACGGCAATGAGCAGAATCATTGTTGAGGTAGAACGAGACCCTTATTACAGAAAATCAATCGATGCCAACTTACCCACTCCAGGCGACACCGCTGCTGACGCTATAAGCTCTTCTTTACGTCATGTCTCCTCGGTTATCGCTTTAGCGGCGACCTTCACCTGGACAGAATCTGGATTTTCCAGTTTTCGTGCTGCTCGTGAGCGTCCAGAGGCTCCTGTCATCGGCTGTACCCCAAACCGTGAAACCGCTCGACGTCTTGCGTTAGTCTGGGGAGTTCATGCCGTAGTACATGAGGCAGTTCACAGTATCGACGATATGGTGCCGAGCGCAATCTCTGTCACCTTAGAAGAAGGATTTGGCGAAATGGGCGAAATCATTGCTATCACTGCAGGCATGCCATTTGGCCGAACAGGCACTACCAACATGATGCGACTTACTCGATTGAAAGAATTACCAACCTAGTAAAAGTTGCAATACTTTTTTTCACGTTATGCTTGAAAGCTGTAGATAGCACGACTTCAACACTTTTGAGTCTATGGACATCATCACTAAATCAGTACGTTACAAAAGGTGCACTCTGTTAGCAGTGTGCGCCCTGCTTACAGGTATCGTCTCTGCTCAAACAGAGACCGCCGTTCCAGAGACAGCCTCTGTCGATGGATCAAACATCCCTCAGCAGTCTTCTATGGTCACACGTGGCGTTCTGGTTAAAGCGGGAGATACTCTGGCCAGTATCGCGCGAACAGAACTGGGCAAAGCAGCCTATGCCCCAGGTCTAGCTGAATTAAACAACCTCTCAATCGGTCAAGATTTGGCTGTGGGAAGTGTTATCCGCATTCCAATACCAATGCCAGCAAGCGATGAATTTGCAGAAGTCGTTTTCGTCAAAGGTGAAGCCTCACTGTCTCGTCAATCAGTGTTCAGTGCACAGTCTGGAAATGCCGATACGAATCTAGAGTCCCAAGAACTCACAAGAGATTCCAAAATTGTTGCTGGTGATCTAATCACCACACAAGCAGACGGGTACGTCAGTATTGCTTTTTTCTCTGGTGCTGTAATCAATCTGCAACCCAATACGCGTGCAATGCTCACAAAATTAGCCTGCCAAGATGCAGATGATCGATGCCGCATCGAAATAGACACACAATCTGGCAGAGTCACTGCTGACATCAACGCTCGCGATCAACAGCCGTTGGAATTTAAAATCAACACGCCGTACGCATCGGCGGCAGTTCGAGGCACCATCTTCGATATTTCGGCAAACGATAAGCTGTTAATCGGCGTAACCGAGGGCGGTGTTGCTGTTGAGGCGCAAGGCGAGAATACCGATCTTGATACCGGATTCGGCGTCGCTGTGGCCACGGGCTCAGCTGCTGGTGACCCCGTGGAACTTAGCCCGCCTCCGGTGTTCAAGCGTATCCCAGCTAGACTCGCTATCGGTGACACGCTTGCCTGGTGGGAAATTACAGGCTCATCAGCTTATGAAGCCACTGTATCCAACGACGAAGCTGGTCAACAGACGCTCACCACGTTCAGCATCTCTGGGAATGAGCCCGCATTCGATCTTCAACAATCCTTAAACCAATCGCTTGAGTCAGGTGATTATTTTCTAAGTGTGCGCGCAATCGACGCTATTGGCTTGTTGGGCTTTCGTTCCAAAACGAGAATCACATTGGCAGACATTGACCCCTCAGTTGAGCCTGTCAAGACAGACATTGCACGAGACGGCGGTGGCTTTGTTGTCACTGTAGTGGATCCACCAGAAGACGCAGCCGGATATGAAATCCAGATTTCTGCTGATTCAGCATTTAGCGATCCATTAAGCGTGGACGTCAATGAGGATGGTGCCGCCATATTCCGAGTCGATCAGGATCAGGTCTACACACGAGCTCGCGTCCTGGTAAATCCGACGACTGTTTCGGCGTTTGGCGAAATTACTGCTAACTAGAACACCTCTAAACGAATTTAAAGTCGATAGCGCGGCGCGCCCTCGCTAGCTGCTCGAGCATATGATCCCCGCCGCGAACAGCTACACCTACTGCCAGTACATCCAGTACCACCATTTGACCTAATCGCGATTTGACAGGTGAGAAAATATCGCTGTCCTCGTTAACGTCCACAGTCAGCGCGACATCACTGCATTGAGCCAATGGTGAGCGAGTGGCTGTTACCGAAATAACTTTGGCTCTGGCGGCGCGCGCTATCTCCACTGTCTTGAGAATGTCGCTACTTCGGCCAGAATGAGACACTGCGATTACTAAGGCATCGCGATCAAGCAAGGCGGCAGCCGCATGTTGAATATGTGGATCTGAATAAGCAATAGCAGGCTTGCCCAACCTGAAAAACTTTAACTGGGCGTCTTCGGCCACAACAGCAGAGCCACCAGAACCGTAAAGCTCGACACGACTGCAGGCCTCGTACAAAGCAATCGCCCTATCCAGAGACTCTTCATTTATCTGATCACGGATTTGCACCAGCGAAGCAATAGCGCCATCAAGCAACTTCGACGCTAATTGCTTGCTGGTATCTTGAGCAGTGACGTCTTGGTAGAAAAACGTACCACGCCTAGCAAGATCTTGAGCCAGCTTAAGCTTAAATTGTTGAAAACCAACACAATCGAGCGCACGACAAAATCGAATAACTGTCGGCTCACTAACCTTCGCCCGAGTAGCTATGGCATGGATAGAAGACTGCACCGCTTCATCGGGATCATCGATCACCGCATCAGCGACCTTCTGTTCTGATTTGCGCAAACCACTTCGTGCGGCTTTTATTTTAGAAAGCATGCTGAACTATCTCTATCCACGGCGCTAAGGGCAACAGCCCTAAGGGCTCCAGAAAACACTTGCCGTTTTCGGCTCACTTGTTAGCAAACCCACGATGGGTTTCATACCCGCGGCATATGGCTGTAACGTGGTGTCATCATTAGCCGCGCTATTGTTGGTAGTGCACTCGAGCAATGCATTCGCAAGCACATCACGCTTGCCCTCGCCAGTAATGTGTAAAAAGCGCTTCTTAGAATTCAGCAGTGCAGCACGCGTGAGACTGATGCGTAGTTGATTCACACTCGGCGGCGCCAATACAGCGATAGTGGTCGTATTATCTAACGCCATAGCATTCGCCAATTGAGCGGCTGGCGCATCGGGAAACAGAGAGGCTGTGTGTCCATCACCACCCATACCTAATATGGTTGCACTAAAGGGTTGAGCCATAGCCAGTACATCAGCAGCCACGTGGCTTATCGCTTGCTCTGGCGTCATGTCGGCTCTATACAAGGACACAAACTTAGCTGTAGCCGCCTTGTTTACCAGCAATGTGTCTTTTACTAGCGACTCGTTACTATCTGCATGGCCTGGCGGCACCCAGCGCTCGTCGGCTAAAGTCACCGTCACTTTTGACCAGTCGATATCGACAACCGATAAACACTTGAACACGGGAGCTGGCGTACTGCCACCGGAGACAACCAAAGATGCAACGCCTTTGGTTTCCAAATCGTGTTGAAGTGCTGAAATGATGCTAACTGCCAATTGGCTAGCTAACTGTTGAGCATCTGAGGCTTCAAACCAAGCGATGCCTGAAGCTTCACAGAATTGCTTTGCTTTACTTGTATCCATGTTTTCAGTCCTCATTCCAACGTAAGCCATCTTTACTGATCAGTGCATTAGCAGCGCTAGGGCCCCATGTACCCGCCGTATATCCTCTGGTTGGATATTGGTATTGCTCCCAAGCTGCACGTATAGGATCTATCCAAGCCCACGCCGCGGCGACTTCATCGCGCCTCATAAACAACGTTGGGTTGCCACGAATCACGTCGAGCAACAAGCGCTCGTAGGCAATCAGCTTGCGCTTTTGAAAGACATCGTTGAAGTCAAGATTCAGGTATACGGGTTGAAGTTGTATGTCATCACCCCACGCCTTCACGTAAATTCTCATACGGATGCTTTCTTGCGGCTGCAGCCTGATGATAAGTTGGTTGGGCGTATTGAAGCCATCCGCTGTATCGAAAATTGAATGCGGTACCTTTTTAAAATTGATGACAATCTCTGTTGTCTTACTCTCCATCCGTTTACCGGTGCGCAAATAAAATGGGACACCTTCCCAGCGCCACGAGCCGATCTCAGCCTTCAGTGCAACGAAGGTTTCGGTGTTGCTCTCATCGGCAACATCTTTGTCATCTAGGTAACCTGGAACCGGACCACTACTGTAGGCACCAGCCTTGTATTGGCCACGCACCGAGTTCTCAATAGCGTCAATACCTACAAGTGGTTTAAGTGCTCTGAGCACTTTGATTTTTTCATCTCGCACAGCATCTGGATCGATACTCGCGGGGGGCTCCATTGCAATGATAACGAGTAGCTGCAACAAATGATTCTGCACCATGTCACGCAGTGCGCCCGTCTCGTCGTAGAATGCGCCACGACCTTCTACACCCAGTGACTCGGCAATAGTTATCTGCACGTCGTTGATGCGATCGTTACGCCATAAAGGTTCAAAAAGGGCATTGCCAAAGCGCAGCGCCAACAGATTCTGCACAGTCTCCTTTCCAAGGTAATGATCAATACGGTAAATTTGACTCTCTTTAAAAACAGCCGCTAGGTTGTCGTTTATCTGTTCAGCAGTGGCCTGATCTCGACCCAGCGGCTTCTCTAACGTGACCCGACTGTTCTCTGTAATCAACCCTGAAGCGTGCACACCATGAGTGACAGCGTTAAACAGATCAGGAGCCACTGACAGATAGAAAACGCGCACATGATCATCACGTCCTTTAAGAAGCTCCGCTAGAGGGGCGTAGCTTGCCACACTGGTGACATCGATGGAACAGTAATGCACGCGCTCAAGGAATTCCTGCCAGCTTTGCGCGTCGAATTCTTTATCTTCAATGTGCTCGCGAACCTTGTCATCGAGCATTTGCCGGTACTCACTCGTGCCATAGCCAGTACGCCCGATGCTGATTATCTGGCCATCGTCGGGCAATTGGCCCTCACAGTGCCGGAAATACAAAGCGGGTATGAGTTTACGGATTGCCAGATCACCCGTGCCACCGAACAGCACAAAATCAAAGGGCTGAAGGGTTTCGTTTGAAATCAAATTCATTGTGTAGTTTTATTACAAAATAAATGGAAGGACTAAATCAAGACGCAGCTTAACTGTTTTATCGCAAAGTGGCAGCACTCGTGCGACGATTTACATGCCGTTATGGCATAATAAGGTAGTCAGATTACAAAGAGTTATTCATCTTGATGGCACAACTTAATACTACAGTTGAAGACGTTACCAACCGCATCATCGAACGCAGTAGTACAACACGTTCGGACTACGTAAAACGCATTGATGCGTTAGCTGCAGCACCATCCAGTCGTTCCATCATGGGCTGCACCAATCTGGCACACGCCTATGCGGCTGCCCCAGCTAATGACAAACTCACCCTGCATGCGGAAAAAACACCGAATCTAGGCATTGTTACCTCCTATAACGACATGCTGTCTGCCCATCAACCTTATGAGCGCGCACCTGAAATTCTGCGCGATGCAGCTCGAGCTGTAGGCGCTACGGCCCAAGTCGCAGGCGGCACGCCGGCCATGTGCGACGGGGTCACGCAGGGACAACTCGGCATGGAGCTATCTCTGTTCAGCCGAGACGTCATTGCCATGTCAACAGCTATCGCGCTATCGCACGATGTGTTCGACGCAGCCGTCTACCTTGGGGTTTGCGATAAAATTGTTCCAGGCCTACTGATGGGCGCTCTGTCCTTTGGCCACCTTCCCTCAGTATTCATACCCGCTGGGCCAATGACCACTGGCATTCCCAACAAAGAAAAAGCCCGCACACGACAACTGTTCGCTGAAGGCAAAGCTACTCGTGCAGACTTACTGGCATCAGAAAGTGCTTCGTACCACGGGCCAGGCACCTGCACCTTCTACGGCACCGCGAACAGCAATCAGATGATGATGGAAGTGATGGGTTTGCACATGCCCGGAGCTGCATTTATTAATCCGGGAACAGAGCTTCGCACCGCACTAACAACCGCAGCCGCACAGCGCGCACTGGCTATTACTAAACGTGGCAACGAATACACACCCATTGGTAAGCTAATAGATGAAAAGTCTATCGTTAATGCCATTATCGGGCTCCTCGCTACCGGCGGGTCAACTAATCACACGATGCACCTAGTTGCTATTGCACGCACGGCGGGTATTAACATTAACTGGGACGACTTCGATGAGCTTAATAAAGTCATACCATTGCTAACGCATGTTTATCCTAGTGGCCAAGCAGACGTAAACCAGTTCCATGCCGCTGGCGGTATGGCACTTGTTATCCGCGAACTACTCGATGCCGGACTCATGCATGAAGATGTAAGAACGGTTGGCGGCAACACAGGCCTGTACCAGTACACGCAAGAGCCTTGGTTAGACAACGAAGCATTAAAGTGGCGTGAGGGGCCCACTGTGTCACTAGATGATTCTATAGTGAGTAAAGTTTCCAAGCCGTTTCATGAAGATGGCGGCTTACGCTTAATGGCTGGCAATTTAGGACGTGCTGTTATAAAAACGTCAGCCATCAAGCCAGAGCATCGAGTGGTCGAAGCACCGGCTAAGGTCTTCTATTCTCAAGATGCGCTGCGTATTGCCTTTGAGAATGATGAAATCAATGAAGATTTTATCGCTGTTGTTGCCTACCAAGGGCCTCGCGCAAACGGCATGCCAGAGCTCCATAAAATGACGCCAGTTCTCGGCGTATTGCTCGATAGAGGCTTCAAGGTCGCCCTTGTCACTGATGGCCGAATGTCAGGTGCGTCAGGTAAAGTACCAGCCGCTATTCATGTATCTCCAGAGTGCTTACTCGATGGTCCACTACATAAAGTTCTGGACGGCGACATGATTCGTCTTGATTCAAACACCGGCAAACTCGATGCTTTGGTTGATGAAGCAGAATGGCAAGCACGCCAACCTGCTCACCCTGACCTCAGCCGAAAGACAATCAATATGGGACGCGAGCTATTCAGCTCATTCCGTAAGAACGTCAGTAGTGCTGAGCTCGGTGCAGTGAGCATGTTCGAAGACTAACTTAACCCTAGCCTTTTTTTCTAGAGTTTACTAACCCATTATCAGGACATTCCCATGAATGTAAGAGAGCTAATGCTAGTGGCACCCGTAATCCCGGTGCTTGTAATAGACGACGTTGCCAAGGCAAAGCCATTGGCTGAAGCGCTAGTAGCGGGTGGCTTACGCGTTCTTGAAGTTACACTTCGTACGCCACAAGCACTAGACGCTATGCGCGCTATGAGCGATGTGGAAGGCGCTATTGTCGGTGTAGGTACTGCATTGGACGGCGACGATCTCAAACGCGCTCAAGACCAAGGAGCCACATTTGCAGTCAGCCCAGGATTTACTCCAGAACTGGGTAGAGCGGCCAACTCCATTAACATGCCATTACTGCCCGGCATCATGACACCAGCCGATATCATGCGTGCTCGTGACGAAGGATTTACAGAACTTAAATTCTTCCCAGCAGCTCAAGCCGGTGGCCCATCTCTATTAAAAGGCTTTGCCGGTCCATTTGTCGACACTGTGTTCTGCCCTACTGGCGGCATCAATGCTAACAACGCGAAAGACTATTTATCGCTAGACCCAGTACTGTGCGTAGGCGGCAGTTGGGTTGCTCCAAAGGCGATGGTAGACGCTGCAGACTGGGCGGGTATAACAAAGCTTGCAGCTGCTTGTGAGTCGTTGAGAAGCTAGAGCCTCAACAAGTTGGAGGGCGGTGCGGCGGCAAGTAGTCATAAACGGCTACCTAGACAAAGCATCGCAATTCTCACTGCTCATGAACCCAATGTTCTCGTCACATGATCTCGTAAAATACGCTTCCAAAAACTCATTCTCCAGTCATGGTGACATCTGAAAATAAAATAGACACTCCATCATTCGAATCACTAGATCCGACTTGAAGGAAAGCAATGGCTAACAAGGTTATGTAAGATCTCATAGACTTAATCCGCTTCATTAGTTTGTATGTGCCTACCCTACCAACGATAGATAAATTACAAAGCTGAAAACGCGGGTATTAATCCCATGTCAATGTGCGAACTTGGCTTTTTGTGAAAGTTTTCTCAAAAGCACGTAGGGCATAACGTAGGCGCTGTCATCTATCGAGAAGTAGATCTCTAAACCGCCATATAGCCGTGATGTTATTGACTACAGGCTTTATTCATGCAACCCACTTTGAGTGCAGGCAGGTAAGTAGTAATCGCTCAGCTTCAGAATACACATGCATCCTCTGAAAGCAATTGTGGGACACTTTTACAGCGCTAAATCAATTTAGCCATAATGTGCTCATCGACGAATCCCGATTTGAGCTTAACGGCATTAATTTTTGTACCTTCAAACTTATACCCAAGCTTTTCGTAAAGCGCTATCGCTTTCGTGTTGTTGACCATCACGCTAAGTTCAAGGCGACTCACGTCATTTTCACGAGCCCAACTTTCCAGCTCTTTCAGGAGCGTGTAGCCCCAGGTTTTACCCGTGTAAGCTTGCCGAATCCCAGCAACCATATGAAGCGAATGCTTGTCGCGTAAGTTACTGGATCTTCTACCTGCACAAAATCCCGCCAGCAGGTCTGTATCAACATCTTCGAGAACGAAGATTTGTACGTTATCAGAACTTTCTGCGTTAGCTAGGTTTGACTGTTGAGTTTCCAGACTCGCTTGCCGCTCGTCAGGCTCATAGAGCATGAATTCAGTTTCAGAATCCAAGGCATCCCATAGGTCGAGAAAGGCAGCAGCATCTGACTCTTTTGCAGCTCGAACGTTGATATTCACTTTATGGCGCTTCCAGTTTGGCAAACATCACAACAAATTCGCCACAAACACGGCAACCATCAGCAGAACCACAACAAACATCATACTGGCAACACTCCAACCACGCGCAAGCGGCGAACTTGGTTTAGCGACTTTTTCTAAAGAATCACCCATAGCTGACACCGCAGACATTGCTAGCCGTCGTGATGATGCATTTAAGGCGACGATGCCTGACACTAATACTGGCAGTATAGAAGGTATTGCTTTTCGGTAGATGACATCACTGTCGATATTAGTGGCTCTGACTTCCGGAGGGTGCACACCCGTTTTCATCAGGAAGAGGAACGCGAGCAATGCGAATATCAGCAATTGCATTTGCACCAATACATGGTCAAAGGTATACGGTTGGTAGTCTGTCTCAAAAGGTAGAAGCGAATACAACAAACCTGGAAACACACCGATCACTACGCACGCAGTAGCCGTAATGATCATGGCGATACGCATGTGTATTGGCGCCTCAGCTGGACGTTTTCCACTATCGTGCGCAAAGAATGTGAAGTAAGGAATTTTTATTCCTGAGTGGCTCAACACGCCAGCCGACGCTATCAACAACGCTAACCAGACCAGATAGTAGCCATTGCTGGCTGAAGCATCGAGTATTAACGACTTTGAAACAAAGCCACTGAATAGTGGGAAAGCAGAGATGGACGCTGCCCCTATCAGGCAACACACCATGGTGACGGGCATACTTTTGTATAGCCCTCCCAACTCGGATGCTTTGGACGTACCCGTACGGTAGAGCACAGCCCCCACACTCATGAACAATAAGGATTTGTATAGGATGTGGCAGAACGCATGTGCAGCGGTTCCGTTAAGTGATAGCTCTGTGCCTATCCCAACACCCACCACCATAAAACCCAGTTGATTATTCAGACTGTACGCTAGCACGCGGCGCAAGTCATTTTCAATCTCTGCGAAGAAGATCGGAAACAGCGTCATGATCGCACCGATATAAATAAGAACCTCGGTTCCGGCATAGCCACGAGCTAAAGCGTAAACCGCCATTTTCGTAGTGAATGCTGATAGCACCACTGTGCCTGTAATAGTGGCGGCTGGATAGGCGTCTTGAAGCCAGTTATGCATTAATGGGAAGGCGCACTTGATGCCAAACGACAAAAAGATAAGGAAAGTACCCGTACTCACCAAGCCCAAGTGTTCAAAGGCTATTGATCCTGTGTCGTGATAATGAACCAAGAGACCGGCTAATAACAGAACACCTGACAACACCTGAACGATCAAGTAACGCATTCCAGTGCTGTAGGCTGCGGGAGTGCGTCTTGCCCAGATTAGAAATACTGATGCAACTGCTGTTCCTTCCCACCAAAGAAATAAGGTGATCAGGTCGCCGGCAAAGACGCCACCGATGGCAGAACCGGCATAGGCCAGCGTGGCTATTTGTTGGACGGTGTCACGAACATGCCACGCGTACAAACCAGATAGGAATGCTGCTATGGAGAATATGATGCTGAAGATAAACGACAGCTTGTCGATTCGTAAGAATGTCAGATCGAAACCTAACACCGACACTACAGCATGGTTCCCCATCCCAAAGCTCAGAATCACGGCCAAGCCCACAATAGGGGTGCCCAGAAGTAGCAGAGCTCTCCATCTTGGCCCAAGCAATGGGCACAAAAGTGCGGCAAACAAATAGATGAACGGGGGTGCTATCAAGGTACTCATGATGATTCACCGCTCTTGCCTAGCATTTGTGCTTTAAGATCTTGAACCGAATCACCCGACCAGTCTTTGTGTTGTACACGTGAGGTACCTGCTTCAGGATAGTCTTCCGAATCCACACTGCCAGAGCCGTAGTAACTTTCATCACGGCGGATTAGCAATCGAAGCGCTCGTGCACCTAGCACGATAACCGTGAACGACAAAAAGCCCGCAATGGCATGGAAACCGTAAAATTCTTCACCCGGCACTTTGGTATGCCGATGATGGACGAAGTCTATGGCAAACAAAATGATGCACAAAACAATCAAACCCATGATTAGTCGATTAAGACCCGAGCGAGTATCAACCCAAAGGAAATGCTTAGCCAGTGGCGCAACGTCGTCTTTGGAATCATTCATCGCCATTGGATCATCCCAATCAGTGTCATTAACGGTGCAGGATAGAGAAACAAGCAAATACTGGCCGTAGCTGTCAGAACAATGGCCCATAAACAGGCAAACGGAGCTTCAGTCATCGTAGCGCGTTCACCTGCTGCCAAGGTTGGGTCGGGCTTAAGGAAAGCTCGTACTGAAATCGGCAGCAAATACGCGATGTTCAATAAAGTACTAAACATCAAAATCATTGCCCAGATGATGGTTCCAGAATCGAACGAGCCGCCGGCAATGAGTAATTTACTCCATGCCCCCCCTGCTGGAGGTAGCCCAATGATGGACAACGATCCTATAAAAAATGCGCCCATCGTGATAGGCATGCGACGACCGATGCCATCGAGCTTTGAAATTTCGCTTTTATGAAGCGCAACCAGAATCGCCCCAGCACAGAAGAATAAGGTGATTTTACCGAATGCGTGCATAACGATATGCAACACCCCACCACTGACCGACATAACCGTGGCGAGCAAAGCTGCCAGAACAATGTAGGCAAGCTGTCCGATAGTGGAATACGCTAAACGCGCTTTTAGGTTGTCTTTAGTAAATGCTACAAAACTCGCCACGACGATAGTAAAGCCTGCGACAGGTAACAACCAGTAGGCAGCACCGCTGATACTGATCACATCGATTCCAAAGGTGTACGTGACGATTTTCAGTAAACTGAAAACGCCTGTCTTCACAACCGCAACCGCGTGCAGCAAAGCACTGACTGGGGTGGGCGCAACCATTGCCGCTGGCAGCCAGCGATGAAATGGCATGAGACCTGACTTGGCAATGCCAAAAACAAACAGCGCCAGCATAAATGCCAATGCACCGTTGCTCAACCCAGCATCTTTGAGCACACCACCTGGAACAAAATCCATCGTGCCCGACACGCTAGCTGTCCAGATAATTGCAGGTAACAAGAAGGCTATAGAGGTAGTCATCAAAATACCCAGGTAGACCCTACCCGCTTTTCTTGCAGCCTCACCCCCAACATGCGTCACCAGAGGAAAGGTACTAATGGTGATGACTTCGTACGCTACAAAAAGTGTCAGTAAGTTATCAGCATAAGCTGCTCCCATAACTGCTGCCAGCGCTAGCGCAAAGCACGTGTAAAAACGTGTTTGATTAATTTCGCTATGACCACGCATATAGCCGATGCTGTACACGGTGGTAACCACCCAGAGAAAACTGGCCAGCAATCCGAAGATCACGCCCATGGGCTCAGCGGATAGTTTGAGAGAGTAGTCAGCCATTAGCGCAAATTCACCGCTTTGTGGCATGCCTCCAGCCATCAGATCGTTGTAGATCAGATTATTGATTAGCAGCAGAGCTAAGCCTGCCAAAATAATAGAACCCTCTCTTAAGTTTCTTCGCTTTTCGCCAAAAAACAGAATGAAAGGAATAACCGCAAGTGGCGGTACTAATGTCCAGAGAGGATTCATTGTTGACTCAGCTCCATGGTAAATCCACTGAGTAATTGGCTGGCAGCTTCTCCTGCCAATGACAAGGTTGCACTCCCATTTATGCCGAAATACAGTCCGATGGCAATTAACAGGTACATCGGCACAAGCATGCTCATCGGTGCCTCTGACATTCCTGAAGACTCTGGTGTTTCCTGACGGGATTTTCTGAAGAGCATCACCTCTGCTACGCGTGCAACATAGACCAATGCCATCAACGAACTCACAAGAATAAGCACAGCAAGCCACCAGTAATTTTGCTCTAAGGATGCCTCAATTAAGGCAAATTTACTGATGAACCCCACTGTTAGCGGAACTCCAATCAGTCCAAAACCTGAAATGATGAAAGCGATACAGGTGAATGGCATACGCTTGAACAGATTATCAAACGATGGGCGATGGGCGTGGCCAATTTGATAGATGATGCAGCCCACTGACATGAATAAGGCAGATTTCACTAAGGCGTGGTTAACGATATGTACGATGCCCGCGGTAAGACCAGCCTGACTCGCCAATGCAATACCTGCAACGATATAACCCAGCTGCGCAACACTGGAATATGCCAACATACGACGTAGATCTGTTTGAAACACAGCAACCAGCGACATCAATAAAAAGCCAACTATAGCCGCCGGCAACAGAACGCCAGTGAGTAGCATTTGGCCAAAGCTGAATTCAAATCCGAATATGCTGAAGAAAAATCGCAACAACACATACAACGAAACCTTGGTGGCAGTTCCCGACAGAAAAGCGGTAACCGCTGTAGGAGCATAGGTATAAGCATTGGGTAACCAAGCATGCAATGGAAAAATAGCAGCCTTTATCATCACACCTATACAGATAAAGCTGAAAGCTACCAGCACGGCACGTTGCGATTCGCTATCAGGAATGCGCTCGGCCAAGTCAATCATGTTGAGTGTGCCGGTTGCAGCGTACAAGAATCCAATGCCTATCAAGATGAATGATGCACCTACACTGCCCATGATCAGGTATCTGAAAGTTGCTGTTAGTGCCCTCCTATCTTTACCAAACGAAATCAGCATATATGTGGCAAGAGATGATACTTCAAGAAATACAAACACGTTAAACGCATCACCTGTAATGGCGATTCCCATCAAACCAGTCAGACACATCAGCCAAGCTGCATAGAACAAGTGGTGCTTCGACAGAGAGACTTCTTTTTTGGTTGTGTGATAAGAGTAAACAAGCACGATTAAACTAATGCCCGAAACCAACACAAGTACAGCGGCATTGAGCGTATCGATGTAATATTCAATACCGGCGGGAGCCATCCAACCACCTACTTTGTAACGAATAACGCCTTCGCTACGAACATGTGAAAGCACAACACAGGCTGCAAAAAAACTAAAGAAATTGGCACAAAAAGCAATTACCCAACTGGCTACAGCATGCCTGAACAAAACACAAAGTGGAGCCGCCGTAAAGGGAACCAGTATTAGCAGAGCTGGGATTTGTACATTCATCTACGCTTCAGGCTCCGCAGCTTCAATAGCTTTGATTTCATCTTCTTCCACGGTGCCATATTCTTCGTATATGCGCACGATCAGCGCAAGCGCTACAGCGCTAGTCGCCACACCAACAACAATAGCTGTAAGAATTAACACGTGTGGTACGGGATTAGAGTACACAGGTTGTTCGCCATCAATCAAAATGGGTGCAGTACCACCTGCAACCTTACCCATAGTGATATAGAGATAAAAAATAGATGTTTGGAACAAACCCAGCCCGATGATTTTCTTTGTCAGATTGTAGCGAGCAATCATGATGTACAGACCTGCCATCATGAGCACAACTACAATCCAGTAGCTGTATAAACCGGCAATTTTTTCCATTACAAAGACCGCTTGCTGGCAAAGTTATAGAACAAGCTGATCATCACGCCCGTAACTGTGATACCCACTCCCAGTTCAACCGTAAAGATTCCCCAGTGTTGACCGTGCAGAGCATCGTGTGCAAGCACGTTGTAATCGAGTAAGTTACCGCCAAGCACCATCGTTAGGAGACCTGTGCCGCAGTACAACAAGAGCCCAAGGCACATTAAAATGCGCAATGCCGAAGGTGGCATGATCGCGCGGGTTTTCTGCAGTCCGAAGATAAGCCCGTATAAGATAAAACCCGAGGCAAAGATCACCCCAGCCTGAAAGCCACCACCCGGACCATAGTCACCGTGAAACTGGACATAAAGTCCAAACATCAATACAAAGGGTATGACAAGTTTTGTCACCACTTGCAAGACACGATGGCGTTGCCTTGGATAGCGCTTCATCTCATTAGGAGAGGCTATTGAACCGTCATCGGCAGATGAATTCACTACTAAAGTTGTAGTCTTGTCACCGGGTGCGTCAAGCGGTGCGTTCTCACCAGGACGACGTCGTTTTAACCCCAATATACTCAACACCGCGATGCCCGCTGCGAATACAACCATCGTTTCGCCTAAGGTGTCGTAGCCTCGGTAACTGGCTAACACCGATGTGACGATATTGGGCGGGCCTACTTCGCTGCCTGATTCCTCCAGAAAGCGAACTGCCAATCCAGGGTTTGTCTGAGCAGCAGAGGTTGCGCTGCCATAGTAAGGCATATCAAGAGTGCCATAGATCAGTAGTCCACCTGCAGCCACAGCTAAAAACAGCGCCATCCAACTATGGTTAGGGCGCGGCTTTTGATCGTGTCGTGTAAACGATAGCGCGCCCAAAAACAAGATAGTCGAAATTCCAGAACCTACTGCGGCTTCAGTAAAGGCTACATCCACTGCATCCATAACAACGAATGCACCCGCAGCGATGAGGCTATACGCTCCCAGTAAAATGACTGCAGCCAACAGATCACGCAACATGATGATGCCAACGGCTGTTACAGCTAGAAATGTCAATAAAACATTAGCTACGGTAGCTTCCATCAGGATTCATCTCCACCACGATTGTCCAAGGCTTGTATCTGCTGAGCAATACGCTCTTTATCTTGACCGTGACGATAATCCGCAGGACGCGAACGAGCTAGCAAACTTGCCTGCTCTGGCCCATCAAGCAAAGGATTGCCTTTTGCGTCAAGGGGTACTTGCCCACATAACAACGCCGTTTTTGCTAAAGCGTGAGAGGCCGTAGGAGAGGTAAAAAGCGTAAATAACAGAATCAACCCCATCTTTACGGCGGCCATTGAGTTATCAAACACAAACAAAGCTTGAATGATCAGCGCGAGCCCTATAACCAGAGTGCCTCCAGTATCCGTTAAGCTAGCGCCGTGCAACCGCGTGTAAAGATCTGGCATGCGTACCAACGCCACAGCGCCTGAGACAACAAAGACGCAACCCACAATCATTAACGCCCAGCTAACGAGCAATATCAGTAGATCAATCATCAGTAATCATCCTCCTGATATTGTCCACTACCCAAATCGTCCTGCTCGAAAAACTTCAATACGGCGATAGTGCCCAAGAAATTAATCAGTGCGTAGACGAGCGCAATATCCAGAAAGTCAGGCCTGCCTGTTAAAAACCCATAAACGGCTATCAGCAAAACGGTTTTTGTACCAAACGAATTGACCGCTAACAAGCGATCGAATTGCGTAGGGCCAACAAGGGCACGCCAGAGCGTCAGCGCCATCGTAATCAACAACGCAATAGTTGCAGCAACAAACATCCTAGTAACTCCCAGATTTTTTGCGTAAGTGGGATTCGAAAGCTCGAATACGGCTTGCCATTTCACCAGCCTCCAACTCAGCCAAGCTATCCTCATGCAACGCATGCACAAGAATATGATCCTCAGGCGTGAAGTTAATAGCCGTTGTGCCAGGCGTGAGAGTTATCGAATTTGCGTAGATTACTCGACCCATCTCCGTGTCAGGCGAGACACTGACCACTTGCAACGCTGGTTTGATATTCAGCTCACGGCCCCAAACACGGCGAGTCACATCTATATTACTTAGGACGATCTGCCACAACAGCCATGTCCAATAAGCCAGAATCTGCGAGAAGCTAAAGTAAATCAACTGTCCGCGATGTTCTACTAATCGCATTCGGTAGGCTAAAACAACCACGAGCACAACACAGATGACACCGAGAATTAAAAACTGTGCCTTGAAGTATCCTGACAGCAAAAACCAAAGGCAAGCCAGAGTCAATATCAGGCGAAAAAATTGCGGCATACGTATATGGATTGTCCGAGAAGCGCGAAGAATCGCGAAACATGTCACTGTTTTTGGAAGATATTAACATGACACTGTGGAAAAACTGATCCAAACGCTACACATCAATAGCTTTCACAGGTATGAAAACTAGGGACTATTGCCTCACAAAACTCAATTGCACTTAGGTAAGTTCGATAACTTGTTACAGAACGCAGGGCGGTGCTCTGCTAGACTCGCGACGAACTGAATATGAATCCGGCGCTCTTATATAACAACCATGAAACTTGTCTTTCTAAAAATCCGAACCATCAGCGTCCTTTTTCTTGTAGGTGCACTTGTTGCTGGTTGCTCAAGTGATCTTCAACAGACTCCTCAAACAGGCTCACAAGTGCCAAGCCAAGATGGCAGTCAAGGCCAGGACGATGGTGCAAATCAAAACGCCCCTGACGATAGAGTAACCGAGGTGCCGTCCGCAGGCACCATCCCTTCTAGTCAGTTTGAGTTAATTTTCGACACTACTGAGTTTACAGTAGTGGAAGGTGCAGGTTTCGCACAGTTCCCCATCACAATAACTAGATCTGAAGAACACCAGAGCGACATCAATCTGTTTGTATCTGGTGTAACTGCAGTAGACAACGAAGGACTCGGTCGGCGATACAACGACAGCGTCATCAGCGTAGATGAACAACAAACACAGTTACAACTTTCTATAGATCTCGGCCCCAGACCCATCCAGACTCACGAACGCAGTATTCAAGTGAGTGCTATTGACGCTGACGGAGAGATATTCGCACAGGTTCTGACTTTGCGTGTAACACCCACCAGCGCCCCTGATGTTTACCTGCTCATCGGGCAGAGCAATATGGTTGGCAATAGTGAAGATGATGCAAGGCAATCAGGCCGAGGTGGCCTTGACGAGCCCGTTGAACGCATCAAACAACTTAACGTAACTGGCAACGACGGCGACAATTTCCCCAACATTGCCTCGTTTACCAACCCTGACAGCCTAGTCGACACCAACAACCCTGTGACACTCGCGTTAGATCCTCTTCACACTGGACTGGAAAGCGCTGGAACCAAGACAGGAACTCGCATTGGGCTAGGCTTGTCATTTGCAAAACGCGCATTAGCTGACACGACAGCTGAAATACTTCTGGTACCCGCTGCTTGGTCAGACACCGGCTTTTGCAGCCGCGAAACCAACCTACTACCAGGCGTGGGCTGGAGCGCGACCCCACAAACGAATGTCGCATTTAGCGGTACTTTATTGCATGATCGCGCTATTGCTAGAACCAATCTGGCACTGGAGCAAACTGGTGGAATTCTGCGTGGCATTCTCTGGCATCAAGGCGAAGCCGACTCCAACAATAGCGAGGTATGTGCCTCAGCCTACGCGCAAAACCTACAAGACATGGTTCGCTCTATGCGCAGTAATATAGAGGAAGACGCCAGAGGGGCTGTAGCTCGAGGCCCAGATGCCGATATCCCTTTTATCGTCGGCACCATGTCAATGGGCGACGGACAACTTCCGTTTTCACCTACAAAACTGTTGGTCGATGCGGCACATCGCACCGTTGGTGAGCAAATAAATCATGCAAACCACGTAAATTCTGACGATCTTATTCCACGCGTCTATCCTTGTGGGGTCGGTTCTTGCATTCACTTTGGTTCAGAAGCGTTGCGTGAAATGGGTGTCAGGTACTACGAGGCACTTATTTCAACATTACCGTGACGCGACTTCACAGGATTTGAAGAGATTTTAGATTGTTTATGCACTATAAATCAGACTACTTCACATCTCGGTATTTCAACTCGCCAACCGCTTCACTCAAAGCAATCGGCATGGCCGTTAATATTTCGGCACTGTTAATTGGACGAATAAATTAAGTGACTCGACTATTTTCCAAACTTCGTATTTCCAGAACACTCGCCTCCAAATTTGGCCTAGCGCTGTTAGTGTCCACGCTCGCTGCGTGTGGCGGCGGCGCAGACGACGCAGTGGTTACGGGCGGCACCGTGGGCACGACCCCACCCGTTGAAGCTGAGGTAGATTTTAGAATCCTACGTTCTGCAGGCCCTGGCCTAGTGCTGATAGAAGGCGACCAGGTAGGCCTACGCATACCTTTGAGCCTAGAACGTAGCAACGGGCACAGTAACCCTGTCACGCTTGATATCAGAGGACAGAGCGATGCCGACGTCGCCTTCGTCACCAGCAGCTTTTCACGCTTGCAACTTACGCCCAGCGAGGACGAAAGTGAGGCAATACTCAAACTAGCGATTAGTGACCAACCCATATTGGCCCAACAACGCGACTTCATCATCATCGCCAGCGACGGATCAGGCACAGACCGCATCGAGTTTAGTGTGTCGGTTCAGCCAACGTCAGCGCCCGACGTATACCTTTTGGTGGGTCAGAGCAACATGGTTGGATTTAGCGGCGACGATACGCGTGAATCCTTCGTTGGTGGTGCCGATGAGCCAAATCCTCGGATTTTGCAGCTCAATGTCTCGGAAAATCGTGACAGTGACGTATTTGTGATCGATTCTGACTATACGTCAGAAGCAGTAAATGCTGAAGATCCGACGCTCGTTGAAGCACTTGATCCATTACACATCCCCTTCGACGAATTCACGGAAGGTGGCAAGTCTCAAGCCTTTATCGGTCTAGGCCTGAGTTTCGCCAAAAGCGCACTCAACAACACGTCAGCGAATATCGTACTCGTACCAGCCGCTTGGGCAGGATCATCTTTTTGCAACAACACTACCGGCCCGGACGGAAACTGGATGCCATCGCAAACAGATAACCCAGACCTTGGCAACACTCTGCTGTTTGATCGAGCTGTAACGCGCAGCAACTTAGCGATACGCGAAGCTGGCGGTGTACTTCGCGGCATCTTATGGCACCAAGGTGAGTCAGATTCGAATGAGCGCTGCGCCCCCCTATACGCAGACAACATGAAAAATCTAGTTGAGGAATTCAGAGTCCAGCTCGACTATGTGGGTAACGAATCGCTGAATCGCATTAGCGACGCCAATATCCCATTTGTGGTGGGCACAATGTCTCGAGGTGCAGACGAGCGCGAAGATCTCTCTGTATTTGCAACATCCAAGCAAATGATAGACGATGCGCACTTTAACTTCCCGAACACCGTAGAATATGGTGGAGTGTCAAATCACGTTGACCTTACACCTGCCAATGGATTCCCTTGTGGTAATTCGTCTTGCATACATTTTGGCCCTGCGGCCTTAAGAGAATCCGGGAATCGTTATTATCAAGCTCTGCTGGACGCTGCCGCACAACAGTAACAGCTTTGCTGTCAACCAGGGTTTGCAATGCTGCTTGCCCTCGTGACAATGTTTAACGTAGGCTATTTAGCTAGAATCCACACCAGAACAAAGTCTAAACAGATTTGCACGCATCTAGCAACTATAATCAACTCAAGATTCCTATCGCCTGCGCCGATATAATATAAATGAGACTGCATGCACTGCAATACCTGCGAGCCTTCGCTGCGCTTGCAGTGGTTTATAGCCACTCGGCGATGCAGGTGCCCGAGTACGAAATATTCCTGAGAGAAACAGGCAGCTTTGGGGTTGACATATTTTTTGTCCTCTCAGGCTTCATCATGATCTACATCGCCAAGCCGGACGACACGCCGCATGCGTTCTTCGCCAATCGCGTTAGACGTGTCATTCCGCTGTACTGGTTCTTTACTGGTCTGATGGCCGCAATACTGTTGTTCCTGCCATCAACATTCAAAGCCACAACGTTTAGTCTAGACTCCCTGCTTATGAGCCTTGCGTTCATTCCGCACTGGAGCGTGGCACACAGCGACCATGTATGGCCTTTGGTAGCACCGGGTTGGTCACTGGTTTTCGAAATGTACTTCTACTCGGTGTTTGCACTATCTCTGTTCTTAGCGGCCCGCTTTCGCATTGCATTCATCAGCGCTTTTATCAGCATAGTTTTCGTGCTTGCCAGCTATTTCAATGATGGTGAGTCCGCCCTGGCCAAGTTTTTCTCTTTAAGTATTGTTTTCGAATTTATATTGGGGATGCTACTAGCAGTGGCGTGGAAACGAGGGTTTAGATTGCCGCCATCCACCAGCTGGTATTTACTGGTATTCGCCTTATGCCTACTGCTCTTGGATATGCCCGTTGTCAGAATATTAAAATACGGCATGGCCTCTTTCTTCATTGTTTTGGCTTGTCTTTTTATTCGCGTAAAGCACTACGATTGGGCTGTATTGCTAGGAGATGCCTCTTATGCGCTCTATCTCAGCCATATATTTACCTTAGGAATCCTGCGCAAAGTACTGCCGCCTCTATTGGGTGATGGCGGACTGGCAGCTTATCTGTTCGTTGTTATATCGTTAGTTGTCTGCACACTAGTAAGCATACCGATTCACTATTTGGTCGATAACTGGCTGCTGAGGCACGAGCGTCTCAATTTTATCAAGGGCAGAACGCACGCCTCTAGCGAAGCTTGATATTGCTCACAGGCTTCATCGCAATCTTTGTGTACGCTAACGCAAATGAGTAACGACAACAATACACAAGATTTCGCGCGTCTATTCGACCTGCCCAGCGATCATTCACTCACTATGAGTGATGTCAACCGGGTAGAAAAAAATCGAATGGTTTACGAGACCCGTTGGCTAGACGAACACGATAACAATCACAATCTGATTGCCCGTTTTCGCACGTGGACCAATCGCTCTCTCCAACCCCCGTACAGACGGCAAGTGGGTTGGGAGCAGTATTCTTTAGCAGGCGATCTACTGACTCGCGAAATTCGTTACTCAAAGCGAGACACAATGGATTTTGTGCATTAGCCATAGTCACGAATTACGGCAAGGAATTCATCACCGTACTGTTCAAGCTTGTGACTACCCACGCCATTGACACTAGACATCTCATTGTCGTCGCGTGGCTTAATAGCGATCATGTCTGCCAAGGTATTATCGCTGAAAACCACGTACGCTGGAACGCCCGCCAAATCGCTGAGCTGTTTACGCAATGTTCGCAAGGCTTCCCACAACGGCTGGTCTTGATCACTGATAGCAATTTTACTTTTACGCTTAGCAGAACGTGCGCGTCCTGAGCCCCCAGCGTTGCCTTTCACTTTGCGAAAGTGCAGGCTCTGCTCACCGCGCAGCACGGGTCTGGAACTCTCCGTAAGTACCACAGACCCGTGACCATCAACATCCACCGCGAGCAAACCACGCGCAATTAATTGTCGGAAAAGATTGCGCCATTCACTCACTGTTAGATCAGTGCCAATGCCAAAAGTGGACTGTTTATCGTGTTCGAATCGCTGAATGCGCTCTGAGAGCTTCCCTAACAGCACGTCTACCAGATAAGTGACACCAAAACGTTGCCCAGTTCGGTATACACAAGAAAGTGCTTTTCGCGCATCGTTTGTGGCATCCCATGTCTCGGGCGGGCTCACGCAATTGTCACAATTACCACACGGCGCTTCTAGCGTATCGCCAAAGTAACTAAGCAATGCTGTGCGCCTACATCCGGTGAGTTCAGCCAAACCCAGCATGGTTTCAAGCTTATTGTTCTCAACGCGCTTGTGCTTCTCGTCGGCATCAGATTGCGACATCATCGAACGCAGATTAATGACGTCTTGAAGTCCGTACGCCATCCAGGCATTGGAGGCAAGACCATCACGACCCGCTCTGCCTGTTTCCTGATAATAAGCTTCTACGCTTTTTGGCAAATTAAGATGTGCGACGAAACGCACATCGGGTTTGTCTATTCCCATACCAAAAGCAATAGTCGCAACGACAATTAAACCGTCTTCGTGTAAAAAACGTTTCTGATTATGTGCTCGCTCGATGGCCGGCAAGCCGGCATGGTATGCCACAGCGCGACGACCATTCTTATTAAGCCATTCAGCTGTTTGCTCGACTTTTTTACGCGAAAGGCAGTAGACAATGCCAGCATCACCCACGTGATGTTCGTCCAAAAAAGACAGCAATGCCTCTTTTGGATTTGCAGGCTCACCAATGGCATAGTGGATATTAGGACGGTCAAAACTACTGACAAACTGCTGCGCGGCGTTCAAATTTAAATTATTAGCGATTTCTTGACGAGTTCTCTCATCAGCTGTCGCTGTTAAGGCAATGCGTGGTACTGTTGGAAAACGCTGCGAGAGCACGTCAAGGCCCATGTATTCCTTGCGAAAGTCGTGGCCCCACTGTGAAACGCAATGGGCCTCATCGATAGCAAACAAAGCAATCTGCGCACGATCGAGCAACGACATCATGGTGGACATCAGCAATCGCTCGGGGGCGACGTACAGCATATCTAGCTGCCCGTCGAG
>JALZWO010000123.1 GCA_023300375.1 Granulosicoccus sp. | reverse complement strand
AAATGTGTTGCGTTTAAAAAAGTGTTTGCCTATATAGCGCTCCTTGCTGAGGGAAACCTTGGTGGGCGCCAAGGCCTTTTAGGAAGGCCTTTTGTTTTGGGGTAAGGTCTAACTTTACTTCATAGCTGTTTGACATTGTAAATATTGGGAAGAGAGACGCAGGCGGCGTTGAGCTGTGCGCAGACTTGGTAACAAGCTGCAAACAAACTGTTCAACGACTGTTTATGACGTTTCTCTTTATGAAAATAATGAAATCGCTTGAAGGATTTAGGTCCTGAAAGAGGTTTTCGTAATTTTTTTGAAATGAACGCAACGAAGCAAAACATATTTATATGTTATGCCAGTTTAAACGACAGTTGGAAGAACACTCTCAACCTGAGAGTTTGATTCTGGCTCAGAACGAACGCTGGCGGCAGGCTTAACACATGCAAGTCGAACGAGAAGCTTACTTCGGTAAGTGGAAAGTGGCAGACGGGTGAGTAACGCGTGGCAACCTACCATTCACTACGGAACAACAGTTGGAAACGACTGCTAATACCGTATACGCCCTCCGGGGGAAAGATTTATCGGTGATTGATGGGGCCGCGTTAGATTAGCTAGTTGGTAAGGTAATGGCTTACCAAGGCGACGATCTATAGCGGGTCTGAGAGGATGATCCGCCACACTGGGACTGAGACACGGCCCAGACTCCTACGGGAGGCAGCAGTGGGGAATATTGGACAATGGGGGCAACCCTGATCCAGCCATGCCGCGTGAATGATGAAGGCCTTAGGGTTGTAAAATTCTTTCGCTAGGGAAGATAATGACTGTACCTAGTAAAGAAGCCCCGGCTAACTCCGTGCCAGCAGCCGCGGTAATACGGAGGGGGCTAGCGTTGTTCGGAATTACTGGGCGTAAAGCGTGCGTAGGCGGATTATTAAGTTAGAGGTGAAATCCCAGGGCTCAACCCTGGAACTGCCTTTAAAACTGGTAGTCTAGAGTTATGGAGAGGTAAGTGGAATTCCTAGTGTAGAGGTGAAATTCGTAGATATTAGGAGGAACACCAGAGGCGAAGGCGGCTTACTGGACATATACTGACGCTGAGGCACGAAAGTGTGGGTAGCAAACAGGATTAGATACCCTGGTAGTCCACACCGTAAACGATGAGAGCTAGTTGTCTGCAGGCATGCCTGTAGGTGACGCAGCTAACGCATTAAGCTCTCCGCCTGGGGAGTACGGTCGCAAGATTAAAACTCAAAGAAATTGACGGGGGCCCGCACAAGCGGTGGAGCATGTGGTTTAATTCGAAGCAACGCGCAGAACCTTACCTACCCTTGACATGCCGGTCGCGATTTACAGAGATGTATTTCTTCAATTCGGTTGGACCGTGCACAGGTGCTGCATGGCTGTCGTCAGCTCGTGTCGTGAGATGTTGGGTTAAGTCCCGCAACGAGCGCAACCCTCACTGTTAGTTGCCAGCATTTAGTTGGGCACTCTAGCGGAACTGCCGGTGCTAAGCCGGAGGAAGGTGGGGATGACGTCAAGTCCTCATGGCCCTTACGGGTAGGGCTACACACGTGCTACAATGGCGCTGACAGAGGGTTAATCCCTAAAAGGCGTCTCAGTTCGGATTGTCTTCTGCAACTCGAAGGCATGAAGTTGGAATCGCTAGTAATCGTGGATCAGCATGCCACGGTGAATACGTTCCCGGGCCTTGTACACACCGCCCGTCACACCATGGGAGTTGGTTCTACCCGAAGGTACTGCGCTAACCGCAAGGAGGCAGGTAACCACGGTAGGGTCAGCGACTGGGGTGAAGTCGTAACAAGGTAGCCGTAGGGGAACCTGCGGCTGGATCACCTCCTTTCTAAGGAAGGTTTTGAAGGTCTTCGGCATATTTATATGCCACGTACTTTTTTAATCTTTTAGAAAATACTTAGGTCCACGCACATCTCATGTGTTTGGATCATATAACGGCCCAGCGCCGTCTTCGTTTCTCTTCCCATTTGATAGCAACCGCGACAGCGGCGCAATTTGGCGCCCGATAGCGTTGCTAATTGTTGTTGAGACCAGCCTAGCTAGTCTTCAAAACAGAAGTGTTATGAAGGCCGGTAGCTCAGCTGGTTAGAGCGCGCCCCTGATAAGGGCGAGGTCGGAAGTTCAAGTCTTCTTCGGCCTACCACTCTTCAAATAAAAACCTTAAGGGGCTTTAGCTCAGTTGGTAGAGCATCTGCTTTGCAAGCAGAGGGTCAGCGGTTCGAATCCGCTAAGCTCCACCAGGCTTTTCATCTCAACATCATACAAGTTTCTTTCGATGACACGTTGTCGATTGGATATTTGAAATCGTATATGGAGGGCTCATCCGCCCCAGTATTCCGGGATCCGACATCGGATCCATGCAACGGATACTAATTTATCTTGAGGATGGGCTTTATAGTAAAGATATCGTCTGGCAGTTCATGCTATGAGTTATACGCTCGATTGAGCGCGTTACTCACTGCGCATGAATGCCAAACAATTGAAATTGAGGTTAATTACCGCGAACTTCTGGTCCGGTAATTGACCATCTCAAGAATCTAAAGAATCAAGCGTTACAAGGGCGTTTAGTGGATGCCTTGGCGCACAGAGGCGACGAAAGACGTGATACGCTGCGATAAGCTCGGGTGAGGTGCGAATAACCTTTGACCCCGAGATTTCTGAATGGGGAAACCCACCTTTACAGACCCTGATATCTTATCCTCTTTTGAGGGTTTGGTATCAAGGTTTGTGTTAGGTATTTTTAACTGAATATATAGGTTAAAAAAGCAAACCCGGGGAACTGAAACATCTCAGTACCCGGAGGAAAGGACATCAACCGAGACTCCGTTAGTAGTGGCGAGCGAACGCGGATCAGGCCAGTGGCCATATTTATCTAATCAGAATAAGCTGGGAAGCTTAACCATAGTGGGTGACAGTCCCGTATGAGTGTTGATAGATATGGTCCTCGAGTAGGGCGGGACACGTGAAATCCTGTCTGAACATGGGGGGACCACCCTCCAAGCCTAAGTACTCCTGTGCGACCGATAGTGAACAAGTACCGTGAGGGAAAGGTGAAAAGCACCCCGACGAGGGGAGTGAAACAGTTCCTGAAACTGGACGTCTACAAGCTGTCGAAGCTACCTTGCGTAGCGACGGCGTACCTTTTGTATAATGGGTCAGCGACTTAGTCTTACTAGCAAGCTTAAGCCGATAGGTGTAGGCGCAGGGAAACCGAGTGTTAATAGCGCGCCGAGTTAGTAGGATTAGACCCGAAACCAGATGATCTAGCTATGAGCAGGTTGAAGGTGCAGTAACATGCACTGGAGGACCGAACCCACTTATGTTGAAAAATGAGGGGATGACTTGTTGCTAGGGGTGAAAGGCCAATCAAATCTGGAGATAGCTGGTTCTCCGCGAAATCTATTTAGGTAGAGCGTCAAACGAATACCATCGGGGGTAGAGCACTGGATGGGCTAGGGGGTCCCAACGACTTACCAAACCTAACCAAACTCCGAATACCGATGAGTAATATTTGGCAGACACACTGCGGGTGCTAAGGTCCGTAGTGGAAAGGGAAACAGCCCTGACCGTCGTCTAAGGTCCCTAAGTAATGGCTAAGTGGTAAAGAATGTGAGAGTGCTTAAACAACCAGGAGGTTGGCTTAGAAGCAGCCATCCTTTAAAGATAGCGTAACAGCTCACTGGTCAAGCGCTCATGCGTCGAAAATGTACCGGGGCTTAAGCCATTCACCGAAGACACGGATGCACATTTATGTGCGTGGTAGCGGAGCGTTCCGTAAGCCGATGAAGGCGTCCTGCGAGGGGCGTTGGAGGTATCGGAAGTGAGAATGCTGACATGAGTAACGATAAAAGGGGTGAGAGACCCCTTCGCCGAAAGATCAAGGTTTCCTGCGCAATGCTAATCAGCGCAGGGTTAGCCGGCCCCTAAGGCAAGGCCGAAAGGCGTAGTCGATGGGAACCAGGTTAATATTCCTGGGCCAGCGGGTAGTGACGGATGACGTGTATCGTATCCCCTTATTGGATTGGGGGTGCGGTGAAGTCGTTCCAGGAAATAGCTCCCGCATGAGACCGTACCCCAAACCGACACAGGTGATCAGGTAGAGTATACCAAGGCGCTTGAGAGAACTATGCTGAAGGAACTCGGCAAATTACCTCCGTAAGTTCGCGAGAAGGAGGCCTTATATGAACGCAAGTTTTTATGAGGGGCACAGACCAGGGGGTGGCGACTGTTTATTAAAAACATAGGGCTCTGCGAAGTCGCAAGACGACGTATAGAGTCTGACGCCTGCCCGGTGCTTGAAGGTTAAATGGAGGAGTGAAAGCTCCGAAATGAAGCCCAAGTAAACGGCGGCCGTAACTATAACGGTCCTAAGGTAGCGAAATTCCTTGTCGGGTAAGTTCCGACCTGCACGAATGGCGTAACGACTTCCCCGCTGTCTCCAGCATAGACTCAGTGAAATTGAATTCCTCGTGAAGATGCGAGGTACCCGCGGCTAGACGGAAAGACCCCATGCACCTTTACTACAGCTTCACAGTGGCATTTGTAACAATATGTGTAGCATAGGCGGGAGACTTTGAACCGTGGGCGCCAGCTCGCGGGGAGTCGACCTTTGAAATACCGCCCTTGTTTTTATAGATGTCTAACCGCGGTCCGTTATCCGGATCCGGGACCCTGTGTGGTGGGTAGTTTGACTGGGGCGGTCGCCTCCTAAAGAGTAACGGAGGCGCGCGAAGGTTGGCTCAGACCGGTCGGAAATCGGTCGTTGAGTGCAATGGCATAAGCCAGCCTGACTGCGAGACTGACAAGTCGAGCAGAGACGAAAGTCGGTCATAGTGATCCGGTGGTCCCGAGTGGAAGGGCCATCGCTCAACGGATAAAAGGTACGCTGGGGATAACAGGCTGATGACGCCCAAGAGTCCATATCGACGGCGTTGTTTGGCACCTCGATGTCGGCTCATCGCATCCTGGGGCTGGAGAAGGTCCCAAGGGTATGGCTGTTCGCCATTTAAAGCGGTACGTGAGCTGGGTTTAGAACGTCGTGAGACAGTTCGGTCCCTATCTACCGTGGGAGTAGGAGTTTTGAGAGGATCTGCCCTTAGTACGAGAGGACCGGGGTGGACATTCCTCTGGTGGAACTGTTGTCGCGCCAGCGGCATTGCAGTGTAGCTATGAATGGACAGGATAACCGCTGAAAGCATCTAAGCGGGAAACCCCCCTCAATACTAGAACTCCCTTGAGAGTCGTTGTAGACCACAACGTTGATAGGCTGGGTGTGGAAGTGTGGCAACACATGGAGCTTACCAGTACTAATAACTCGATTGGCTTGATTTTTTAAATCTTGTTGATTTCAATACACGGTGTTTGTGCGCAGCGAATAACACGCTGCAAATCAATACGCGAGACTTGGTAACAAGCTCGCAGAACTACCAGACAATATGATATCTTTACTATACACAACATGATCTGCATTAACCGGGTGGTTATTGCGAGAGGTCCCCACCCGATCCCATTCCGAACTCGGTCGTTAAGCCTCTCAGCGCCGATGGTACTTTGTCTTAAGGCACGGGAGAGTAGGTCACCGCCCGGTTTATACAAATCATGTTGTGAAATCACCTCCATACACACACAAAACAACAAGCCCTATCAGTGAAAACTGATAGGGCTTTTTTGTGGCTAAAAATAGGAAATGAACTTCTGTCTAACGCTTGCTTGAAAAGGCCGCCTCTAACGGCCGCCGCGCACTAACCGCCCTGGCCTAGCCGTTGTCACAGTGCCGTTATCAATAACTTGTTCGCCTTTGACAAAAGTCGCCTTATAACCAATCACCGGCTGGATAAGACGTTGTCCACCTGCAGGTAGGTCTTGAACCATAACTGGGACGCCGAGGTCTAGCCCGTCATAATCAATGATATTTATATCCGCGCGTTGCCCGACTTCGATGCGTCCGCGGTCTGTGAACCCGAGGTAGTCGGCTCCATCCGCAGTTAGCATTTGCACCGCGCGTTTAAGCTCAATACCTTCACTGCCTTTGCGGATACGGTCACGCGTCCAATGGGAGAGTAAATAAGTGGGAAAACTTGCATCGCAAATCGTGCCGACATGTGCCCCGCCATCGGAAAGACCGGGTAAAGATTTTGGGTGACGCATCATGGTCAGGACATTGTCGTAATTCATCTCGTAATAATTATAGACGGGATAATAAATAAGCGCGCGGCCTTCCTCTTCGAGGAGGATGTCATAAGTTTTATCCCAGACACTTACGCCGTCTTGGCGGGCAAGAGCTGCGAGTGATGTTTCATTAGTTTGCTCATAGTCAACCTTGCCTGAGTAATCGAGACGGAATTGCTTTTCGGCAAGCCTTTCGAAATTTTCGATCATTATATCGACGATAGGCGGAACGGGGCTACCTTCGCCTGCGAGCTTAATAGGTGTTTCGGTGAGGAGCTTGGCTTTGAAAGCGGGGTCTCGGAGAATAGCAACACGTTCGGCTAAGGATTTATCCCGA
This sequence comes from Granulosicoccus sp., assembly GCA_023300375.1. GTDB lineage: Bacteria > Pseudomonadota > Gammaproteobacteria > Granulosicoccales > Granulosicoccaceae > Granulosicoccus. Next base: position 1,181 of record JALZWO010000123.1, on the reverse strand, counting down.
ATAGCCAGATAACTCGGGAAGGCCATAAGAGCGTGGAACGTACAGTTTAGTCCCGTGAAAGAGCCAATAGCGCGTGGTGCGACTTGGAAGTGTATGTTAAGGCCGTCGGTGTTCATGGCCTCTGTGCGGTGAATAATTTTCTTCCAATCATCAGGGGCGAAGTCACGCTCCATCAAGCTCATGGAACCGGGACGATTACCGCCTGCGCGAAAGAAGGCTTCCATAAGGTCAAATTCGGAGTCAAAGCTGTCGCCGGGGCGGAGCATATCGAAATCATTCACAGCTTGTAGCACGCCGTGGTTCAGGTCTTGAAAAACTTCAGCGATACTAACGAGTTCTTCGCGGCCTGCTTCTGATCCAGGGGTCCATTGCCCATCAGAAGATTTATGAAAGTCTGAGCGTCCTAATGAGAACCCCATCGCGCCCGCTTCCATAGCTTCACGCACAATAACGCGCATGTTTTCGATGTCTTGTGTGTTGGCCGGTTCATTAAAGACAGCGCGCTCGCCCATGGCATAAACACGAACAGGGTCGTGAGGTACCATGACAGCAAAATCAATCGTGTGCGGCATGGCGTCGATAGCGTCCATGTATTCTGGGAAGGTCTCCCAGTTCCACTGTAGGCCTTCATGTAAGGCAGTGCCCGGAATATCCTCGACGCCTTCCATCAAACGGATGAGTTTATCACGGTCATCTTTGCGGCACGGGGCAAAGCCTACCCCGCAATTACCGAGAAGGGCTGTAGTTACGCCGTGATTGACGGAGGGCTTAAGTTCTTCGTCCCAGCTAATCTGGCCGTCATAATGTGTGTGCAGATCAATAAATCCAGGGGTGACGATATGGTTCTTTGCGGAGATGGTTTTTAGCGCGTTACCACTGCATTCGCCAATTTCAACTATGTATCCATCTTTAATGCCAATGCTTGCGACTTCGCCTTCGCTGCCATTTCCGTCAAATACGAGGCCATTTGTAATTTTTAGATCAAACATCTGCAGCTTTCCTATCGTTGAAACGGAAGAGGGCGACGAGGCATAGTCCCGCAATTATATGCCATGTTCCCCATAGGCCTGCAACAACGCCGGCGCCGCCAAGACCGCCGAGTTGTGTCAGCAAAATAACAATGCCAAGGCCTGAGTTTTGAATGCCAACTTCAAAGGTCAAGGCGCGGCGGGACGCTGTGT
>JALZWO010000122.1 GCA_023300375.1 Granulosicoccus sp. | reverse complement strand
AATGGATCTCCGTCTTCGCGGAGATGAAACGATTTTGGGAAGATGACGCACTTTTGGAGAAATGACACGGCTTTGCGAAAATGACGCGCCTTTGGGGTAGTCGACGAGCTAATCAGTAACGTGCTCACCACCATAGCGGTTGATCAAAAACTGCTGGGCGCTAAACGGCTCATCTTGATCGGATTCGAGTCGGTCATATTTTCCGTCGCTATTGAGTTGCCATGCAAACGTGTTGTCTTTCAGATAGATATCCAAGCACTCTTCTTTCACGCGCTCTAGTGCTTCGTCTTCCAGTGGTACTGCAATTTCAACTCTGTTAAAAAAGTTACGTGGCATCCAGTCTGCACTACTTAAGTAAAGCTTTTCTCGTCCTCTATTGTTGAACCAGAAGATTCGAGAATGCTCAAGAAACCGGCCTAACACCGAAACAACCCGGATGTTTTCAGACAATTTAGGCAAACCAGGCTTAAGCATACAAATACCCCGCACCACCAGTTCTACTTTCACACCAGCTTGAGAGGCTCTGTACAGAGCTTGAATAACGCCAGGGTCCACCAGCGAGTTCATTCTGGCGATGACATGCCCTTCACCGCCTTCGATAGCAATCTCAGTTTCTTTGGCAATACGTTCAAGAATATATTTGTGCAAGGCAAAAGGCGCCTGCACAAGTTGCTTGAGATTTAATGTCTGCCCTAGCCCTGTTAGTTGCATGAACACACGATGCACGTCCTCGGTAATTGCCTTGTTGTTGGTCAGCATGCTGATGTCCGTATAAGCACGTGCAGTAGTAGCATGATAATTTCCCGTGCCTACGTGCACATAGCGAACAAGTTTCTGCTTTTCGCGACGAACCACTAACAGCATTTTTGCATGAGTCTTAAAACCTACGACGCCATACACCACCTGAATACCTGCTTCCTGTAGCCGTGTTGCCAAGGCAATATTGGCTTCTTCATCAAAACGAGCACGTAACTCAATAACAACGGTGACATCTTTACCCGCCCTTGAAGCTTCCATCAGTGCGCTCACAAACAACGACCTTTCCCCCGTGCGGTACAAGGTCTGTTTGATAGCGAGCACATCGGGATCTGCCGCCGCCTGAGTAATAAGTTCAATAACAGGTAGATAAGACTCGTACGGGTGATGGAACAATAATGGACTACGCTGCGATATGTGCTCGAACAAATTAACACCCGACTCGAACGATGAGGCCACATGCGGCGTGAATGCTGGATACTTTAGGTCTGGTCTATCGATTTCATCAGGAATCGCAAATAGCCGGTTGAGGTTTACTGGGCCATCAACACGATAAACACTCTCCTCAGATAATTTAAACTGGCGCTGTAAGTACTTAATAATACGCTTGGGGCAGTTGCTCGCAACTTCTAGCCTGACAGCTTGGCCAAAATTTCTTTGTACCAATTCAGCTTCAAGCGCCCGACGTAAGTTGGCTACTTCTTCTTCAGATACGTACAGGTCACTGTTACGCGTAACCTTAAACTGGTAGACACCGACAGGGTCCATTCCACTAAATAATGAGCCGATCTGCGAATGCACAATAGATGAAAGAAAAACAAACCCATCGCGGACACCACATATCTCGGAAGGCACACGAATCACTCTTGGCAATGATCGTGGAGCGCGCACAAGCGCAAAACCAGAATCTCGACCAAAAGCATCTTGCCCTCGCAAATCAATAATAAAACTCAAACTCTTATTGGTTATGCGAGGAAACGGATGTGCAGGATCCAACCCTAATGGACTTAACACTGGAGCAATATTGGATATAAAAAAGTCTTTCACCCAAGCTTGTATTTTTTCATCCCACCCCTGACGCGGGAAAAATCGAATGTCCTCTTCAGCCAGCTCGGGTAACAACACGTCGTTGAGCAAACGATATTGCTGCTCAACCAAGTCTTGGCACTCTTTGTTTATGCCGTCCAGCTCCTGAGTCGGTGACAGCCCATCTATTCCTGCCGCCTCCATCCCACCTTGAATTTTCTGCAGCAAACCGGCAACACGGATTTCAAAAAACTCGTCAAGATTGCTAGAGGATATACACAGGAACCGTAGTCTTTCCAACAAAGGCACCTGCGAATCGCTGGCTAGCGCAAGCACTCTGGTATTGAAGGCAAGAAAGCTCAGCTCGCGATTTGCCAGCGGCAAACCTTCATACTTTCGTCGTGACCACTGCTCAGGCAATGTCTCTTTTGATCCACCTTTCTTACTGCTCATTCTTTGCTACCTTGCTCGTGTTCACGGCCATTTTGTGGCGTACGCCTAGTCAATAAGGGATATTAACTGGTACTTAACGCCTCGTCGCACATCACTTCCTACTCATTACGAAATAACACGACCGCTTACATAAGCCGCGGCGGCAACGTTCAAATCTGGCAAAAAATGATTGAACGGTTCTATCAGTGCGTCGCGCAGAGGCTCTAACTGTTTCTCCTTCAACGCTATTGATGAGAGTTTAGCGGATCGCTTGGCGATACGACTCAGCGTTAACTCAATAGATGAGAGACGCACGTTACCTTGCAAGATACCTTCCCGCCGCATAAGCACGGCAAAACGCTTTAAGCTCTCTGGAAGCGACTCCTCATGTTGTTTTAGCGCGGCGTGTACCTGTTCGGCATGATCTTCAATGGATATATCGCTGATTTCATTCCAGCGTTTCGCTAAATAATGGTCAAACATGACATCAACAACAATTCCTGCAAAACGCTGTGCAACTCCCGGCATATTCTGACGAACGGGCAGCAACGCCGGATGTGTGTCAGTGAAGCGGTCCAAATGACGATGCAGCCGAATACCCACCTCAATGTCGGGTGTAAATCGAGAAAGATCGCTTCCACGCACAAAATCACCACAAAATTGACCCGCCATTAGGCCCGAGTTGCCGAAGCCGAATAGGGAATGTGCGAGAAAGTTCACAGGAGGGAGTGTATCACCCAGCACTACACGCTATGATCCAAGGCATGGACTTAACACCAGACAAGCGCTATAGCCGGCATACAAGCCTCGAACAAATTGGTGAACTTGGCCAACAAAAACTTCGCGATGCCCACATACTGGTGATCGGACTGGGTGGCCTAGGCTCACCAGCTGCTTTGTACCTTGCCGCAGCCGGTGTGGGCAAGTTATCTTTTGCCGATTTTGATACGGTCGAGATGTCCAACCTGCAACGACAAATTGCACACAACACGCACCGAGTGGGGGAGTTAAAAACCACATCAGCTCGCACAGCTTGCCTCGACATTAACCCTGATTGTGAAATAAACACTATTGACTATGCACTGGAAGAGGAAGAACTGAATGCGTTAGTGCCCCAGTGCAACGTAGTGCTGGATTGTAGTGACAACTTCCCTACCCGATTTGCCGTAAATGCGGCCTGCGTGACACACCGTGTTCCATTGGTTAGTGGTGCAGCAATTCGCTTCGACGGCCAAATCAGCGTCTACGACTCACGTCAGAGCAGCGCCCCTTGTTATCGCTGTTTACACAACGAGGCCAGTACAGCTATCGATACCTGCGCACAAGCGGGCATTCTGGGACCAGTAGTTGGCATGGTGGGTTGTGTGCAAGCCATTGAAGCAATCAAACTCTTATGTGGCATCGGTGACACTCTGGCTGGCAGATTGGTGCTTTTCGATGGCCTCACCATGGAGTGGAACGAAATACAGTTAAAACGTAATCCGAACTGCACCGTGTGCTCCTAAACTGCCAAGGTTAGCTGCCATAGTTGTCTGACACAGGTATCTGCAATGGGTATCAACAATTACTAGTAGCCTCGTTCAACGCTGACGCCGTGTTACATGGCTTATAACACTGAAGTTAATTTCTATTCAGCCGTTGCACGTTGGAAGTGTTGAACGAGTGCGAAGCCAATCCGCACAACTTTGACATCCAAATTTGTCAGCAGAAAAACACCCACGGGCCCGTACATGACTAGTTTTAATAACATGCGTTTACGCAATAAATTAGTACTGGGCTTTTCTGTTCCTGTGGCGTTTACGGTGGTCCTTACCTTAATCGTTATTGTCAGCCTGAACCGTCTCGAACACGCGTCAAAATCGGTTGAACACACGAATACTGCAATTACTTATGGCAATACTCTGCTCAGTTCTATGGTTGACACTGAGACAGGATTCCGTGGCTACCTAGTCACTGGCGAAGAATCATTTCTGGAACCTTACTACCAAGGCAAAAAGGAATTTTCCAAAACGCACGTTAGTGCTCTCAAACTTGTAACGGACAATCCAGCTCAACTCACTAGACTGGATACTATCAGAGCACTTAAAGATGACTGGCTAGCCGAACATGTGCTGCCCGCCATAGAACTACGCAAACAGGTCAAACAAGGTGAGAGTCTTGCTGAAGTAGCTGCGTTTATTCGTCAAGGAATAGGCAAAGCCAAGATGAACAAACTTCGTCATGAAGTCGACGAATTTACTCGCGCTGAATATGTCCTGCAAGAGATAAGAACCGCAGAAGTTAGCAGTTTGTCTTCTTTATCCAAAATGATCGCTGTTTGTGGAGGTGTTCTAGCAATGCTGGCGAGTATCGGCGTTGTTATCGCCATTTCACGCAGTGTGATGCGCCAACTAGGCACAGAGCCACAAGCCATAAAACACATTGCACAGAAAATTGCAGCAGGCGATTTAAGCCAAGACCTGTCCAACGAAAAATCAACTACCGGTGTATTGCAGGCAATGCAATCAATGCAGATTAATCTGCGTGAGCGGAAAATTCAGGATGAAATTACCACTGCACAAATGTCCCGTGTCACGCAAGCGCTTGAGAACACATCCTCAGCCGTAATAGTGGCTGACGATGACAATAAAATTATATTCCAAAACAGGACTGCAGCAAAGTTATTCAAAACTTGCGAGTCGCAAATTAGAGGCACGATAGCCAATTTTTCAGCTACCAGCTTAATTGGTAGTAGTTTGCAGCAATTCGTCAATGCCAACGGAATCAGTAAATCAGAATTCAATAAACTAGAAAGCTCAGTGACTAAACGAATCCGGTACGGTGAGATAACACTGCGACAAATTTATAGTCCTATCAAAGATGACCATGGTGTTCGACTCGGTACCGTTGTCGAATGGTCTGACAACACCATCAGACTCAACATAGAACAAGAAATTCAATCGTTAGTAGATTTGGCGCAGGTGGGGGATCTTAGTCAACGGATCGATGTAGGCGGCAAAGAAGGTTTTTTCCTGAGATTAAGTTCCGGGGTGAACTCACTATTATCTGTCTGCGATAGCGTTGTTGACGATACCGTAAGAATGTTTGAGGCACTCGCACGTGGCGATCTAACACGCAGTGTAGATGCTGAGTATCAAGGAGCTTTTGCTAAGGTGCGAGAAAACGCCAACGAGACAGTAGCGCAATTAACGGGTGTCATCAGTAAAGTGAAATCTGGTGCAGGTGCTCTTGACAGCGAATCAAAGCTACTTAAAGATCGTAACCAACAAATGTTTGAGAACGCTGAACTATCAAGTTCGCAAGCAACATCCGTCTCTAGTGCCGTAGAACAGATCAACGCCAACATCACCGGGGTCGCATCTGCAGCCTCCGAGATGAATGCCTCTATTACTGAAATATCCCGCAACTCTTCGGAAGCCACACGAATTGCTGAAGATGCGGTTACTCTGGCCGAATCAACCAAGTTAACTGTGCGTCAGCTCAGCACCTCGTCAGGTGATATTGGAGCGGTGGTTAAAGTCATTAATTCAATTGCAGAACAAACCAATCTGCTCGCTCTGAATGCCACCATTGAAGCCGCAAGGGCAGGTGATGCTGGAAAAGGCTTTGCCGTTGTAGCCAATGAAGTCAAAGACCTAGCAAAAGAGACTGCCAGAGCAACTGATGAAATCAGCACAAAGATAAACGCTATTCAAAATGATAGTGAAAATGCCGTGACCAAAATTTCAGATATCGATAGGATTATTGGAGAAATAAATTGTATTCAGCAAGTAATTGCTACTGCGGTGTCAGAGCAGTCAACAGTTACTTCAGCAATATCTCGTTCAGTACATGAGGCCGCTGATGGCCTTGCAGATATCGAATCAACAGCATTAACCGCTGTTGAAGGAGCAAACCAATCATTGCTCGGCTCTAGAGAAGCACAGAGATCCACAGAGAGCGTGTCTCTGTTGGCAGGAGAGCTTCGTGCCTTAGTAGACAACTTTACTGTGCGCTAGAACCTAGAAGCTCCAGCGCACAGTTTCATGAATACTGATTCAGGAAATCTAAGCGAATAAGCCTCTATCCAGCCAAGCCTCTGATAGGCAATCCACGGTCTTGTGTACCGATGATGCCATCAAGCACGACAGCAAGATCAGGACGCACGCTAGGTGAATTAGATGTTTCAATTACCTGAATGAGTCCTTCAGGGTTTATTAAAAACAAACCGGGCTCTGAGTATTGGCCCTCTAACTCGTAGCCAGCTTCATGATCCGTAATATACAAGCCCAGTTGCCGCGCTTCATCAAGGCTCATGCTATGGGCGGTGGGTAGAGTCCAACTATTCTCTTCGACGGTTTTTTTGGCAACTGCTTCAGGATCTGTTGAGGCCAATAACAACGTCACGTTACGCTCTGCATAACTTGCAACCATTTCGTGCAAACGGGCGATATAAGTTTTGCATCGTGGGCAATGATGCCCTCGGTAAGCTACAAGCATGACCCATTTTCCAGCATAGTCACTGAGCTTTACAGGCTCAGCGTTTAGCAATTTAAAAGAGATAGCGGGAAAAGGATCTGCTGGTTTGATAACTGTCATTGCTGTGTTCTCAACGTTTGGAGGTTTAAAAACGAGGTTAATGCAGCGTACCCGAATTCGAGTCGCCAGATGGAGTGGGAGCTTTGCTGGACGATTCAGCACTGGCCGTGCCTACCGTGGTTTCACTGGTTGGTAGTCCTTTAAACAGCGCTGCGGCATCTACCGTATCATAACAATAATGGGCATCACAGAATTCGCAGGTGATCTCTACTCCACCCTGCTCTGCAACTATGTCATCAACTTCTTGTTTTCCAAGGCCATACAGCATGCCATCGGTTCGCTCTCTCGAGCAGCTGCAGTGGAACTGCACTGATTGCGCATCAAACAAACGCACACGTTCCTCATGGAATATTCGATGCAACAGAGTTTCTGCACTTTCGTTGCATAGCTCATTGTTGGTTAGCGTCTCGCTTAATACTCGCGCACGCTGCCAACCATCAGCATCATGGTAAGTGCGTTCCTCTGCAGGTAGCTTTTGAATCAACATACCCGCTGCACTGTTCTCAGACACTGCCAGATACAATTCTGTTGGCAATTGCTCGCTCGTGTGAAAATACGTTTGTAAGGCAGCCGCTAGAGTATCGCCTTCCAAAGCCACAATACCTTGGTAGGGCTCAGCATTTTTGTTGGCTTCGATGGTGATGATCATGCGTGCCTCGGCTCCGAAAGCAATGGGCAATTCAGAGCTGGTCGGAGTTTGCTCCCAGCGTGCAAGGCCACGAACATTACCTTCGTTGGTGACCTGTACTACGAGCAGATGGATAGGACCATTACCTCGTACTTGTAAGGTCAACTTCCCATCAAACTTGATCGTACTGGCTAGTAATGTAGCTGCAACAAACGCCTCCCCCAAAACCTGCCTAACAGTGTCTGGGTAGTCAGTTCTAGCCGTGGCCTCGCTCCACGTGTCGTCAAGCTGCACTAGGTGACCTCGTGTATCACAGGAGTCGACCATGAATCTCTGTTGTAAATCTTTACTACGCATGGGTTCACTCCTGCAAACGATAATAGGATGCGCCTATCAAGGGAGTCAGATACATGGGAATCTGATAGCACGCGATAAATAGTAGCAATGGTTCTGTAAAAGATGCTGGCAAGGCTGCCAAATACAAGGCAATGTTACGATTTCCATTAATAACACCTGCACAAATAATACGATCTGGCGCGTGTTTCAGTGCGCGAGCAATCGTAGCACCCAACATCTGATACCCAAGATTGATGACTAACGCCACAGCCAGCGTTATCAAAAGATGCTCGATCCGGACACCTGGCGCATGAATGCCACTCATCAAGCCAATAACCATGAGCGCTAGCGTGATGGAAGCCGCGCCATCTAGCGCCGCCGTTGATAGCTTAATACAACGCGATTCGAGCGCCTTGTTAACCAATACACCAGCGCCAGTTGCGCTAATAATCAACAACAATAGCTTTGCCACCGGCAAGAACAGCGCAGCCGTAGAGTGCTCTCCAAGTAACCAATAAATAATGGGGATACACGTGATGGGTAACAAAAGCGTTGCCACGATGAGCCAACGCAGTGCCAGCTTACCATCACCTTTAAGTAGCAGAACAAGACTAGGGCTACCGGAGATTGGCGGTGCAGCCGCAACTAAAGTGGCGCTGACACACCAGATCATTGGCAAGCCAACACGGGTCGTGGCAAAAAAGACAAGCAGTGGGAATAGCAATTGGGCAAGCGCTATTCGCACCACCAATGGCACAATACCCAAGTCATGTGCGCCCTTATTCGTTTTTACATCCAGAGCTCCACCACGGTGCAGCCGTACTACCGCTAAGAACAACAGCAACCAGATGCTCGGCGCAATACTCGCTTGCATCGGCGTGGCGGCCCAAGGTAGAAGCGCACCGGCCACAAGGCCAATGGGCAATACCCACCGAGCATGGCGACCACAGGTTTCAAGCAGAGTTAATAGCACGCTGACAACTGATACCTTTAATCGACAAACTCTATCCTTTCAGCTTTTCCTTTAACATTTGATTCAGCTGTGCAGGATTAGCTTTACCCTTTGATGCCTTCATCACCTGACCCACAAAAAACGCCAAAAGCTTCTCCTTACCGGCTCGATACTCTGCAAGCTGCGACGGGTTTGCTGCAATAACCTCGTCTATCATGCCCTCAATAGCACCGGTGTCGCTGATCTGTTTTAGTCCCTTGGATTCAATAATGGCGTCAACACCCGTATCCCCAGACCACAGCGCATCAAACACCTGCTTACCCAGCTTACTCGACAAGGTACCGTCATCCACGCGCTTGATAAGATCACCCAGCTCGGTGGCAGGCACTGGCATATTCACAAGCTCTACATCGTCCTTGTTCATACGAGCAAACACTTCGCCCAGTATCCAGTTAGAGGCAAGTTTTGGAGCGAAGTTCTGGCCTTCAAGCACCGCTTCAAAATAGTTAGCCATTTGCTTGTCGGCGCACAAAGCGTGAGCATCATCTGGCGCAATTTTGAGAGAGTCAATAAAACGCGTTCGACGCACATTAGGTAGCTCAGGCATGGTCTTGGCAACAGCTTCTATAAAGGCGTCATCAATAACCAGTGGCGGCAAATCGGGGTCAGGGAAATAACGGTAATCATTAGCCTCTTCCTTGGAACGCATGGAGCGTGTTTCGTCACGATCAGCATCGTACAATCGCGTTTCTTGCACGATGGTTCCACCGTCTTCGAGGATCTCGATTTGTCGCTCTACTTCAAAGTCGATAGCACGTTCCAGAAAGCGAAACGAGTTGACGTTTTTGACTTCGGTACGTGTACCTAGTGTCTCACTCCCCTTTTTTCGGATGGAGACGTTGGCGTCACAGCGGAACGAGCCTTCCTGCATGTTGCCATCACAAATATCGATATAGCGCACTAGCGAGTGCATGTAGCGAGCATACGCCACAGCCTCAGTTGCAGAGCGCATGTCGGGCTCTGACACTATTTCCAGTAAAGGCGTACCCGCGCGATTCAGATCAATACCTGTAGAGCCTTCAAACAAGTCATGCACCGATTTCCCCGCATCCTCTTCAAGATGCGCACGGGTTAAGCCCACACGCTTCTCGTTACCATCAGGCAGCGTAATATTGATAACACCCTCGCCGACAATGGGAAAAGCCATCTGACTGATCTGGTAACCCTTGGGTAGATCAGGATAAAAATAGTTTTTTCTGGCAAACACAGAACGCTTACCTATAGCAGCACCTGTGGCCAAGGCGAACTTAACAGCCATGCGAACAACGTCCTTGTTCACGACAGGTAGAACACCTGGCAAACCGAGATCTACCGCATTGGCTTGCGTGTTTGGCTCTGCCCCAAAAGCGGTAGAACTAGTCGAAAAAATTTTTGAGCGTGTGGCTAGCTGCGCGTGTATTTCCAGCCCAATGACTGTTTCCCATGTCATAGTGAATTCCTCACGCTATGCCTTCTGGCGTGTGCTTGTGCCAGTCGGTAATCTGTTGATATTGGTGCGCGATATTGAGCAATCTCGCCTCTTGCTGAACCGGCCCCACTAACTGTAAGCCAATGGGCAGACCTTCACTAAAACCACAGGGCGCTGATAAACCAGGCAGACCACTTAAGTTAGCTGACACCGTAAACAGATCATTCAGGTACATACTAATGGGATCTGTTTTTTCACCTGTTTTAAAGGCTGTGGTGGGCGTTGTTGGCCCGGCAATGACATCGACCTCATTAAACGCATCAGTGAAATCGTTAGACACAAGCTGCCGAACCTGCTGCGCTTTTAGATAGTAGGCATCGTAGTAACCTGCCGACAATGCGTACGCACCGATGAGTATGCGGCGCTTTACTTCATCGCCAAAACCTTCACCACGGCTCCGCGTGTATAGATCGTCTATATTTTGTGGATTTTCACAGCGATAGCCAAAGCGCACGCCATCAAAACGCGACAAGTTGCTAGACGCCTCTGCTGGTGCGATAACATAGTAAGCAGGTATGCAATGGCTTTGATTAGGTAGGCTGATTTCTTTAAGTATCGCCCCTGCTTTTTCAAGCTCGGCCAACGCGCTGTGTACAGCGTCCGCAATGTCACCATCAAGGCCTTCACCAAAATATTCCTTTGGAATACCGATGCGTAGTCCATCAAGCTTGTCGTTGAGAGTGGCCGTAAAATCGGGCACCTCCAAAGTGCTGCTGGTGGAATCTTTCTCATCATGCCCAGACATAGCTTGCAGTAGCACAGCGCAGTCCTCTGCAGTACGAGCCATCGGACCAGCCTGATCGAGGCTAGAGGCATAAGCAATCATGCCATAGCGCGATATGCGGCCGTACGTGGGCTTAATGCCGGTAATGCCACAAAACGCGGCTGGTTGGCGAATAGAACCACCGGTATCCGTGCCGGTAGCTGCTGACGCTAATTGAGCCGCCACCAATGCAGCACTTCCACCCGATGACCCACCGGGCACTCTATCGCGCTGCCATGGGTTAGCCACAGCGCCGTAGAAACTGTTCTCGTTTGACGAACCCATAGCGAATTCGTCCATATTCGCTTTACCGAGCATCACAGTGCCTGACTGCGCCAGCTTATCAACCACCGTTGCGTTGTAAGGCGCTTTAAAATTCTGCAGAATTTTTGAACCACAGGTAGTAGCAATTCCTTTTGTGCAGAAGATATCTTTCTGCGCAATGGGGATACCAGTTAACGGCCCAGCATTGCCTGCAGCAAGCGCCTTATCTGCAGCCTGAGCAGACGACTTAGCGCCTTCCTCATCCACGCACAGATAAGCATTCAGATCGGGGTTGAGTCGCGCAATACGCTCAAGGTAGTGATCCACCAGCTCCACACTACTGATGCTGCGCGCTTTGAGCAGGGACGCCTGCTCGGTCAGAGTTTTATCGTGCATAGTAAGGAAATTCGGTTCGTGGTCGGTAGGGCAAAAGAGAGTTTTGGGATGCGCTTATTCGATAACGCGAGGCACGAGAAAATAACCATCGAGTTTTTCTGGTGCTGGCTCCTGCAACGTTTCCCGCTCGCTCGATGGGCTTGCCTCGTCTTCACGCAGCCAAAGTGATGCGCTAGCGGGGTGCGCCATTGGCTCGACCCCAGTGGTGTCGATGGCTTGTAATTGCTCCACCAGATCAAGCAAGCTGGATAAGTCTTTTGCCAAAGGATCCAATGCGTCAGGTTCGATGCCCAAGCGAGCCAGGTGCGCAATACCTGCGATATCTTCAGAAGTTAATGCCACTTTATGTCCGCCTTCACTGCAAGGAGCCGAGAATTTACCATAATAGAGAGCTGCTCTCCGACAATCAGGGTTTGCAACTGCCGTGTCAGCGGGGCAAAATTGAGGCCCCGCACACCGACAGACGAATTCGTGTCAGATTCCCAGCTAGAACAACGTATCGAAAATCTTGAACTCAAGATAATGGATATGGAAAACACCCTGCAGGAGCTCAACGAGGTGGTCCTGCGCCAGTACAGAGATATAGAGCACTTGCAACTGCAGCAGAAAGAGATAATGAGCCACTCCTCGGGAGCCTCGCCATCGGGTGCCACTCCTCAGGCGGTAGATGAGTTACCACCTCACTACTAATTTCTAATGAACAACGGGCCAGTCAGTTGCAATAACGCCTGTGTGTTTATTTCCCCAGGATAACGGTCGTGCCTTCGATACTGTACTGAGGCACGCGTAAATTCTCACTCGCATACTGGTTTTCATACACGCGGCCAGCAGAATCGAATCGGTCATTGTCGCAGCTGTCCATAAAGCCGCCCTGCCATGGCTCGCCTTGAAAGGCCTCTGGCGTAGCTGGCACCAATGTAACGACACAGCCTTGGCCTGTGCCCAAGGCAATAGCCACGAAGAGCTCGAGGTCTGCCGAACGAGTGTCGTTTTTTGCAAACTCAGGTTGATCCGACCGGTTGGAGCCTGAATCTTGCAAACGCGGATCAGCTGTACGCAAACTCACCACCTGCTCATCGGTGCGCCGGTAAACAAGCACCGGCCTGCCCTGCCAAGTGAGAAACTCAACATTGCCAGCCTGCAGTTGACTGACATCAACACGCTGCGTGGGAATGTTGGGCACTTTACCGTCACCCGACATAATAGCCGAGGCAATGACATACACCACAGCCGCAAAACCAACATAGGCCATGAGCTTGGCGATAACCCGCAAACGCCGTCGCTTGAGCACGTCTTCAGGTGTTGCTTGTCTGATCTGCTGTTGTGGCAAAGGTATGCTCGTCGCTTTCACGTTTTCAGTGGGTACGGAATAGATCAATATCTGGTTTTGGCCCCCTCAATGATAGCAACTCAGCACAGTGACATTGGAGCCATCCTTGGCGCAAGCTTAATAGATAACTCGCACCGCTACGCTCAGAGCCGAGGCTACTAGTAGAATCTTAATGACGCCCCAATGCAGACGGAACGCCAATAAGCAACTCAAAACAAAAAGGCCCACCGCAAGCCATTCAACTGAAGCCAGTTCAGGCCTCCAAAGTGTCAATGGTCCAAGCTGCTCGCGATTGACGTTAGAAAACAGCACATGCAGAGCAAACCAGATTGATAGGTTGAGGATGACACCCACTACAGCGGCTGTAATCGCTCTGAGAGATCCCTTCAGTCTGGGTTGGCTAGCTATCCATTCAATGTAGGGTGCACCAGCGAATATCCAAAGAAAGCAAGGTGCGAAGGTGACCCAAAGAGCCACTAATGCCGCTGCGACGCCAAGAAATATCCCACTCTCATTGAACCCTGCTAAAAAGCCAACGAATTGCGTGACAAGAATTAACGGTCCCGGCGTTGTTTCGGCCAACCCTAGCGCATCGATCATTTCGCCAGCATTTAACCAGCCAAATTGAACCACGACATCCTGGGCCATATAGGCGAGAACAGCGTAAGCGCCGCCGAAGGTTACAACCGCAAGTTTTGAGAAGAACATGCCAACGTCAAGCAGTATGTCGGCTGCCCCCAACAATCCAAGTGCTAACAATGGCAGCATCCAGATTGCAAGCCAGATAACAATGGTGATGAGGGTTTTACTCAACGATACATAGGGCGTATGAGTGACGGGTTCCTCCTCTGTAGTGATCCCCACGAACCAGCCAATGAGACCTGCCGTTAGCACGATCAAGGGATAGGGAATCGACAAGAAGAAAATTCCAGTAAAGGCAAACGCTGCGATTGCCCAGTGCAGCTTGAGCAAAAGTGCTTTTTTCGACACGCGTACCAACGCCTCTACCACGATCACAAGAACGGCAGCCTTAACCCCGTAGAAGAGCGCAGAGACAAGTGGCACATCACCAAAAATACTATAAATAATGGCCAGTGCCATCATCACTACGGCACCCGGGATAATAAACAAAAGCCCTGCAATGAGCCCTCCCAGCGTCCCATGTAAACGCCAACCAGCATAGGCTGCCAACTGCATTGCCTCCGGACCGGGCAACAGCATGCAAAAGCTCAGTGCGTTTAGAAACTGCTGCTCAGAGAGCCAAGCTTTATCCTCAACAACTTCTTTGTGCATCAGTGCGATCTGAGCAGCAGGACCACCAAAAGACAGAATGCCAATCTTCCACCAGACGCGCGTTGCTTGTGCAAGTGACGGGCTAGCGCTCGCTGCAGTCTCACGTTGATTGCTCATAATCTAGACCTTGCTCTTGGCAGCAGGCCAATCAGGTGTGCCCACCAAACGGGCTAAGGTAGATACGGAAATTTCGTTGTACGACGCCATAGAAGCATCCTCCAATATTGGTTGTGTGGGAAGGATGCAAGATTTGGCTGACGCCTCACGGGGTTCATTGCAAACCCCAGCACTAATCATTATCACAGCTCCAAGATGTATGTCAACACATGCCTAAAGCATACCTATTCAGTCATTTTTATTCTGATTAAAAATCCAGTTTACAAACCTCTGGTCGAGAAATGGCAACCGCTGATCAGTATCAAGTAATTGTCTCTGTAGAGGTAGCTGAACTATCTACCATACCCGTGCAAGTGCAACAGCCAAAACCACCACACCAGCGCATACAAACCAAAAGAACCACTATAAAAGGCTCAGGCCCAGTGGCTCGTGAAACCGCTAGACGCATCGCCTGCGATTGCAGTATCACTCGCCATCAAACCCACAATGGAGAGCCGACCAGCATCGGCCGTAAATCACGGCTATGGCCAGCCGCGATGTCACGCGCTATCGAGAATCGTGATCAGCACTGCCAATACCCGAGGTGTACAAAAACACATCAGTTACAAATTCATCACATGACTCACTGGGCCGATGGTGATGCCACAAGCATAGAAAAAAGATCTCAGAAAAAAACTGACATTGAACGCGCTTGAGCGTATCCGTTTTTGTTGAGGTCTGGAGCGTGTTGAGCCGTTCCGTGAAAGCCAGCCCAGGTGCCGTCCTAAGTCAAACCTACTCAACATGATCTGGCCGTGGAATTGAAGCGGAACTGCACTTTGACCGGCTGAAGGGGCCGAAGGGGTCATAGCAAGCAGAACTAGAAAGAGCTGCTTTTTCACAAAAAAGCACTGTATCTCTAACTAGTGAACAGTTCGCGTTTGATCTACTCAATGTTGCGCGAATTGCTCGCCTCTACACGCTATATATTTCGGTAATATCCCCCGTATGGGTGATGACGCGATAGCGGTAAAAGTGAACACTTCGTTTCGAAACTGTTCACTTTTTGGATTTTTAATCGCACGCAGCATTTGAGGAATAAGAATGAACTTACCAGTAAATACACTGACTGCAACTCTAGTGACCCTGTCGTTTTTAACTGGTTGTCAAACTGCACCAGTTGAACAGAAAAGCGGGACTAGCCTATCTGATAAAGATGTAACCGATCTAATATCAGGACACACGGTAGACGCCACAAATACGAAAGGTAAAAAGTACCGAATATATTTTGAGAGTGACGGTTCGCTGGTAAATGCCGCTGGTGAAACCGGTACTTGGGAAGTTAGGGAAGGATCTATTTGCAACACGTACGACGAACGCGGATCAGCAGGATGTGACAAGCTATTCAGAGATGACAGCAACGCAATTTACTATATTGTTCCGAACGGCAAAACGGGCACCATAGAAAATACAACTGCAGGTAACAAACTTTAAAACAATTTTTTGAAAAGCCCACTAGTTGAAATCTGGATGCTGACTCTGAGTCCAAAAATGAAATTGCCTCAGACAGGTGAACCCACTCTAACAAGGTGTTCACCTTTTTGATCTCTAAAGCGGACCGTCGCCAAAAGCTGGACTACGCACAAAACGGGCACTTTCCAGCTGTTCACTATACTCCCATGAAACCGGCGACTGTCGGCCCAAAGCAGACAATCATAACGTAGAGAAATTTCATGCAATACATGGTAATTGAATCTATAAAATCCGATTCGGTACAGCTAGTTTATGACCGTTTTCACAGCAAAGGCAGAATGTTACCGCATGGACTAATCTATATCGATAGCTGGCTTGAGGATCAAGGAAATAGATGTTTTCAATTGATGGAAACAAGCGACGTAAGCCTATTTGATCAGTGGATAGCACACTGGTCTGATCTTGTAGAATTTGAAGTTATCTTGCTGGGCAACAAACCGGGGTAACACCTTATTTTTAGCTTCGCCAGAATACGCATAAAGCTCACTCAGAATATGGATCACCTTTGTTGCTTTCAAATTGACGATTTTCCGTTCCATTTGCAGGAAGATGCAAATCGACATCTGGGTAATGCACAGTGTCGGCCTTTGGATTACGTGTGCCGACAACAAGATATAGAACATCCCCATCGGTACGATTAATCAAGTGATGGCCATTAGGCTCTCCAGCAACATGAGTCGTTACATCACCTGGTTCGAGTTGAGTTTCACCATTGTTGTCAACTAGGACTGGTCTACCATCCAAAATGTAGATTAACTCGTCTTCATGAGTATGCCAATGACGCTGTGACGACCACGCACCAGGCGAAAGGACAAGCCTATGAACCCCAAGCTGGGTGAGGCTACCTGCATCAGAAAGGCGTTCACTTCTCTCACTAAGGCAAGGCTTGTCATACGGCGTTGGATATCCGCTACCTGTGCGAACATCAACTTTAGACATATCAATTTTTGGCACTAAATTCTCCTTTCGTCCAGAATACTAACAAACCATTCACCTCAAAAATCACCTTGAATGGAATGCCGTTGAAAGCTGGACTACGACGGGTTTGGGCGGCGGGTTCAGCCGGTCACCGCACCTGCCCAGCTCTGCAGTTTGGCCACTTTTACTCGCTCGTAAGATACACGTGTATCCTGCGTAGATCCCTCTACGGGTATCTATTCCCATAAAACAAGTGGCTGCCAAAAGCTGCTTATTGGTTCTAAACGAGCTGCACAGCCAGCAACGGTTGAATATGTACCACAGCTCTCGGCTCAGGAACGATCATTCGAAAGGTTTGATACCCTTCTCACCAATTAACTATTTTGGAGATAACATCGTGTCTTGGGAACTTGCAGAATTGAACATCGCGACTCTCGTAGCGCCGTTGGATTCTCCAGTTCTTAGCGATTTTGTAGCCGAGTTAGATCGAATAAATGCACTAGCCGACCAGTCACCCGGGTTCCTATGGCGGCTGCAGTCTGAAGAAGGCAACGCTACTGATGCAGAACATGGTTTTGGTGACAGCGTTATTGCCAATATGTCTGTCTGGGAATCGGTAGAAACGCTACACAACTACATTTACAAAACTGCTCACGCACAGATTATGAGTCGACGCAAAGAATGGTTTGAGCGAATGACCAATGCATATACTGTGCTTTGGTGGGTTCCAGCAGGGCATCGCCCAACGCTTTGGGAGGCTCAATTGAAGCTTGAATTACTGGAAGCAGAAGGCCCTAATCCTGAAGCTTTTACGTTCAAGACGTGTTTTCCAAAGCCATCTGAACAAGCGCTATCGCAGGCCCTGTCATTTGACGATGAGTGCCCTGCCACCTGATGATTCCTTCGAGCACATGGACACCTCCAATTATCGTAGGTTTCAGCGAGCTAGCCTCTGATGTTCAGTTGTTTGCAGGGCTAGGCATAGAATCTGTCAGCGCACCACCCACCAAACAATGGACGCTAAGCCGAACCTCAGAAGACCAACGACTTACCCTAACAAGGCCCGATGGCGTTGCCCTGTGCATGGATTTCACCAGTGGCAAAACACGACATCGCACCACGGAAAGTGGCATGGGCGTGCAAGGCTTGTCCAAGGCTCTGGGTACTAAGAATTACCTTAAACACAATGGACGGTATCCGGCCATCGTTGATGCAACTGGCGGACTAGGCCAGGATGCGTGGGGGCTTGCATCATTAGGCTGTGAGGTGAGCATCTATGAGCGTCACCCGGTGGTGCACGCGTTGCTCTCTGACGCCTTGCAACGTGCCTGTAGCGATGAACAGGCGGCCTCTATTGCCAATCGTGTAAGCGTAAAGCTAGTGGATGCGACAGAGGCGCTGCAGCCTCATTCAACCGAAGCCTACGCAATTTATCTAGACCCGATGTACCCTTCGAGGCGCAAAAAAGCCAGTAGCAAAAAGGGCATGCAGTTTTTGCACGAGTTGCTGGGCCCGCCACCTGCAATCGATAGCCCGGATTTACTAGAAGCGGCTTTAACTAGCGGGGCTGCGCGCGTGGCCGTAAAGCGGCCCGCTGGTGCACCACTGCTGGCTGGCAGTGATAGCTTTAGCGGGCAACGTACCGAGATCTCGACGCCCAATACGCGCTATGACATTTATCACTGTTTGGCGTAAGCACCACCAAACAAAGCTCAATCGCGAAAATTCTGATACTGCATAGGCAATCCAAGCTCCTCACCTTTGAGCATGGCCATCACTTGCTGTAAATCGTCTCGTTTTTTGCCTGTGACGCGCAATTGTTCACCCTGCACCTGCGCTTGTACCTTGATCTTAGATTCCTTGATTTTGGCAATCGTTTTCTTGGCGGTCTCTTTGTCGATCCCCTGCTTGACAGAGACTGCCTGTTTTACGCCTTTGCCACTGTTTTCAACTTTTCCAGCCTCAAGGCAGGAAATATCAATTTTACGAGATGTAAGCTTCTGATACAGAATTGGGTGAATCTGCTGAATCTGGAAGTCACTGTCTGCGTGCAGCATGATCGTCTTGCCCTCGTTAAGCTCAGCTTTGGCCGATGAACCCTTGAAATCAAAGCGCGTAGATATCTCACGCTGGGTGTGATCAACTGCATTTGACAGTTCATGTTGATCGACTTCGGACACTACATCGAATGAAGGCATGGGAAAGGCTCCGCTGTTAGCTTGCTATGATGCAGCCAATTATCCACGAATACCGGTAATGATCAATCAATGACGCAATGGATTTTAGTATGCGGTGCTTTGTTCGGCGCTGTAGCGGTCGGCACAGGCGCTTTCGGTGCACATGCATTACAAGGCGCACTCAGCGATCAGGCGCGTGGCTGGTACGACACAGCAGTGACCT
The DNA here is from genome assembly GCA_023300375.1 of Granulosicoccus sp. Lineage (GTDB taxonomy): Bacteria > Pseudomonadota > Gammaproteobacteria > Granulosicoccales > Granulosicoccaceae > Granulosicoccus. The sequence goes on along the minus strand of JALZWO010000122.1, from coordinate 2,103 downwards.
ATCACGCGGGCCATGCGCTAGCCTTGGTGGCTTGTGGGCTCACTGCGATGCACGCCAGCTCCCTGCCCCACAACCCCGCTCATGGCTGGTTAACCGGTTCGGGCATCTGTTTCGTATTAGGTATTATCGTATTCAGTGGCTCGCTTTACACCATGGCATTCACCGGCATTACCAAGCTGGGTATGATTACGCCAATTGGCGGCCTTTTTTTAATTATTGCGTGGTTGTGTCTGGCCATCGGTGCCAGCAAACTTAAATAACGGAGATCGTTAGTCTGTATGAGTGATTCAAGCCATTTAAACCCAAGCAAGGCAAGTTTAATAGAACCGCGTCGCGACTACACCGCTGGTAGCTTGCGTCGGGTAGATCTCACCAGTAATCCAGTGCATCAGTTCACCCACTGGCTGCAGGATGCTCGCGATAGGAAAATTCTCGATGCTACCGCTATGATGCTCAGCACAGCGGATGCTAGTGGCCAGCCTCATTCGCGCGTTGTGCTGCTCAAAGAGTTCGACGACAAAGGTTTCGTTTGGTACACGTACCAAGAGAGCGATAAGGCACAGCAACTCGCCGAGAATTCTAAAGCGGCGCTATTGTTTTATTGGTGTGCACTAGAGCGACAAGTTCGCATAGAAGGCACGGTGGAAAAACTAGATCCTACTGCCGCCGATGAGTACTTCTATTCAAGGCCTGAAGGCAGTCGCTTCAGTGCAGCAGCTTCAGTTCAATCAAAGCCGGTGGAAAACCGGGAGGTCCTAGAAAAGCGAGTGGCAGAGCTACACGAACAATACCCAGATGGCAATGTGCCAAGGCCCGCTGTGTGGGGTGGGTATCGTATCGTGCCAAACCGGCTTGAGTTCTGGCAAGGGCGTGCAGATCGATTACATGATCGATTTATCTATAGCAGAACGGAGAGTGGGAAAGACTGGTCTATTCAACGTATACAACCTTAGCTGACTAGCCGAGTTCAGCAACCTATGAAAATACTGAAAATGATTTTTTTCATTAGTGCCGCTTTAATTATTATTACAGGTGTGGCACTTCGCTCAGCAGTGCCTTATATATCGAGCGAGAATGTTGCTGGTGGCTTAGTACTCAAAGCTGGGCAATCAACGCTAGGCGATTGCCCAGACACGCCTAATTGTGTTGGCTCGGAGTCAAGCCGCAGTGCGCAAATGGTTGAACGATTTTCTATTGAACACTCTTCAGGCAATACCCTACAAATTTTGGCTACGATTATTGAGGCGCAAGCAGGGGCCACTATCGTCAAGCAAAATGAGACATACCTGCACGCTGAGTACACAACCAAGCTCATGCGCTATATAGACGATGTTGAATTTTTGCTCAGTGACAATGGACAAAGCTTGCAAGTACGCAGCGCGTCGCGGCTTGGCAAAAGCGACTTGGGAGCAAATGCCGAGCGTGTGGAGGCACTTCGCAGCTTGTTCAGTGGACAACTATGATGTTGATCCGAGCCTGCATTCGCATTACTGACAATTATTTAGTATTCCGATAGCTAACAGACACCAAGGCTGAATAAAAGCGCGCAAAATTGAATACAGCATCTACATCTGCTCCACCATCCAGAACGCGAAGATCAGCACCAACGCTAAAATTATCGGTGATTGAATAATCCAATGTCAGCCCTAGATCTATCGCCCTGCCAGGCCCACCGGCTAAACCATCGAAATCAGCTCCTGCCATCCAACGGTCGCTGAGTTTGTACTGAGCTGCCATGTAGAACAGAGGAACGAGGCCGACGTCATCATCAAAACTCTCAGTGGCACCTTGCCTGAGACGTATTTCAGCATCGCGCACCTTTAAAGTACCGCCGATGCGAAAAAATCCTCTATTGCTTTGCCGCAGCGTGTAGTGATAGCCAATGCGCCAGGAGTTAAATCGATAGGTGGCTTCAGTGTCTTGGTTAGCTGCAAAGCTTTCACCTGCAAACAATACAGGTGAATCAAAACTGGCCGATTCCGTATACGACAATGGGGCTAGCATTATACGAACACCATGGGGATTGTTAAACGTCCAGTTCAGTTCAAATCTGGTCGCATCGACTGGTCCATTGCCCACCGCTTGATCTAAAGAAAAGCGTGT
>JALZWO010000121.1 GCA_023300375.1 Granulosicoccus sp. | reverse complement strand
AAGCGAATAGATGTCTCGTTGCCCGTGACCTCCATCGTTGATCAGTTCTATGCCGAAGTGCAACAGATGGGCGGTGGTCGTTGGGACACATCCAGCCTGATTCAACGTTTGCGCAGTTTTGGTCGAGGCAAAGGATAATCATGTCTGAATCGTCAGTTCAGCTATTGTTCGGGCGTGCGTCTATTGATGTAAAGCTTCCCTCATCTGCGCAGCCTTTTATTATTCAAAAGCCTGCGTTTCCGAAGGTGGGGGCGGCAAGTTCTGTGTTTAATGTTGCGATGAATGCACCAGTGGGCAGTGACTCACTGGATGTTCTTTGCCAGGGCTGTAACACTGCTTGTATCCTAATTTGCGACATAACCCGGCCCGTGCCCAATCATGTTTTTTTGCGGCCGATGATCGAAACCATGATGCGTTCAGGAATTGCCGCTGAGAACATCACGGTTTTGATAGCGACGGGTTTGCATCGTCCCAATGAAGGCGAGGAGCTTGCAGAGCTTGTGGGTGATGATTGGGTGTTGCAAACGGTTAAGGTGGTTAATCACTTTGCTGAGAATGACGACGACCATATAGACCTTGGTGTTACGAGTACACGTGCTACCCCTGTTCGGCTAGACAAACGATTCGTGCAGGCCGATTTACGCATAGCAACCGGACTGGTCGAACCGCATTTTATGGCGGGGTATTCTGGTGGGCGTAAGGTTATAGCGCCTGGCGTGGCTCATCACGAAACCATTCGCACGTTTCATAGTGCGCGGTTTATGGCTGATCCAGCAGCCACTCAATGCAATCTTAACCATAATCCCTTGCATGAAGAACAATTAGAAATTGTAAAAATGCTAGGCGATGTGTATGCACTAAACACCATTATTGATGAAGATCGAAATTTGGTGCACGCTACGTTTGGTGAAGTTATCGCAAGTCATCTGAGTGCGGTTGATTTTGTACGTTCTTATACTGAAATTCCTGTTGGTCGAAAATTCAAAACAGTGGTGACATCATCTGCCGGTTACCCATTAGATCAAACCTACTACCAAACGGTGAAAGGCATGGTAACCCCACTAGATATTCTTGAACCTGGGGGAACCCTGATCATTGCTTCCGAGTGTGCACAAGGTATGGGGTCAGAACACTACAAAGAGGCACAGGCACGACTAGTCTCTATGGGGCCAGATGCGTTTCTGGATACGCTTTTAGAAAAGCAGTTAGCTGATGTGGATGAGTGGCAAACTCAGATGCAACTTAAGCCTATGAAAAAAGGCTCGGTCTATCTGTACACCACTGGGTTGAGCGATGAGGAATATAAACTTACAGGTGTTCAACGCACTGATAATGTAGAGCAGGCGATTGCAGACAGCATAGTGCTGCACAATGATCCTCATGTGGCGATTATTCCTGAGGGGCCGTATGTGGTGCCCATGTCGCGTGCGCAGTTAACTGCTGCGAACAACTAGGGTTCTACATGAAAAACCATCTGCACTTTGACCCTGTTGGCGGCGTTGCTGGCGATATGTTTGCAGCTGCCATGCTGGATACATTTCCTAAACTGTTAACACCTTGTCTTGATGATTTACGAGCAAGTGGTGTGCTAGAGCACGTTGACATCAACTTGGAGTCAGGCAAGAGTCAGTCATTGGCTGTGCAGCGCTTCAATGTTGAATTAAAAAGTGAGAGTCCACCTGCCACTAGTCATTACAAAGATATTGTTGCGATGCTCGCCAACAGTCAACTTGACCAAGGAGTGCTCTCCTGTGCCTTGGCGCTTTTTCATTTACTAGGCACAGCTGAGAGTCGAGTACACGGAGTAGCCCTAGATGATGTTCATTTTCATGAAGTGGCCGACTGGGATTCTGTGGCAGACGTTGTGGCTGCTGCCAGTCTTATAGAACGTTGTGGTGTTGATACGTGGAGTTGTGGAGCTTTGCCAGTGGGTTCGGGGCTTGTAAAAACACAGCATGGCTTATTGCCTGTGCCGGCTCCAGCTACGCTCGAACTACTAAAAGGCTTGCCTAGTTGGGATGATGGCCAGCCAGGTGAGCGTGTGACTCCCACGGGTGCGGCCATCATGAGTTATTTGCTTAAAACTAATTCTACCGACAGCATAGTGTCTGCTCGTCCGGCTGGTCGTGTTTGTGCCTCTGGAATGGGAGCGGGTAAACGCTCACTGGTGAACAAGCCTAATGTACTGCGTTGTACTTTGATTGAATGTGATGAATCTGCCACTGCGACTGATCTAGATCAAGCAACGACTGCACTTTTATTAGGTACTGCAGACTTTGAACATCAAGTTGATCAAGTAGCGCAGTTGTCGTTTGCTATTGACGATATGAGTCCAGAGGAATTAGCCGTTGCGTTGCAATTTATTCGGCAAAGTGATGGAGTCTTCGACGTTAGCCACCAAGTGTCTTTCGGAAAAAAAGGGCGAATGATGTTTGATGTAACAGTGCTGTGTGCTACGAATTTTGAACCTGTGATTAGTCGCCAGTGTTTTACTGAGACCAGCACCTTGGGTTTACGTGTTCAATGTATTACCCGGCGTGTTCTACAACGCGAACAGTTGTCGGTTGTTGATAAAGTGGGTGAGGCAGGAATTAAGCAAGTGCTAAGACCATTACCCATAGAGCAGCCGGGTGTTGTGCAAGATCAGCACACAACAAAAATTGAGAGTAACGATCTACGGCGTATGCCTGGTTTATATGCCCGCCGACAACGTGCCTTAGAGTTGTCCACCAAGGTGATTAATACTGATGTGTAATCGCACATGAGCAAACTTCATTCGACAAATGCCGCCGAATTTACAGTAGCGTTGACTGCTCTGACTCAGCGGCTGGCGTCTTATGGGCGGCTTGCCGTGGCCGTCAGTGGTGGTGTTGATAGTATGACTCTTGCCGCTGTGGCTCATCAGACGCTACAAGCTAATGTGGTCATGATTCATGCTGCGTCTCCAGCAGTTCCTGCAGATGCCACCCTTCGTGTCCAGGAAGAATCAGAAAAGCGCGGATGGAAGTTGCTAACAGTTGATGCGCATGAATTTGCAGATAAGGACTACCTAGTCAACCCGGTTAATCGTTGTTACTACTGCAAATCGAATTTGTATAACCGAATGCATTCTCTGTGGGATGGAGTAGTAGCTTCTGGTGCAAATCTGGATGATCTTGGCGATTACCGCCCCGGCTTACTTGCAGCCAAAGAGCAGCAGGTGGTGCACCCCTTGATAGAGGCGGAGATTAATAAAGCGACGGTGCGGAGTATTGCCGAGCACCTTGGTCTTGATTCTGTGTCTAGTTTGCCAGCGCAGCCTTGTCTGTCCAGCAGAATAGAGACGGGCATTGCGATCAACGCTGGTGATCTTACCTTCGTGCACAAGATGGAAACTATGCTGAGTAACGAATTGGGTGTGGGAGACCTGCGTTGTCGCATAACAGCTGAGGGCGTTCGCATCGAGGTGGAAAAAAAGCTGCAGCAACAAGATGCTGATTTATGGAACTCTGTATGCGAACTGGCGAAGACCATGATTGTTAATGATCATAGGCGTCTTGCAGGTTTTTCAGACTATATGCGCGGTAGTGCTTTTTTGACTGACAGCATCACAGTGCAGAAATTTTTGTGAGCGACGATGTCAGATTTGATTGGCAACGCGCTGAGCGTACTGGGGTGCCTGAAGTGGTATTTGCCCAAAATAAGAATGCGACTCAACTGCTAACAATAGTCAGGGAAACTATATCCAGAAATAGTTGCGTTTTAATGACACGCATAGGTACTGATCAGGCGCAGGTATTGGTTGAACAATACCCCGATGATGTTCGTTTCCATGAGGAATCTGGAACCTTGATAGCGGGTAGCTGCCAAGACTCTTCTGATGAACAGCAATCATCTGGAGTGGTACAAAGAGTAGCCATTGTGGCGGCTGGTACATCTGATCACGCTTTGGTTTCTGAAATTGAACAGTGCCTTGGTTTTCTGGGTGTGCAATCGACATCGTATGTCGATGTGGGTGTTGCAGGTTTGTGGAGGCTAACCGAACTGACGCCCCAGCTTAACGAGTACCCACTTTGCATTGCTGTTGCAGGCATGGAAGGGGCCTTGTTTAGCGTGCTGGCTGGATTGTTTCATGGGCCCGTCATTGCTGTTCCTTCCTCGGTAGGCTACGGCGTGTCACAAGGTGGCCAAGTTGCGTTGAATTGTGCCTTGGCAAGTTGTGCACCAGGAATCGCTGTTGTCAATATCGACAATGGCTTTGGAGCTGCGGCGCTGGCCTGCAAGATGCTAAAGATTGTTGTTACTTCTTGAATTAGCTGGCGAACATGCGCTACGTTTTCTTTGTTTTATCTTGTGTGATGCTACTGTTTATGGCAGTCCAGTTTAATGATCCGGACGGCTTTATCTGGATGTGTTTCTATGGCGTGCCGGCTATGTGGTGCGCGCTTGCGTTCTACAAATTAAACGTTTTTTCCTATCTTTGGGTTCGCGTAGCGCTTATTGGCAGTATTGCGGCCTCAATGGTGGGAGTTGTGTACTTTTGGCCGCTGACTCCACAATTCTGGTCCAAGCAAGTCTGGATCAATGAGGAAACCGCTAGGGAAGGTATGGGGATGATGATCGTGGCGATTGTTCTGATCTCTGTATTGTTGTTCGCAAATCGTCGATTAACGCCGAATTGAACTGACTACGCCTTCCTGCCAGCAAAGTCCGAACTGCGAGGGCGTGTGTTTCCGCATCGTCACGGTGCCATGTTGTGACACAAAAGATAACAATTCACAGTGGTCTATGATTATATCCTTGCTCGTCACATTTGGCGTCTCTGTGACGAACTGCTACCGACCAGCACGTAGCTTCTGAGCGAACGATAGCGGCGTTACGGTGTCCGAACGAGTCGTATTTCACATCTTTAAAAGCGGCTTTATTACCAAAAAACAATTTGATTGCCAAAATGCATACGTATCGAGGTAAGAACGTATTCGGTGAGACTATAATACTGCCGTAATACAGCATCTCTGCGGTTACAGCGAAGATGCTAGCGTTTGAATTCACGCCGAAGTTCGACATCGGCACTATTGAGAAAACGATGAAAACACCTAAGACTTTAATCGCGATGTTAGTTCTATCGAGCGCATTGGCCGCGTGTGATAGCTCTAGCTCGAGTTCCACTATCTCCGACGATGGTACGCAAGGTGGTTCCACCGGCGAGACTACTGGCAACAATGGTGGTGGTACCACTACTGGCGTCGCTGGTGACACGGATGGAAACGGCGGCACAACCGGCGTTGCTGATGGCACGGATGGAAACGGCGGCACAACCGGCGTAGCTGATGGCACAGATGGAAACGGCGGCACAACCGGCGTTGCTGATGACACAGATGGCAACGGCGGCACGACCGGCGTTGCTGATGACACAGATGGCAACGGCGACACGACCGGCGTTGCTGATGACACAGATGGCAACGGCGGCACGACCGGCGTTGCTGATGACACAGATGGCAACGGCGGCACAACCGGCGTTGCTGATGACACGGACGGCAACGGCGCGACAACCGGCGCTGGTACTGACACGGACGGCAACGGCGCGACAACCGGCGCTGGTACTGACACGGACGGCAACGGCGCGACAACCGGTGCTGGTACTGACACGGACGGCAACGGCGCGACAACCGGCGCTGGTACTGACACAGATGGCAACGGCGCGACAACTGGTGCTGGTACTGACACAGATGGCAACGGCGCGACAACCGGCGCTGGTACTGACACGGACGGCAACGGCGCGACAACCGGCGCTGGTACTGACACAGACGGCAACGGTGGAGCGACTACTGGCGGCGATACAGGCGGCGATACAGGCGGCAACGCCGGCGCTGACAGTGAACCTACATTCGTGGCTTCTGGTCAGCCTAGAGTTTCCACAAATGCACCTTATGATCTGTTCGCGGTGGAAAGACCGGCTACTGTAGGTCTCGGGCAACCGCAGGTTCCTGCACTAACCAACCCAACAGCAAATCCTTTGCCAGCACCAAGCAGTGCTGATCCTTTCGGATTCGGTCTGGAATTCGACGGCGAGTCGCCAGTACCAGGCGGCCCACCAACTCAGCCAAAGAATTTGCGATTTGAGTTGATTGCCAACAACTGGGCTGAAATCAATTGGGCTCCGTCAAATGACGATGGCGAGGTTGTGCAATACACCATAAGAAGAGACGATGGTGTTGAATACATCGTGCGAGGCGACCAGACCGATGATAACAGCGGTGCGCAGGCGGAAATAAACAAGTACTGGAGTACAACCTCATTTATAGATTGTAACTTCACCCGTTTCGATCAGCTATTGCATGCGTGTGGAGCTGGCAATCAACCAATACCTGGCACAACGTACATCTACACAGTTACAGCGGTAGATAATGCTGGGCAAGAGTCAGCGGCTTCAGACCCATTGACCATCACGTATTTTCTTGATGAAAATGGGCCAGTGCCACGATACGACGATCTTGATCGCGATAGCAGCGCTGATAACTTTGTAGAGACAACCGATCTGTCAGCAGTTGAATACTTCCTTGATGAACGCTTTCAGTTGGTTTTTCAGGATGAATTCAATGGTGATTCACTTGATCTTGAAAGATGGCAGACTCAACTTACCTTCGGGCCTGAGACGATCATCAATGATGAGAAGCAGATCTTCGTAAACACTCAAGATCCAGACCTTGCAATCCAATACGATCCGTTCACATTCACAGGTTCTTCGCTGATCATAGAGGCTATTCCTACTCCGGATAGTGAGCGTGCTAATCTGCCCGCTGTTTGCGATACGGTTGGCGTGCCTGAAGTCGAGCAGTGCGACTTTCTGTCAGGTGCGTTGTCGTCTTTTGATCGTTATGGTTTCCTCTACGGTTATACCGAAGGCCGATTTAAAGTAAGCGAAGCAGCGGGTGCACTATCAAGCTTCTTCCTGTTTCACCGTTTTCAAGGCACAGGAACTTCCTTCCACGCGCCTGAGATCGACATACTAGAATACTTGGGAGAGAATCCATTCGGTGATGAATTTGCCTTCCAGACTTACCACTATGAGTCGCCTAATCAGCCTTCAGGCACCATTGTGCGCTCTGTGCCCACTATGTTCGACCCGAACGAGCCTTCCGGTCTGTATGCTGACGGCGAATTCCATACCTTTGGTGTGTTGTGGGAGCCTCAGCTGGTTATCTGGTATATCGATGGTGTGGAAGTGATTCGCATGTTTGGACCACAGGTGTCGCGTCGTCCAATGAACATCGTTAACTACCTGGTGACAGGTAGTAGCTGGGCGCCAACTCCTGATGTCACTAATGAAGCGCTGTTCCCGATTCAGTTCGAAGTGGACTACATCCGTGTTTACCAGCGCGATCAGTTTGTTGACAGTTCGTCGTACGGTATTACCCGGTAGTTTGAAAAATCTACCTTCAACTGGTTCGCTGGTTGAAGGTAGTCACTTTAGTCTTACCCTCACGTTCTTACATTGATGTTGCGGAGCGTATACACTGGCTGTCCAAGACAGCTATGGGGTTAGACGATGATAATCGCAGATATCCTTCGTGAGAAAGGCGCTCACGTTCAGACCACTACATCATCAGCTTTGCTTATTGATGCAGTTAAGTTGTTAGCATCAAACAAAATTGGTGCCTTGATCGTCAGTGAAGACGGGCGATCAATTGACGGTATTTTGAGCGAGAGAGATGTTGTCAGAGCTCTTGCCGATGAGTCCATCGAATTCGATAAGCACAAAGTCAGCGACCTCATGACACGGGGTGTATATTCCTGCGCTCCCGATGCAACCGTCTCCGAAGTGATGACACTTATGGATGGTAAGCGAATACGTCACGTGCCCGTTGTGGTTAATAAAGTGCTTACGGGTGTGGTGAGTATTCGCGACATCGTTAATGCGCGTTTACGAGAGGCAGAAGCTGAACGTGGCGAGATGGCCAAATACATTGCCGGTGAACCTGCCTGATTCGGAAATCCCGAACAGTAGTGCGGCTTAGTCCTCGCTGCGCAATACAATTGGGTTTGGAATTTTTTCGTCGTATTGCACGTTAGCAAGTTTTGCTAGGCGCCTAAGTTCGCTTTGTAGTCGTTCGGTGCGGCTTTTGCTGTTTTTTACACCAGGTTCCAGCCACCAGTTTTTCACGACAAGTGCATTCTCTTGCCGATGAGCTGTCACGTCTATCCGGCCAATGGTTTTTGCATTTTCGATCAACGGGTACACATAATATCCATAACGCCTTTTTGCGGCGGGAACATAGATTTCGATCTTGTAGTCCATACCAAATAACCAGTGTAATTTCAGCCGATCACGCACTACGGGGTCGAACGGGTTGACTATTCTCATCTGTCTAGTGGGTGGCGGCAGGTTATCAAGAACATCTTCAATGTCAACACGCGCAATGAGCTCGAGAGTGTCGCCATTAAAAGTTTGTATTGTGATGGCTCGGTGTTTGTTGGGGAATCGTTTTAGCCAAAGCTTTACTTCGTCTAAAGTGCAGGCATCGTAAAAGGCCTGAATGTTACGCGCAGAGCCGAAGCCTAGTCGGTGCAGTGCTGACGTGCACAGTGCATCAATTTGAGCATTGACATCAAGTGGCGCTTGCTTGCTTAGTGTTGGAATTATGCGTTCGGCTAAGTCATAGTATTTGGTGAAAACCTGACGATGAGACACGCATAAGTCGCCCTTCAACCAGAGATACTCAAGCGCCTGTTTGTGTGGCGGGCGCATCCACGCATGGCGACTTTTGTCAGCAGGCGTTGTGTAAATCGCTGAAAAATCTCGAGAGCACATAGGGCCTTGACTGCGAATGGATGCCAGCAATTGCCTGCGTACTTTAGCATCGGGCAGTTGTTCTCCCAGAGTGCCATGCGTGAAAGCGCGGCTTCTGCGCAGATGTTGGCGATGCCAGTATGGATACAATTCGAGAGGCAAAATGGCGGCATCGTGGCTGAAGTGCTCAAATACTTCAGGTGAATGTCCCAGTAATTCGTTGTAGTGATGCTCGCGATACCCAGTGTGTCTGCTCCACAATATGTGGTGATGTGCTCGCACGATGTTCGGTACCGAATCCAGTTGCACCATGCCCAAGTGTCGCACTGTACTCATGATGGCCTGTTTGCCAGTTTTCCCGCTTGTAGGTGCCAGCAGCAGGCCTTGGATATGTAGCCAAAGGTGCCTTGCCTGCTGATTGCTGAGTTCTATGGGTTGCTCTGCCATACAGGTTAACAGTTGGAAAATTGACTTATCGGTTATAATTAATGATATATCGTTGCGCCGTTGGCGTGAATTTTTCGTATTTAGGAGAGCAATATGAGTCTCGTAGGAACACTTGGAAAGATGGCTGTAGGCATCGCTTTAGCAAAAGGCGTTGGCGGCATGATGAACAGAGGCAGCGGTGGCGGCGGTGGTCTGGGCGGCGCTTTAAGTGGTGCTTTAGGCGGAGGCGGTTCTAGTGGTGGCGGTCTTGGTGGCCTTCTGGGCGGTGTACTCGGCGGTGGAGCCGGTGGTGCAGCTGGTGGCTTAGGATCACTGCTAGGTGGAGCCGGTGGCGCAGCTGGCGGTTTAGGATCTCTGCTCGGTGGCGGAAGTTCCGGTGCTGCTGGCGGCCTGGGCGGTTTACTAGAAGGCATGTCTGGTGGCGGCGCTCCAGCGGCTAATGCTCAAGCTACTCCGCCTTCAAGCGGCAGTCTTGGTCATCTGCTCAATGGTGCGATGCAGGGTGAAACAATTCCTGAGCCAGAGCCTGCACAAGAAGATCAAGCGCGCATTTTGATTCTGGCGATGGTTAATGCTGCCAAATCGGACGGTCAAATTGACGAAGCTGAACAGCAAAAAATCGTCTCAAACCTGGGCGACGAGGTCAGTGACAACGAGCGAGAATTTGTTATCAGTGCCATGCAAGCGCCATTTGAGCCAGATACATTTATTCAAAGTATTCCAGCAGGCGCTGGGCCTCAGGTTTACATGATGTCTCTATTGGCTATCGACCTTGATACACCCGCAGAGGCGCAATATCTGGACAAATTACGCAAGGCTGTTGACATGAGCGAGCAGGACGCTAACGCTATCCACCAGCAGCTAGGTGTGCCTTCGTTGTACAGCTAAGTTTTAGCATATTGTTTGTTTGAGGAACTTGCCCCTCGTTTGGTTATCAAAGAATCCAGACGACGGGCAAATTCAGATCGAGTGTGTCAGTTGTTGTAATTCGCCCACTTTTGGTATGGCCTGAGTCTTGTCGGCCTTAGTGGGCCTATCCGGTACAATGTTGCCTAGTCGTTTTTTAGAGTGTGATCGACCGGCCAATGGAATCTGCTCCAACCCATCCAACAGACGCGCTTGGCGATCTAATTTCTTGCCAAGGTTGCGATCTTCTGTATCACAAGCGCTATCTCAAGCTAGGAGAGTCGGCGCATTGTGAGCGATGTGGTGATGTCATCCAGACACGGAAACGCCGCACGATTGATCGATCATTAGCAGCGTCTTTAGCGGCCTTGATGCTTTTGCTCGTTAGTCTTTGCACGCCGTTTTTATCCTTATCACGTTCTGGATTACACAGCAGTATGACTGTGCTTAATGCCGCTGAGGCATTATGGAACTCGCAAATGCGCTGGCTAGGATGTCTTACCCTGGTATTGATCGTGTTGGTGCCATTGTTCCGATTCACAATGATTTGCTGGGTACTCGGGAGGCTGTTTTTCCGGTGCAAAATTAAACCGTCCATGATCACAGCATTTCGCTGGTCTGTCCGACTTGAGCCTTGGGCAATGGCCGATATCTTCGTCGTAGGAGTCGTTGTGTCGCTTGTCAAAATTAGTTCTTTGGCTAACCTGGAGGTGGGCGTTGCGTTTTGGGCTTTGTTAGGTTTGATAGGTGTTTCGTTGTTTCTTGATTACGTGTTATGCAAAGACACCATATGGGACAGACTCACATGCAGAGTCTGACCGCGTTGCAGGCGGGCCTCAAACGTTGCACGAGCTGCTCGAACATGCAAAAACTTACCGATAATGATGATTGTGCTCGTTGCGGCGCCAGAGTGGACTCGAGGCGTACAAACAGCATAATGCGCACCTGGGTATTTTTATTTGTTGGCATTGTGGCTTACTTCCCCGCGAATCTTTTACCCATTCTGTACACGGAATCTTTTGTTGGCAACACTAACGATACTATTATTAGTGGGGTGCTCAGCCTGATTTCTGCTGGCAGTGTGGCCGTGGCGTTTATCGTGTTTTTTGCCAGTATTGTTATTCCCGTTGTGAAATTCATTGCGATTGCGGGATTAGTATTAAGTCTGCAATATTCTTCGAATATGTCGGAGCACTCGAAACATCGATTACACGCCCTCACTGAATTAATCGGTAGGTGGTCTATGATCGATGTGTTCGTGGTTGCTGTACTCGTGGCGTTGATCCAGTTGGGGGCTATAATTACCGTGACACCAGGCATGGGTATCAACGCTTTTGCCGTATCGGTGATTTTTACCATGCTGGCTGCCAGCTCGTTAGACCCCCGCCTTCTGTGGGACAAGGACAATACAGTTGATAACGTCGAGAGCTTCGATGGCGCTGCTGAAACACATTGAATGACACTATGAACACAGCCCAATTGAGTGTAGGCACAAGTAGCAACCCTATTCAGGCGCAAAGTTAATGAGCACCCCATCACCTGCCCAATCAAATCTTGTTCAGGATCGCCGTGGCTCCATGGGTGTATCGGCTGTCTGGGCTTTGCCGTTGGTCGCCATACTGCTCACCCTGTGGGCACTCTGGCAAAGCTATGTTGAGCGTGGCCCGCTTATTGAAATTTCATTTGAGAACGCTGGTGGGGTCACTGCTGGTGAAACTCGTGTGCGTCGTAATGATGTTGATGTGGGCAGTGTAGAGTCGGTGAAATTGTCTGATGACCTGAACTCTGTTGTGGTTGGCGTAAGAATGTCTCCGCAGGTGGGTCCTTTCTTGAACAAAGACACCCGGTTTTGGATTATCAATGCACGTCTAACCACCACCGAAATTTCGGGGCTTAGTACGTTGCTGTCTGGCTCGTACATTGAGGTTGACTGGGATGGACGTGAGGGCGAGCGCGTTGAGGAATACGTCGGATTAAAGGAGCCGCCTCTCACTGTGCGAGGAGAGCCGGGCTTGCGTTTATCATTGAGCGCCGACGAGGCAGGCTATATCTATGTGGGTTCGCCTGTATTCATGCGGCAGATAGAAGTGGGCCGGGTGGAGCGTCGAACTATTTCGCCAGATGCCACGCAAGTGCTGTTCGACATCTTTATAGAAGCGCCGCATCACAAAAATGTCTACCCAGAAACGCGCTTCTTTGGCGTATCCGGTGTGGAGGGAAGTGTTGGCCCAAATGGCGCGAATGTGCGAATGGAGTCTATAAGTGCCTTCCTCACTGGAGGTCTGGCGTTTGTAACCCCACCCGAGTTTACTAACGTACCACCCGTTTCGGACAATTCAAAAACATTTAAATTATTTGATTCCAGATCGGTTGCTCGTGAAAACATTTCTGATGGTGCTGATGATGAGCAATATCGGTTTACTGCGGTATTTGATGGTTCTGTGAAGGGCTTGCGAGAAGGCGCCTCCATTGAATACAATGGCTCGAAAGTGGGCAAGGTGTACTCAGTTGCGGTCTCGCTCCCCGAGGGGCCTGACGACAATGGCAAAGCCGTTGTCGTTATGCAGTTCTTTCCTTTGAGACTAGGTATCGAAGATATTCCCCAACCTCAGTGGTACGAGAAATTTGAATCACTAGTTGCCAGCGGCATGCGCTTGCAGCTAGCATCTGGCAATTTATTAACGGGATCGCTGATCGTCCAACTGGTGTCCAAACCCAACACACCCAAAGAAGAAATAGATTTTGCGGCAGAACCTTACCCTGTTTTGCCTGTACTGAGCGGTAATATGGACGCACTAACTGCTGATGTAGAGGTGTTGGTTAAAAACTTATCGCAATTGCCATTGGATTCATTAGTGGTAGCTGCAACTCAATTGCTCAACGATACGCGTAATCTTGTGGCTAGTCCGGATGTTGTTTCTTTGCCTGCTCAGATTGCTGCGACCATGGATTCGATAAACTCGGCGAGTGCTGATCTGCCTGCGATGATGCGTTCACTGACGCTTGCATCGCGTAATGCAAACGAAGTGCTGGAGGGGTTGTCACCCGACTCTGAAATTTATATCGAGCTGTCGGCTGCTGCTCGGGAGCTGAAGGAGGCTGCCAAATCTATTGCAGCGTTTGCCGCTGTGCTAGAGGAAAACCCTAGCGCTGTTCTTACTGGAAGATAAATCATGTTTTACAATCGTGCGGGTTTGACTGCCCTTTTAGGCTTAGCGTTAGTCGCACTGTCCGCGTGTGGCGGAGGTCCTCCTCCCAAGCTCTATTTGCTTGTGCCGCCCGTGTTTGAAGGCAGTGCTTCGGCTCGTGCTGATAATTTGATTAAAACGTTGGGTATCAGTCAAGTGACATTACCAGGCTATGCGGCCGATGAACGCATAGCGACAGTGTCCACTAGCGGTGTGGTTTCGCAGCTCGACGATCAGCGGTGGGCGGAGGAGCCAGAAGAGGCGATCACACGTTTATTGGCTAAGCAGTTGGAGCAGCGTGGTGCACAGATTGTTCTACGTGAACCTTGGCCTCGCGACTACGAGCCTGAGGCTCGAGTGGAAATAAGCTTTGGCAGGTTACTTAGAGAGGAGCACGGTGGGGCAAGCTTCGCAGGACAAATACAACTACTGTCAGCAGATGGTCGTGCGTTGCTGCAACAGATTCCTTTTGAATTTGCAGTGCTGGGGGAATCTTCGGGTAGTCGTGAGTTTTTCCGAGCTGTTGCTAGGGGTATCGATGAAATTGCGCTTATGGTTGTCGAAGCCCTTCTCGGTGCGAAGACTAATAGTTAGCCATAAGGGTGGCTGTCAAGGGGGGAAATTGTGCGTGAATTCCTAATCGATGGTTTGCAGTACGCCAATTACTCGGAAGAAGTCTTCAGACAGATGCGTGAAGGCGGTGTCGATGCAATACATGTCACCATCACGTACCACGAGAATTTCCGTGAAACCATTCTGAATGTTGAAAGGTGGAACCGTTGGTTTGAGCAATACCCTGACCTCATCTTTCAAGGTAAGTATGCGAGCGATATTGATGAGGCTAGGCGAACGGGAAGAACTGCCATTTTCTTTGGTTCGCAAAATCCCTCGTGTATCGAAGACGACATTGGCTTGGTAGAGGTGTTGCATGCGCTAGGCCTGCGGTTCATGCAACTCACTTATAACAATCAATCTTTGTTGGCCACCGGATGTTATGAGTCTGTCGATACCGGTATTACTCGTATGGGCATCGAGGTTATCAAGGAAATGAATCGTGTGGGCTTAGTCGTCGACATGAGTCACTCTAGCGAGCGTTCTACGCTGGAGGCAATAGAGTTGTCCTCTAGGCCAATTGCTATAACGCATGCCAATCCTGCAAGCTGGCACCCAGCCGGGCGCAATAAGTCCGATACGGTACTCAAGTCGTTAGCCCAGTCTGGCGGCATGCTTGGTTTTTCAGTGTATCCGCATCATCTGGAAAACGGTACCCAGTGCACGTTACAGAGTTTTTGCGACATGATTTGTCGCACAGCGGACCTCATGGGCATTGCCCATATAGGTATTGGTACTGATTTATGCCAAGATCAACCAGACAGTATCGTCGAATGGATGCGTGTAGGTCGTTGGACCAAGTCTGTGGATTACGGTGAGGGAAGCGCATCATCACCTGGTTTTCCGGTTATGCCAGGTTGGTTTAGTGATAATCGTCATTTTGGTGAGATCGCCAAAGGGCTAAAAACTGCAGGCATGTCTGCCGATGACATCGATGCGGTGATGGGCGGAAATTGGTATCGGTTTTTTGAAGCCAGCTTTGTCTCGCAATCTACGTTAAAAGGTCGCACAAACTAACGCAATACAAACGGTGGGGAGTTACAGCTTGATGGTCGAATTGACTCCTACAGATCTATCTCGTCATGCACCGGTCGGTCTACGAACTCCAGAGCAAGTCATGCGATTGGCGCGTTTGGGTTCTGCTCATCCCACGCGATTATCCTTCCTGCGCATATTGTTGAGGCGAATGAGGCGCGAACAGTGGCAATTTGAACGCACTAAATGGGAGATAGATTCAACCGGTGTGGGTGTTGCCATTTATAAGGCAAGGGGGCCAGATCTCACTTATTCTTTAGTAGTATTCGCCCATGACTTACCCGATCAAATGCGCTCCGATCGAGTAATTGCTACCGCCTGGGATGCTACTTTCACCTTGTTTGATGGCGAGCCTACCGCTGCGGATATAGAGCGCCTACAAAGTAATGTGCCATTGCAAGAGGCGGGGCGAATCAGTGCCACAGAGCTAATTCTGAGCAGGGCCAATCGCTCAGTGCGATTGTTTGCCTATGTAGTGGATTGTTTGTCTCAAGGACTGCAACCAGACGCCCAACAATTAACTGATGTGGGTTATCTAATGCGCACTACGGCGGTCTATGGCACAGGTAAGTTTGGTGCTGCTGGTCGGCGCAATCTTGAAAATCGTGATCATTTTCTTGGCCCCTTTCAGGCTGAGATGCTGTCAGTTTGGTTAACTCGTCAGTTTGTTGTAGATATTGTTGAGCATATTGCCAAGAGTCGTAGTGGCGAGAAAGCTGTACGACTTGCCCCAGAGCTACGCCTCCTGTTAGGTGTTGGAAATTCCACCGGATTAGGGATGGCTCCGTTTATTGTTCGTCACCCCGTGCTTTTGCACAATTGGATGATGGTGCGTGAGGAGGCTTTGTCGCGAGTACGATCTTGTGAACAGGCGAGTGCACGTGCAATCGGGGCGATGCGCGTGTCTTTGGAGGCCGCAATCCATAATGCCGCAGGCTGGCGGTCAGAGCATCCTGTTCAGGTCGTAAAGCTTGAACAGTTACGTGCTGATTTGATCCGTGTTACTGAGCAATTGAATGGTATGGACTTGACCGCCTTTAGGCCGTGGAACACGCTTTGGCTTTGGGCGGAGGACACCTTGTCTCTAGAAGGACAGGAGGCGTTGTTATCGATTTTGTTGGAGCCCTATGGCGAACTAGTTGATGATTTATCGCAGTTTCTGAGTGCTAAGGAGCGGCAATCCTTTCGTTTAGATGGTGCTATGAAAGTGGGTACTTTACGGGCATTGTTGGAGACTCATTATGCCTGGGCCTTATCTATCGACTTCACGCAAGCCGATAACACAGCGCGCTTTTGGTACGTGTCAGAAGAAAAGCTTGAGCCTAGACTAGGTGAGCGTGCCAGCGAGGAGGGCGCTGAACTTGAGCAGCCCTTGTGCATTGCACGTTTTGCGCAATCATTGTTTGATCAGTTGAAGCAATGGGAAGATGAAATGCCTGTTGCCAATTTTGTCCTGCAACATCCCGAGGCTAGGCTTATGGTACGTCGAGCGCAGATGAGTGCTCGGCATGCATACGCTGAAATTCGTGACAATCTTATCGCTAAAGACATGTTGCCCATTGACCTGTTGCGATACAAGTTGGCCTTCTTTGGCGCCAGTCATTTTGATCCGCGTTCAGATCGCTGGGTGCGCATCAGTTTGTTTCAAGGGATGCCATACCCTGATGAGTTTAAAAATATTCCGGTGCGTGAGATAGGCGTTGAGTGATTCAATTGACACAGCCTCTAGCGCAGCTGTTGGTCTGGCCGCAACCGTGCAATTCTCGCGTAGCGAATTGGAGGCGTTGTGTTCGAAGGCCGCTCGTGGTGCAGGCATGAGTTGGGGAATGGCCGAAGAAGCAGGCTATGCCAGCGGTTGGCTATCAGGCCGAGGTATTGATTCAACCCGCACGCTAGCTGTGTATTTGCATTTGATACAAGAGCAGGATTGGCGTGGCAGTTTTCCTGTTGTGCATGAACAGCATTGGCAGGCTTGTTCTAGTGAGCAATCTCTTTGTCCCATCGTACTCGGCGCGACGTTGAGTGACTACGCCCGCGTCCAGCCAATGTTATTCGAAGATGAAGGCTTGAGCATGTCGGCCCTGTTCTTCCCTCATTTACTCTTGCCGTTTCTTGCCTGGGTAGTGCAAGATTTACATAGACCCCTTTACCTGCGTGTGGATGGACATGACGTTTGTGTTCGTGTTGATATTGGCCTTCGTGTTTTGGGTGATCTGGATGCTTTGTTATCTATTGAAGAGGCGAGCGTCAGGATATCTCTGACGGGTGGGGAGCTCATTGATGGTCAATCCTTGCCGTTTGATGAAGACGTTGCCGCAGAACAACTTTTTTCAGGTGCTGTGTCGGTTTTGATGAGTGATGTGGATTCACTTCAACAATTAGCCTTGCTAACAACGGTTCCTTCATCGGCAGCTTCTCGGGCAAATGCGGGTGCCTCGCACAGTGATAATGATTGAATCAGGCTACCAGTTGTTGGCATTAAGTTGAAGAGAGCCTGCTACTTCTACTGATAGAAGCTGCAAACCAGTATAAAATTGGAGGCCATGAATAGCCCTTCAGCGATGGCAGCTACTGATGCTCGAAAATGACACTGTAATGCTTGGGCTAACGTCGCTCAGGGATTTGTACGATCTTGGTGGTGTGGTTATCCTCTTGTTGATGTTGTTATCCGTAGTTTCATTGGCAGTTATCATCTATAAAACATTGGATATCAGCATTGCTAGCCGTCGTGGTAGACGTGTCGCGATCAATGCGTTAGATCTATGGGAGACTGGTCGTCGAAAAGAGGCGCTCTTGGAGTTATCGGGTCAACGCACTGGTCTTGCACATGTTGTTGGTGTAGCTATGCAGGCCCACCATTACAAACAATCGCATGCGCTTGCGCGCGAAGAGCTTGTAAGAATTGCCACAGCATTATTAGAGCGCATGCGTTCGAGGCTGCGAATACTGGAGCTTATTGGATCGATCAGCCCACTGCTGGGTCTCTTTGGTACTGTGCTTGGAATGATTACAGCGTTTAAAGGTATGGAAGCTGCAGGTTCACAAATTGATCCCTCGGTACTCTCTGGTGGAATCTGGCAAGCGTTACTGACAACCGGCGTAGGTTTGGCGGTTGCGATTCCTAGCGTGGTTGCCCATCAGTGGCTTGAACGACGTGTAGAGGTGTATTCACACGAGCTTGAAGATAGGGTGACGCGAGTATTTACTGCAGATTTGCAGCAAAGTGCTGAAGGAATTTCGATACTCTCCGAGAGTCGTTAACATGAGGCTTGATCTAGTAAGCCCGCGGCAAGTTAAGGTCAGTCTTACGCCGCTAATAGATGTTGTGTTTATTCTGTTGCTCTTTTTTATGCTTACCACGCAGTTCAGTAAGCAACAAGCGATGCGCATTGAATTGCCAATCACAGACGCCACTGCATTGCCCAGTCAGTCATCAGATAAACTTCGCTTGTTTTTGCTAAGTGATGGTCGTGTCACTGTTAATGGTCTGGTCACTATTAGTGCTTTAGAGCTTGAATCATATAGCGTGGTTGTCAATTCGCTTAAGCTGGGTGATATTGTTGTTGTACGAACAGAAGATCAAGTAACTCTGCAGTCGTTTACACGATTTATAGATCAGCTGGCTGCTATTGGTTTTGATCAAGTTGATATGCAGGTTTTGCAATAAAATGAGGTTAACGAAAAATACGAAACGCTCTCAATCTTGGAATGAAAATTCGCTGATTCCTATGATCAATGTTGTGTTCCTGCTACTTGTTTTTTTTATGATCGCAGGAACAATACAATCATTACCCCCGCTGCTTGTGGATGCGCCGGAGTCGGTTTTGGAAAATACTCCTCAGAGTGTGCATACGCTATATCTTGCTGCTGATGGTTCACTAGCCATTGACCAGGAGCGTGTGTCTGCTGATAATCTGGAAGCTGCCTTACGTTCACTATTGACAAGTGCGCAAGATAACGTATCTGGCATCCAATTATCTGAAGAGGGTGTACAGAATACTCAGATGATTGCGGTTCAGGCGGACGCAACTGTGACCATTGCACAACTAAGATCTGTAATTGATAAAGTACGTGCTGCAGGTGTTGAAGAACTAGAGTTGCTGACAACGTTAGTTCCCTCTGTAACGACAGTGCGCTGAGTAAGAACATGTCACGTAAGCTTGCGTGGATTATTATTGTGGGTGTATCAGTCATAGTGCATGTGGCGCTGGGCCTGTGGTTTGTCAGGGTTGTTGACACTGAGACTACAGTTCCGCAAGGTGCTGGTAGCGTTGTGTTGAGCTTGGTAGACGATGATGTGTCTGTAGCTAGTGGCTTCGACGGAGCGCCGGCGCCAGAGCCGACGCC
>JALZWO010000120.1 GCA_023300375.1 Granulosicoccus sp. | reverse complement strand
TTACCAGAGGCTGCAGCACCCTGCCCAGATCCAGCTGTGGAGGAGGAATTGGAGGTCTCCAGTGCAAACCAGACACCCACCACTGCTGCAATGAGAACCAACGTGCCAACCACGCCACGGGTAGGGGTATTCATAATATTGCTCTTTGAATTGTGTCAGAAGGTTAATGATGACTATCTTATTATTACGAACGAGGTAGGAAAATGGGAACATCGTTAGATTAACGATCAACTGTGCAAAAAAACGCGTTGATTCGTGAGAATATTTCAGCTGTGCTCAGACCTATACGTCTCTAAGGAGTTGCAAAATCAAAATATCATCACTGTTGGTAGCGGCAACGGCATTACCGTTCACCGTGGTAGTGCAGGCGCAAGCGATTCCTGATTCGCAGGCCCAGAGTCCATGGTTTTCAGCTGGGCAACAGCAAGTTACCGCCAGAGCCAGTGTGGATGCCAATCAGCCAGCTACAGCAAGAAATGTCATCTTGTTTGTTGGCGACGGCATGGGTATATCGACTGTGACAGCTGCGCGTATTCTTGGAGGACAAAGAGCGGGTGGATTGGGCGAGGAATCATCTTTGAGTTTTGAGCAATTTCCGCATACGGCTCTAGTGAAGACCTACAACGTAAATGCACAAATTCCCGATTCGGCAGGCACCATGACTGCCATGATGTCTGGTGTTAAAACCAACGCTGGTGTGGTTGGGATCAATGCTTCAGCAACAGTGGGTAACTGCTTACAACAAGAAGGTAACGAGTTGGTGTCAGCGCTTGATTTAGCTGAAATCAAAGGCCTTGCAACCGGAATAGTCAGTACAACTCGCGTAACACACGCAACCCCTGCGGCAGCCTATGCCAAATCAGTCAATCGAGGTTGGGAAGACATCTCCGATCAATCTGAACAGGTCATCGCTCAGGGTTGTGAAGATATAGCCTCTCAGCTTGTCAACTTCGAAGCCAATCTGGAACAACGCTTTCCCAATGCCGATGTTGATGGCATTGATGTTGTATTCGGTGGCGGCAGACGGCACTTTCTTCCCAATGATGGCGCCAATGGTGATCTCACAGCAACGTTCGGTCAGAGCGGTGGTGATCGCACCGACGGGCAAAATTTGATTGCTCAGTGGCAAAGTCAATATATCGATGGGCGTTACGTTTTTAACGAATCTGGGCTCGATGCGCTAGACGCTTCCCAAACTGGCAACGTGTTTGGAATGTTTAATAATTCGCACCTTCAATATGAGTCAGACAGATCTGTCAATTCAGGTATCGAGCCTTCACTGTCCAAAATGGTGGTCAAGGCTATCGAGTTACTGCGCCGTGATCCTGACGGTTTCTTTTTAGTGGTGGAAGCCGGTCGAATAGACCAGGCCCATCACGCTGGGAATGCCTCGGGTGCATTGAATGAAACCCTTGAATTATCATTGGCGGTATCCCGTGCTTTGGATCTCACCAACAGTGATGACACCTTAATTCTGGTTACAGCTGACCATAGCCACGTGATGACACTTGCCGGTTCACCGCGTCGTGGTAATCCTATTTTGGGCAAGGTGGTAAGCACTGGAAGTAGTAGCCCATCAAACGCTGGCGATGGTTTACCTTACACCACGATAGGTTACTCCAATGGCCCGGGCTTCAGAAACTACGGTAACGATAATCTGAATCCAGATAGAACCTACGAAGATGCTCCACTGGGAGGACGACAAGATCTGACCTCCGTTAATACCGAATCCCCTGGCTTCCATCAGGAAACTCTGGTTCCTCTGGCAGCTGAAACCCATGGCGGTGAAGATGTCAGCTTGCATGCATTTGGGGCTGGCGCTTATCGGGTGCGAGGCACTATTGAGCAAAATGTGATCTTTCACGTCATGGACAAAGCACTGGATTTAACGCAATGAGTGAATTAAACACCTTGTCTAGAGGCAATTCATGGCTGCACATTGCGCAGCAATCTGTGACCTCGACCCGAGTGCGTGTAACCGGCTTAACGCTGCTTACTGTGTTGGTCGCCGCTGCTTGCTCTGACACCAGCGTAAACAACAACACGAGTCAAACGGGCACTGTTCCCACTGGTGAGACGCCTACTCAGGAGGGCACGGGTGATACGGGCACTGTTCCCACGGGTGAGACGCCTACTCAGGAGGGCACGGGTGATACGGGCACTGTTCCCACTGGTGAGACGCCTACTCAGGAGGGCACGGGTGATACGGGCACTGTTCCCACTGGCGAGATGCCTCCTCAGGAAGGCCCAGGCGATACGTCCACTACGCCACCATCCACGCTAGGTGGGTCTAGTACCTTTGAGAACACAGTCAATAATGATGAGTTCAGAACGGCTTCGCAGCGAGTAGTTGCGTCTACTCCTGCGGCTGAGACACGGGGGGCGGCGCGCAACATCATCCTATTTGTGGGCGATGGCATGGGCATTAGTACTATTACCTCAGCACGTATTCTCGATGGGCAGTTTAAGGGACAGACAGGCGAGGAAAACGTACTGGCTTGGGGCGCTATGCCTTTTGCTGGCTTGAGCAAAACCTATAACGTTGATGCACAAACTGCCGATTCGGCGGGCACCATGTCAGCGATTGTCACTGGTGTTAAAACCGATGTTGGTGTCTTTGGTGTTGACGAAGATGTGCAACGTGGAGATTGTTCCTCGCAACCAGGCAACGAGTTGGTCACCGCTCTGGAATTGGCCGAAATTGCAGGCATGTCGACCGGTATGGTGAGCACTGCGCGCATTACGCATGCCACACCTGCTGCGACCTATGCAAAATCGGTGGAGCGAGGTTGGGAGAATGATGCCGTCATGCCAGCGGATGCTTTATCGCAAGGGTGTCAAGACATCGCAACGCAGCTCATCAATTTCGAAGCCAATTTGGAGGCCAGATATACGGGACTTGATGTTGATGGAATCGAGTTGGTAATGGGGGGAGGGCGTCGTAACTTTCTGCCTGCTGACCCAGCCTTCAATACAACGGACACCGATGGTGGAACAGAAGGGGCGCGTGCTGATGGCATTGATTTGACCGCGCAATGGCAAGGGCTGTATCCACAAGGCGAATACATCATTGATCAAGCGGGTTTCGATGCGCTTGATGTGGACACCACACCTCAGGTGTTGGGCCTTTTTGAAGGTTCGCACATGGAGTACGAAGCCAACCGTGGCAACGATCTTGGGGGTGAGCCTAGCCTAGCTGAGATGACGGCCAAAGCGATTGATATGCTCGACAACAATGATCGCGGCTACTTGCTCGTCATTGAGTCAGGCAGAATTGATCACGGGCACCATGCAGGCAGTGCCTACGGCGCACTCACAGACACTATTGAGATGTCCCAAGCGGTGCAAGTGGCGATGGACGCAACCAGCACGGACGACACCTTGATTATGGTTACAGCTGATCACAGTCACGTGTTTACAGTGGGTGGCATAGCCAAACGTGGTAACCCGATATTGGGTCTATCTGTTTCCATCGGCTCTGATCAGCCAGTGTTGGCAGCCGATGGTCTTCCCTACACCACTGTTGCTTATGGCAACGGCTTGGGTTTTCGAAATTTTGGCGAAAACACCGACTTCGATAGGTCTTACACGGTTGATGCTAACAATGATCGGCAAGATCTTAGTTCTGTTAACACACAATCTTCAGGTTTCCACCAAGAGGCTCTAGTACCGCTGGGAGCTGAGAGTCATGGTGCTGAAGACGTCGGAGTCTATGCACAAGGGCCAGGTGCCTCCTTGGTTGCAGGAACCTCCGAGCAGAATGTGCTGTTTCATGTGATGGACTACGCAGCTGATCTTGTAGGTCGTGCTAATGAAATATTGAATAACTAGTGGCTTACATGCTGGCCGATACGTTTGAAAAAACGCTTCATCTTCCACAGGTGGCCAGCAACAACGCCCGTGCTAACCAACTACGTCGCTACTAATTAACTGCCAAGCGGTCATCAAACTGGCGCCGTCAGCGTATCGGCTGGCGGCGCCTGGACTGACTAATTCAGTGTTTTGATGTCGTTGCTATGCCAAGGCAAGTCCATCAACATAGCGTTAGTTTGTCAGTACAGAGAGCGATAGAGTCTCTGGAGCAAGGCAGATTTTATCGCTGCACACCTGCAACCGCAGGGACACGTCAGCGTGGCCCAGAGGGTTACGATCTTTAGGTAGCTCGGCACTTAAACTGACATCGTGCTCGTACAGTGCTAGCGCTTCTGACTGAAATGCTAGTTGTCGTACGGTTGCTTCTGGAAAATCTGGAGCCAGTAAATTATCGCCATTTGCATCGGTCAACGCTGTGCCAATCAGATAGTCCTGTAGTGGTTCAGATGAATTGACGTGCCAGCCTTCGTCTAGTTCTATAGTCACTTGAACGCGCTCATCATTATCTACATGTGCTGATACTTTTGCTTTTCCACGGCCAGCGTACTGTGTAGCAGAGCGATTTTCTTCTAGAAAAATTCCAAGGCCGCTGAGCATAGATGACAGGCCACCTCGACGTTCACTTATCAGACCCGAGAATGCGGCCACTAGGGCAGTGGCAGAGTCTTGAAATTCTGCCTCTCCAGTGCGTTCGAACAAGCGAGCATACACTGACAATGCAACCCCATTACCTGATGGAGTTGATGCATCGTATGTGTCTCGAGGTCTGACCAGCATAGGTGCTCCCTGAACATCGTCGCCACCCATAAAGTAACCACCATCAATAGCTGCAAATCGTTCGTCCATCTCTTTCATGAGTAGCACTGCACGATCGAGCCAAAGTTCATCGCCTAACGCGTCGTACAATTCGATATAGCCATCTGCGAGCCAGACATAGTCAGTTTGACGAGCAGGAAGTGTTGTCTCGCCCCTGTAGCGAGAGCGTAAGAGTCCATTTGATTCGGACCAAGCAGTTGTCCATAGGGCCTGTGCTGAATCGAGGGCGGCCTTTGTGTACTTGGGCTCGTCGAAGGCAAGACCAGCTTGAGCAAATGCTGCGATCATCATGCCGTTCCAACCTGTTAACGCTTTGTTGTCCAGTGATGGTGCTTCTCGTCTATTTCTTGCTGCTAATAGTTTGCTCGCAATCGTGCCTTTGATTTGTTGCAACTCTTCGACGGATACGCCTAAACGGAGCGCTAACAATTCAGGCTCCATTGGCTGGACTAGGATTGATTCACCTTCGAAATTTCCAAAATCATCTACACCCCAAATAATCTTTGCAGTTTTCGCATTCGCATCGCCCAGTGCTTCTTCTATTTGCTCTGGTGTCCATACAAAAAATGCCCCCTCGCGTCCTTCTGAGTCAGCATCAGTTGCTGAGTAGAAAAGTCCGTTTGAACTTGTCATCTCGCGCATGACGTAATCTAGGACACCTCTTGCGGTATCTTCGTGGACTTGCTTGCCGGTAAGTTGCTTTGCCAGTGTGTAAGCTCGCGCCATACCTGATTGGTTGTAGAGCATTTTTTCAAAATGAGGAACCAGCCAAATATCATCAACTGAGTAGCGATGAAAGCCCCCGCCAATTTGGTCGTGAATGCCACCTGCTGCCATTCTTTGAAGTGTGTTATCTACGGCATCAAGCGCCTGTTTGTTGCTGTGGTCTCGCGCTTGTTCTAATAAGTACAACAAACTGGATTCCTGCGGGAACTTAGGCGCTGCGCCAAAACCACCCTTAACACTGTCGTATGATGCAAGAAGTTGTTGTGTTGCTGCACGTAGATCGTCAGCTCCCACGGTGCTGCTTTGCGCGGCAAGTTGCTGGGATGCTTTTAAGGCTTCAGCGAGTTGGTCAGCTTGAGCCATTAAGGCATCGTGGTTGTTAGCCCATTGCTCGTTAACTCTGTCTAGCAAATCTGAGAACAGGGCGGGTGGGAAGTAGGTGCCGCCAAAGAAGGGACGTGCTTTAGCATCAAGAAAAGATGACATTGGCCAACCTCCTCGGCCGGTTATCATTTGTACAGCTGACATGTACAGCGCATCAACGTCAGGTAGTTGCTCGCGATCTACTTTAATGTTGATGAAGTGTTCGTTCATATATTGTGCGATGTCTAGATTTTCAAAACTCTCGCGCTCCATCACGTGGCACCAATGACAAGTGGAGTAGCCGATAGACAAAAACACGGGTTTGTTGTCTGCAAGTGCTTTTTCAAAGGCTTCTTCACCCCATGAATACCAATTCACAGGGTTGTGTGCATGCTGCTTTAAATACGGAGAGGCTTCGAGCATCAGGCGGTTGATGTAACTTGGATTGCCATTATCGAGTAGGTGGTGCGTGCGCGGTACGTAGTCATCTCCTTGAGCCTGCCAAGCATCAATGAGCGACTGTTGGAGTTTTGTATCACCATCGGGCGCAATCACTTGTTCTTCGGCTATTGCGGGTAGCGATATTAGTGGTATCAAGCAACACAGCATGAAAATTGACTGCGTCAGTGATCGGTGTTTGGTTTTGAATAAGAATTTCATGATTGATGAGTGCGTTGACAGCAAGGCTGTTATCAGTGAAAAATGTTTGTACGCACTAGCTGCGATGTAGCCAGTGCTCTTGTCGCAACAACCACTAACAGCCTGTATGGGTGGTGCTGGCTGGCTGTTTGTAGAGCTATTGATCTAAATTTTCTCGTCGTACTGCACGCCCTGAATCATCGACGTGAACATCATCTTGTGTGGCAGGTTTGCTTTACCGACTAGCCAACGCGTAAAACAATCCATCTTCATTGAAGAGCTCGACGTCAACTCCAGCAACCGTCTGACTCTCCAAGCCTATGCTCTTTAAATCTTGTTCTAACAAGGCAACAAATAGACTAGAGAGTTTGCCGTCATGGATATTGCGAAGTTTTATATGTGCGGCTAAATGCCCTGCTAAAGAGCAATAGCGGGATCCGGCTACTGTGAAGTTTTTTCGTAAATGTTCTGGTACCTTCAATGCAAAAGGCAGTTGCTGCATGACAAGGTCAAGCTCAACAATGCTAGAGCTTTCGTGTTCAGATTTAAGGTGAGTTATGTGGTTCATAGCCACTTCACGAACGGTGCGCTCCGTACGCTCGTTGAGTGACCCTTGTTCGTGGAAGCTGAAGCCTGTGAACGCAAATACTAAACACGCCATGCTTGCCGCAGTAAGGTAAAGCGCCCACGACTGTTTGACTGAAGCTACTACCTGATCAAAAGAGGTGCGTGGGTTTTCATTAGCTGAGCCGACTGTGGCCTGCAGTAGCGCTTTCACTGCTATGGGGTCAGGGGCTGCTTGCGCATGGAATTCACGCAGACGCTGTTCAACATCCATCACACGTTACCTCGTTGCCATGATTAACGACTCACCAAAGACAAGAGCTGTTTAGCTTTGCTGGTCTGGGATTCATCCAGTAACTTGGCAAGCTTCTGGCGCGCGCGGTGTAAACGACTAAGTACCGAGCCTCGAGGGTGTCCGGTTAATGCCGTAATTTCAGTTGCCGTGTACCCTTCAACTACCGCTAAAAACAGGGTTTCACGCTCTAAGTCGGGTAAAGTGCGTAGGGCTGCGTTTAGCCCAGGATCGTGGTCGTACGCGTTGTCGGCTGCCAACTGAAACTGGCTGTCCTCTATCGGGTCCTGAGGAAAACGTGTCTCGTGTCGGCGTCGATCATAAAACAAGTTACGAACCGTCCGGTACAACAATGGACGGGTCACGTTTTTGTTGTAGCGCTCGAATACTCGCAACCATGATTCCTGTACGAGATCCCAGGCGACCGCTTCGTTAGAACAAAGGCCATACGCATAGCGGTAGGCGTCTGTCAGCAGAACGTCTAACTGTTGGGTCACCTGGGTGGTGCCTACTGTATTAAGAGGCTTTTCGTTCTACTTCGATTAGCTGATTCATGACATTGATGATTCCATCGTTGCCGCCAGCTAGTGATGCGCTGGTAATGTACTTGCCATTGATGAGTATACTTGGCACACCAGAGACTCGTGAGTCACGTGCCAATTTCTCTGAACGCTTCAAAGCAGTTGCCACGCTGAACGACTGCATGGCCTTCATGTAGTCTTCGGCGCTAACATCGATGTCCAGATCTTCGATGAAGCTACCCACAGCCTTTGGTGAGTTTAAGCGATTGCCTTTTTGGTGGATTTCGTTAAATGTCTGTTCAAACATTTTTTCGGTAATGCCAAGGGCCTCTGCAGCGTAGAAAGCGCGTGAATGTGTTTCCCAAGCTGCATTTAAGGCCGGTGCTTCGCGGACGAAATCAACGTCTTCAGGCTTGTTTGCTTTCCAAGCGTTAATGGTGGGTTCGAATCGGTTGCAATGTGGGCAACCAAACCAGAAAAATTCCAGGATTTCGATACGTGCAGGGTCTCTGGTTGGGACAGGAGTGTCCAACAACTGGTATCCCAAGGCTTGCGCGTGACCGATGGCAGGCAAGCCACCCAGAAGTGCAGACGACGCCAATGCACCTGCGCCAGCGATAAAGTTCCTTCTTTTGCTTGACACAAGATTGGTGGCAAGATTTTTATCTTCGCTACTCATAAATGGGCTCTTTGTAAAGTTTGCGTGTTGTTAAAAGTTGCTTTTTGCCAAGCAACTCACTTGGCAGAAAACCGATCTGAAATTACTCTATGACAATATAACGAATGGGTACGGCGTTTGAATGCATCGATTTAAACAATTTGCACAACGGCACGTTATACGAGTCAAATATCCCCAAGGAATGTCGAGGCGTAAGCAACCCTAATTATATTACGAGTACATAAGTTGCTATTTGCGTAACAGTTATACATATTTTCTGCCAATTCTCTGCAACCTCCGATCTAAGTGATCTGTGGTCGCCGTAATTTCAGTTTTTTTGTAATCTTGGCTTTTTTGCAATCAAAAACAGCTACGATTCGTTGTAATTTAAAGTCTAATCTTCGGTATACAACAGTTATGGCACGTAAAAAGCGCAAGGGTTCATCCGCCTCCACCTCGGGCAAAGCAGGCGCCTCGGCTAAACCACTGTCTTTCTCAAGGCGTCAGTGGATCATTGGGTCCCTCGGTGCCGTGGGCGCTGTAGGTGGTGCGTCAGCGCTTCAGGCATGGGATACCCGCACAAAAGAGGAGCACGACCTTACCGCAATCGGACAAGGTACACCCGTCGTGGTTCAGGTTCACGATCGCTCATGCCCTACGTGCCGGCGTCTGAAGGGTGTTATGGGCTCGGTGATGAGCGATCGAACCGACGTCCTCTATCGTGTTGCTGATCTGGCGAGTCAGGAAGGTGGTGAGTTAGGGCGAAAGTACAATGCGCCCAAGGTAACTCTGCTGTTTTTTGATGCTTCAGGTAGGCACCAGTACACACACACAGGTTTGCAAACAGCTGAGCAACTCACTGATCTCATCGACAACGTTGTTGGGCAGATGGAGAACTCGGCCTCCTAACGACCGAGGCTTGCTCTTTATCCCCATTACTGAGGGGGTCCACGCCGCGTCAAACTCTGCATTCCCGCCTTCGCGGGAATGAGGGGCTAGTTTGG
>JALZWO010000119.1 GCA_023300375.1 Granulosicoccus sp. | reverse complement strand
CTACCTAACGTTAAGCGTTTGCTCGATGACATTAATGCACGCCCAGCTGCACAGCGTGCAGAAGCGGTAAAAGATAAATTCGCATTCAAGGCCGACATGGATGATGAAGCTAAGAAAGCGATGTTCCCTCAGAACGCACGTTTGAAAGGCTGATAACACTTTGCTCGAACAGCATCCACAGCTTTTCGAGCAGGTAGTTGATCAAGTACTAGGCGCCACTGGTGCCACGTCCGTAACCGCAGTACAACAGGTGCAAAGCCTGTGGAGCGGTTACGGACAAATTGCACGTTTCCACTTGCAGTACAGTGAGGTGAAGAGCGATGTGCAAGTAGGCTCTGAAAGTTTATCGACGATGTCGTCTGCCACCTCGTCAGCCCTATCTTCAGTAATAGTAAAACTCATTCAACCACCGGCTGAGTTTGTACACCCTCGTGGTTGGAACACCGACGCATCCACACAAAGAAAGCTTATCTCCTATGATGTAGAGACCCAGTGGTATGTGCAGCATGCGGCTGACACGCAGGCGATCTGCACAGTACCCAAGCTTTTACATCATCATGTAGCCGGACAGACCCGCTGGTTGATCCTAGAAGACCTTGATACACACTACCCTGTGCGGCATGATTATTTAAGCGCAGACCAATGCCACATCTGTCTACAATGGTTAGCACGCTTCCATGCCTTGCATATAGGTTCTGAAGGTAATGGCCTATGGTCAACAGGCACCTATTGGCATCTGGCGACCCGTGCTGATGAATACGCCGCCATGCTAGACAGTGAACTCAAAGACGCCGCACAGCGCTTGGATGATCGTCTTGAAAACTGCCAGTTCAAAACCTTGGTGCATGGTGATGCCAAGGTAGCCAACATGTGCTTTAGCGACGATTCAAGCTGTATTGCCATGGTGGACTTTCAATACGTCGGCAAAGGCTGCGGTATGCGCGATGTGGCCTACTTTCTGGGTAGTTGTCTCGATGAAACCGAGTGCTCACGCTATGCCGATCAATTACTCGACGTGTATTTTAAAGAACTGGGTAAACATGTCAGCTCAGATATTCAACAAGTATTAGAGGCTGAATGGCGCAACCTTTACGCCATTGCGTGGGCCGACTTTCATCGATTTCTTGCGGGCTGGATGCCAGAGCATAAGAAAATACACCGCTACACCCGTGCTATGACTCAACAAGCTTTGTCACAGCTTTGATCTGCTGCTCTCTTTGATGCCGCAGATTTAAAACGCGTCAGCTACCAGTTTCAAACAAATTGCAAACAAAGCAATTTGCACAGCTAGAAAAAATTTCGCCTCCGATAGCACCTTAGTCAAGAGTCGACCGCCCACCGCACCAACAATAGCTGCTGGCACTAGCCACAAGGCAATCTGCAATGTGTCATGTGAGTAAGGATGCAAGGACGCGTAAGGCAAGAGCTTAGCTAGATTAATAGCGGCAAAGACAATCGTTGTGGTCCCCGCAAACACCATCTTCGGCAGACGCTGCGGCAGCATGTACATTTGATACGGCGGTGCTCCTGCATGAGAGACAAAGCTGGTGAAGCCCGACAGAGTCCCCCAGAATAGACCTCGTGGTAATGACTGATTGGCAGGCGCTCTATTCGCACCTGTTCCAAACCACATGTTCAAACAGAAGGCAATGCCCATTAAACCGATAAGCAAGGCAACCACTTCATCAGAGACTAGTGATGCGGTAGCCCAACCGATCGTTACCCCAATACAACCAGCCGGAATGAGCAGTTTAACATTGCCCCAACTATGCTCTTTACGATAAAGCCAAACACCCATCACGTCAGACATGATGTAGATGGGCAAAAGCAAAACTGCTGCATTGATCGGTGACATCACTAGCGACAACACAGGCACAGACAACATGCCGATACCTGGCAACCCGCCTTTGGATAGCCCAACCAAAAGAGCAGCTAATGCAAGCATGCCTGCAAATAATGGATCAACAAGTAGAGTGTCGAGCGTGGGCATAGGTGATAAAGGACTGGTTGCGCGATGACTAAGCTATGTGAGATAACTCAGTGGCAAAATCAGAGAGAATCAAATGGTAGATGAAAACCCCAGTATTGTCTCTCACGTCTCCGTGGGTGTATCAAATATGCAAAAGGCACTGGCATTTTATGACCCAGTAATGGCAACGATTGGAGCAAGTCGTAAAGAAATCATCGACCTGCCCGACCTAGGCATCGTTGCCGTGGCTTATGGCAAATATTTCCCTGAATTCTGGATACAACTACCAGGAAATGCGCAACCAGCCTCTGCGGGCAATGGGCAACATATTGGGTTTACTGCAAGCAATAAAGAAACTGTACATCTGTTTCATACTGTGGCTCTTCAGCAAGGTGGTACCGATGAAGGTGCTCCAGGCCCTCGACCAGACTACGGCGAACCTTACTACGGGTGCTTTGTGTTAGATCTTGACGGTAATAAGATTGAGGCTACTTTTTGGGATATGACTTTAGCACCAACGTAAATAGGTTCGGCGCACTTCACTTGTAGGCGATCTACCTATTGACTATGGCACAGCAAAAATAGAAGCGCCACGTCTTAAAGTAACGATAATAGGATAGGCCTAATAGACCCTTCGCGGAGAAATCCAGAACTTTGGCACATCACACTTTTGAGGTGGAATGAGCCTGAGGCTCCTCAGGTTACGATGGTGGGTCAACTCGAAGTAATATCTATCTGAATTAATGAAAACCCCCCACTGTATTCGCAATAGACAGCATCAGAACAACACCATGAATGAAATAGCGAATGATCACACAAAGCAGTTTTCCCAAAGCTATAGCTTCTCAATCTGCTTGGCGCAAATTCTACAAACACCTATAGAGGATGTTCCAAGCGCAGCCGACCACGTAGACTTAACAAAAATTGGATGGTGGCTTGGTACCAGGAATCTGGCATTAGTCCCTGTCAAAGATCCTCAATCATTTCAGTAGGCAGGTTGGTGGATAGCTCAGCTATAAGAGGGAATGGATACGTCGTAATGGCTGAAACACCCTCAGGTGTGGCGTGGACTCCCACAGGAGTTACACAAGGCACTGGCAAGGTTATTGAAGGTTGGGTCATTACCCCACCAGTGCTGTCTTTGCCCTACGTAATGCATTGCAAGGAACCATCGAGTCTATCTATCGATTCTCAGATTCAGGCGCACCAGGAGAATCATTAACATCTGCCAATCTGATAGCAGGTGTCGGCATTGAAGGCGACCGGTAGGCTTTGGGCAAAGGACACTTTTTAAGGACCAAAAAGATGGGGCCAGGCGTTAACACTCATAGAAGCAGAATCGATAGAACCACTAGCCACCTATTTCGGAATCAACCTACCAGCTGCTGATGCTAGACGTAATATCGTATGCCGCGGCATAGATCTGAATTCACTGCTCAGCAAGCAATTTCATATAGGGAAGGTACTTTGCTACGGACAACATCTTGCCGAGCCCTACTCTTGGCTACAAAAACCCACACCACCAGGCACCCTGCGCAGCCTAGTTCATCGGGGCGGCCTACGTGTTGATATTCTGGAAAGTGGTCTCGTGTATCGAAGGCACAAGCCCATTCGATTTCAAAGAGGTGGTTGTTAATAATGAAGCTAAAGCAGTATCAAAGAATATCCTGAACTGACTTTCCGATGCGATCCCAACGCACCCCCTCTTCTGCGCGCGAGAACCAAATCTGACGGGGGCGACCCACAACATCGGACAATGGCACATCACCAAAGTGGCGCGAGTCTCGACTGGCGTTGCGTTTGTCACCCAGTACAAAAACATGACCCGGCGCAACTTTGTGTTCATCCATAGTGATCGATGAATCACCGCTAAACGCATCGGGTGACAACGTGCCGTTGATGATTACCTCACCAGCCTCTATCTCGATCGTGTCCCCTGGCATCGCAACGATACGCTTAACGTAATATTGAGTGCGATTGTCGGGATAGACAAAGATGGCAACATCGCCGCGCTTCACAGCTGCAAAGCAATTCGGGCAGTTGTAGCTCATATTAGCGAACAACATATCACCTGTGGCTAGCGTTGGACTCATGCTGCCATTTGGGATGTGAAACGCTTGTACGAGGTTTTGACGCACAAAGCCCAACACCGAGGGCAATAGCACGAATGCTATCAACAGGAATACGCTGGTGTACACCGTGCGCGTCTGCCATGCCGCAGGTATAAATGGGTCGCATCGCCTTGCTTGGCGCCAAGCATCCACGACGGCGTAAATCCATACACCCATGCTGGCAAGCGTTGCCAACGCAACCGATACGCCCGTCAGCTCGATAGGCAAAAGAAGCGATATAACAACCACTACTGGAATTCCCAACAGCGCAAATGCCAATAGAAAGCCCAACGCACGATTCGCATCACCCACATAAAACTGACCAAAGCCTGGCAATACGAGAGATAGCAAGGCGGCCAGCCAGGGACGTCGAGGGGCTGCTATATTGCTCATTAGTGATTCTCCTAGATGGCGAGTGATGTGGCCCAAAGACCAAAAATGAAACCTAACGTCTGCCAACCTGCAGCAATAGCGCCGAGCAGCACGAATCCAATCTGTACCGCATTCGCCACCCTACTAATCAGCGATGGCACTTGTACAGGTGCAAGCTCTTCCTGCTCAACTCGCTGCATTACGCGTTGTTGAAAGTCTACTGACGGCTCAATCAGCCCGTTGCTCAGCAACTCGTCCCATTCAGGGCTAAGGTTATCGTTCTTCTTCATGCTGTTTCCTCCAGCACGGCAGCAAGCCGCCGACGTGCACGCGAGAGTCGGGCTCGGTAAGCATCGGCGCGACAGTTGAGTAAGATTGCGGCTTCTGGTGCTGACAAGCCATCGATGTAGGACAACGCTATCGCCGTTCGATCTGCATCTGACAACTGCTGCAAAGCACGATGTAGCCTGTCGCGTTGCTGGATTTGTTCCAGTGCATGCGAAGCATCGTCAGACGTGCTGATGCTGTCTATAGCGCCCTCATCCACACACGCCGTCGGCCGACGCCCAGCACGGCGCCACTCGGTCAGCGCCACATTGCGTGCTATGCCAAACAACCAGCCAATAACAGTGCCTTGTGATGAGTCGAAGCCGCCCCGGAAGCGCCAAGCACGCACAAAGATATCCTGCGCTAAGTCCGCTGCAGTTGCCTGATCAAATCCCATCCGGCCCAGAAACGCGAATACCTGGCGTTCATAGGCGTTAACAAGAGTCCCGAATGCAGCAGTATCCCCGGCCAACGCTGTGGTTGCGGCAGATTCGTCAAATTGTGTGAGCAAGTCATTCATCTACACTGCACTACTCGCGCGGTGGCCAAGTGTGACAGGCGATTTGATCACGCATGCATCCTGTGAGATGAAATTAGGCTAGACAAAGTGGTCTAGTGCCCCATAGATGACGATCATCTGCAGCCTTTTGCACCACATCATTGATATTTCATTGAATGCGCATTACTATGCGCATAAATAGTCAATTAAAAGCCACTGATGAGTGCATTGTACAAAGAGGACGCAAAAAAAAAACCGACTAACCTTAGTATCAATAGTGATTTACTGGCCAAGTCGAGGGACCTGCAGATCAATCTGTCTGCACTACTTGAAAGCGCACTTAAGGAAAAGCTAGCTCAGGCAGAAAACGAAAAATGGCAGGCAAAAAACAAAATAGCTATCGTGGCCTACAACAACATGGTCGACGAACAAGGTTGCTTCAGTGATTCGACACGAGATTTCTAATGGCACAGTTTGATGTCTATAGAAATACAAACAAGTCCACTGGAAATCGATATCCTTTGTTAGTCAATGTACAACATTCCGTACTATCGACATTAACCACAAGAATAGTTATCCCGCTGAGTAGCAAAGAATGGGTTCACGTTGTTGCCATGGATGTTCTGATGCCTGAGGTTTTGTTTGAAGAGCAGCAGTACTTATTAATAACACCACAGCTCTCTGCAGTGTCTGAACGCCTATTATCCAAACCTGTTGGCACACTAGAGCATTGCCGCTCTCAGGTTCTCGCTGCTTTGGATTTTGCGATAACTGGCATATGATC
>JALZWO010000118.1 GCA_023300375.1 Granulosicoccus sp. | reverse complement strand
CCAGTATCCATGAGGTTTCCAAAAAGGTAAATTAGGTGGTTTCTACAAGTACAATACTGAACGATCCTAAAAATAGAGTGTACTTTTTCATTCTTGCTTTTGTAGCCTGCACCGTGGCCACTTGGGCGCTCGGTCTATCAGACACAAAATACGAGCAACACGATTTGATCGCCTTCGAAAACGGCTTCCCGGGAGATATCGATCATTGGGAGCGTGCAGGTGATTGGTCAAACGTTGAATTCAGTGATGAAAAAATCACGGTAAACCGTACCACCGACAACACCAGCTACGCTAAACGCGCATTTGCACTTCCAGAATCTTTCAGCAAAAGTAATGCAAGATTACGAGTAACTGGCACAGTCAACACCGAAACCTACACAGAAGACACCAGCGGTAATCCGGGTGCAGCACTCATGGTCTGGATTGAGGATGCCAGCGGCGAGGTTGTAAAATACTCCACTATCGCAGA
Organism: Granulosicoccus sp.; assembly: GCA_023300375.1. Classification (GTDB taxonomy): domain Bacteria; phylum Pseudomonadota; class Gammaproteobacteria; order Granulosicoccales; family Granulosicoccaceae; genus Granulosicoccus. The sequence continues at coordinate 7,026 of JALZWO010000118.1, read as the reverse complement.
CCTTGCAGGCCAGCTCGATAATTTTCAAGCAGAACGCATTGTTAGCATTCCTAAAGACGCAGTAGCGGTGTCTCTGGTACTCAACTCAAGAGAAGCTACTAGCAGTTATTCGTTAACTGATGCCTCTTTGAATACGATCGCCGTCACATCTGTTTATCTCGAGGCTATTACTATCCTGATAGTTGCTTGGACAGTTCTTTTTGGTGTTGCCTGCTTCTGGATGTATAAAAATCTTCCAACCAAGATTGCGATAATTGCCTTAGTATTAGTGGCAGGGACGGTAATCGGTGTATTGATGCCTGAGAACATTACGGATCCGTACGTTAAGCCTCTACTTGAATTTCTAGGACAAAACGTGGCGCCCTCAGGCCCTAAATTCGCCGAGTTTGCCTACAAAATTGGCCACTTTGTATTTTTCTTTTTCGTAGCCTTGTTGTTCATGCAAAACGCAGCGTCGTTGCCAATTTCAAAATTTCAGCTTTTGCTTCTTATGCTATTGCTCGCAATAGCTACTGAAGGTATGCAATTGCATCTTTTCAATCGAACTACACGGCTGTCTGATCTGGCTATCGATAGTTCAGCTATAGTTGTCGGGTGGGCGGTTAGCTCAATTATAACGGCATTGAAAAACCGCAATCGCGTGGGTCAATGACACAACGATTTACCTGATAAACCTAGTTGTTACTTATTTATGAGCTGGCGCGAAAAAATCACCCAAGCTGACGCCCTGAGACAATACGCCAGTGTCGTTGAGCAGATATTGATGAGTGCATCAAATATGCTCGCATCCATTGTCGTGCTGAAGGTGTCAAATGTCGCACAGTTTGGTATTTACAGCTTCGTTTTTGTCATCAGTACACTCATCGTTAGTGTTTTCGGCACGCTCTTACACCGGCAAATGATGTTGCGAATTGCATCTGAGAGCGGTACAGAACAAAAAAACATTTTCGTCACAACATTAGCCATTGAAGCCATTGGCCTTGTGGCTCTAATTGGTCTTTCTATTGTTATTCTTATCGGCCTCTCAATTGGTTTCGATATCTCCAACTACCTAGCTATTGCGATCACAGGGCTAACCTTTACAGCACTGATGGTCATGTTTGAAGCCTGCAAACAGTACTCGTACACCACTGACAATCAACCTTACTCTCTAAGAAGCACAGTTATCTATATTGGCTGTCAACTTTGCTTGCTGGCTCTTGTCGTATGGAAAGTGCCCGCAGAATATATTGTTCAAGCAATCTACGCCGTCTTCAGTTTATCGTTGCTAATTAGCCTACTGGCAAATAAACTCTGTCGTACCGCCATTCTCGAGGCACAGTGGCGTGGCTGGGGCGAGGCACGCAGTGTGTTCAATAGCTACTTTGAACAAGGCAGATTTAGTTTGCTTGGTATGGCAATAGCGTGGGCACAAAACCAAAGTATCAATCCGTTTCTTATGTTTATCAGCGGACCCACCGTAGCTGGATACTTTAGCTTAGCCAGGCTCATGATTATGCCTATGTCTGTGATTAATCAAGGCCTTATCAATAGCTCAACACCCACACTGCGTCGAACGTTTAAAAGCCATGGCCTAGTGCCAATGTTCAAAAAAGTAAATACATTTCTACTCAAAACATTTGCCTTCTCATTCATATACATAGCAGCGTTACTTGTCGGTCACTATGCTGGCTTTTTTGACCAATACATTCCAGAGTACACGCAGGTAAAGTGGTTTCTACTTCTATGGGTCATTCTTATTTCAAGCAGCATGTTCAGATTTTGGTATGGTCAATTCTTTGTTGTTTCCATGCAATTTAAACTATTACTTCGGATAGGCATCACGGCTTTTGCAGTAACAGCCACCGGCCTGCTTGTTATTGGGCTCGGTTTAAACCTACTCTACATGGGTTTGTACTCTGTCATAGCTGGAGAATTTACAGCAATCGCCTTGTATATGAGATACGCAAAACAACAGATGGCTGAGCAAGACGCTTTCAAATAGCCATAAGGTCATGCTCGTTGTATGCTTATCACTGTTGTATTCTTATCACTTTAGAAAAACAAAAACTTTACGGTATATCAATGGACACACAAGCAGTCTCCATAGGAATTATCACACAGCTACACCGCACAAGTGGCTTACTTAAATTACTGCAAAGCCTGAAGCCAATAGTGCAATCACACGCTGGCGACGTTGAAATCGTGATTGCCAATAACAGTGGAACAACAGCCAACCAAGTTATAACAGAGTGTATTTCAAACTCTGAAATCGAAAAATTGTGTCGCGTAACACTAGTCGATTCACCGCAAAATAATATTGCAACAGGCCGCAATATCACATTAGATCATTCATCTCACAACATGCTTGCGTTTTTGGATGATGATGAATACGCCTGCTCTATTTGGCTTCAACAACTACTGACGATTATGGCCAGTTGCAACGCAGCTGTTGTTGCTGGACCTGTGCCAGCCGTCTTCCACCCATCAGCACCTCGTTGGATACACACTGTAGATCTTCACAACGCAAGAGGTAAAGAGAATGCTAAGCCAATTGACAATACAGGTACCGGTAACGTTTTAATCAACAGATCAGTCGTTGGCAAACTCAGATTTGACGAAAAATTTGGTATTACAGGTGGCTCTGATACCGATTTTTTCTCTCGTGTAAAACAAGCAGGTGGCACTTTATACTGGGCAAGCCAAGCAATTGCCTATGAAGATATTCCTGAAGAAAGATCCACCGCAAAATACTTGATACACAGATTTATCAAGCAAGGTGAGAATTATCGCGTCATCAATACGCAACAGGGAGCCGTACGTTCACAGTTTGTTTTTTCGGCTAAAGCTGCCGTCATGGTAGTCATCTCTCTACCAATAGCAGGCTTGTTGGTGCTTATCCGGCACCGCAGAGCCGGTGATTGGATGAAACGTGCTTTTTCCAATTACGGCAAGCTACACTCGCCTCAAAAAGATCTTTATCAACGCTGACAGCCTGAACCTACCTGGTTAGATCTCTCAAAAACAGCACATCCGTTTTGTGAGATTTTGCACGTTTAGATATAAGCCTTGAGCGGCAACGCGATACAACAGGTGCTTTTCGTGTAAATATCCAGCTACCGCTCAAGAGAGCGTATGCATCCACCGTTACCTGAAGAGTTGTGATCACTCTTTCTACTACAGACCGCTTTTGGCTAATTTTTAGCCAAAACTCGAAAAGTACAGGTATCAATGAAGATTGTAATCTACCCCCTACCCAAAAAATTAGTGCTCGCCTCGCTACTGCCCTTGAGCTTGGCGGCTTGTGGCTCAGGAACAACGTCCGACGACCCACAAAGCGAGTCATCTACATCAACCAGTGCCAGTGTGCAGACCACGGAACTATCGACTGCACCCACTATTGGAGGTGCACTACCGACTCCAGTTGATCAGTTGGGCGGTGCATTGCCTACCAGTACTGATACAAGCACGGCAGCAGAACAGGAACAGGAACTACAGCCAGAAGCAGAACCGGAACCTCAGCCTGAGCCAGAACCTCAGGTCAGTGCGGACGATGTGTACAGTGGCGAACTTGAGTCAGGTTCAACACTCGGCGCTAGTCAATGTCTGAATATTCAAGGACCTGCACAAGATTTCGGCCAAGTCGATAGCAGTGATTGGCAGGCTTGGGTGGACGAGGATTTTTGGTACATTACAACCCCTGAGAACATGTCAACAGCGTACGATGGCGACATGGCTTACATGCGCCAGCGGCTCACACCCACCTCCCGTGGCACCGATCGTGTGCAAGCTGGAAACTATCTCGAGCCAGCCCGTACATATCGAATTACTCAGTCATTCTTCTTTGAACCTGATTTCGATTGGGGAGGCAGCAATGAAGGTGGAAAATTAGGCTTTGGTTTTGGTGGTGGAACAACGCCCTCAGGCGGACAAATTCAAACTGATGGTTTTACCTTGCGGCTCATGTGGAGAGGCAACAACGACGGAACAGCTGGTTTGGCGGCTTACTCCTACGCGGCTGATCGTGATCAAAGCCATGTTTGGGGTGAAGACTTTGACTTTGAAAATTTCCAAATTCCCGTAGGTGAGTGGTTCAACGTCACGATAGAAGTTAAATCAAACCGCACCACAAGCACTAGCGACGGTTCAGTGCGCGCCTGGGTCAACGGCACCCAAGTACTGCAACGCGACAACATTGGGTGGCAAACATCGGGTGACCAGCCCGGAATACAAAAGCTGATATTCACCACTTTCTATGGTGGGGGTGATTCAAGTTGGTCACCATCCAGTGCTGAGTACATACGATTTGCGGATACCTGCTGGGCTCCTGTTTTAAATTCCTCTGGAGAGCTTCTGGACGATTTCGCCGGCGGAACAGCTGCTAAGCCACCCATATTGCTTCTTGATGAAGAATTATTGACTAACCGTGGAGCCATATCACAGGCATTTAGCGATTTAGAACTTGTCCTACCTACCGGCTCAACAGTACTCAATGAGCGCCTTACTTTAGCTCTCGACGCTATCAATGACGCCTTGGCAGGAACGGAATGGTTAGATGATAATTCGGTAAGTTCAGGCACTCCGGTGGTAACACGGTTAACCGATGCAACAGTGCGCTTGGCAGAAATTTCAGCTGACGAAAGTCAAGCAACTTACTACCGAACCGAAGCCGACGCCACTATCTGGACAATTCTAGATGTCACGCAAAATCTAGTCAGAAATGCAATTGCTATCGAAGGGATAAATGCGCAAGAAGGCTCTGAGAAAAAACGATTGTTAGATCAAGCTGAGGCACGAATTATACAAAGTGAGACAAACGGGCTTCCGACGTATGAGGTTATGCGCTTGATCAATGAAGCTTGGAATGACGTATCGGTAGCGGCAACTCAGTAAACCGGTCGCAACCCCTACTACCCGTGTTTAATGAGAACTGGGATTAGACTGAACCTACCAGAGTTCAGCTAATCCCAGCCTCACGCTTACCAGCGAAGTGATCGTCCTCGACGCTTTTTTGAACGAGTCGCTTTCACTTTCTCTGGCTGCGCAGCTTGGTCAAACGATGTTGAGTTGCCAGCGTTAAAGGTGAGTATAACGAAACTTGCAAAATATATAGCCCACACCTGACTGTTGGGCCGGAGCAGCGAATACTCACTTAGATTAAGCAGAAGCAACATGAAAAACGGAACAAACAGTGGAAATACTGCAGGGGTTTTTAGAAAAATCATCCGGAAGGCTAATAAAAAACGCCCAAGGTGATACAAAACAATAGCGAGAAGGAAAACGCCTCCCGCAATTAATGTATCCAAAAAGCCATTGTGGTAATGGTTGAATTCAATCTCGTAGCCAGGCGTTGCAAAAACAGAGGCATGCGAATCATAGCCCCAACCAAAAAATGGCCGGTCGCTAATGGCTTCTTTTGCAATTGCCCACACATCGGTACGACCTGTCATGGTGGAGTCTTTACCAAGACCTTCAGCAGCTGACACAAACAGCTCTGCTGGACTGCTGACCACCAAAACCGCCATTAAAAGGCAAGCCACGCCAAAAACGACACCTATATTTATCTTTGCGCGAGTCACTGACTTAAGAGTTGATATTGTTCGCATCCAGAAAAAAACAATAGCCATTAGCGATACACTCAAAAACGCTGTTCCACTTCCAGACATTGCAATATGTAAGGCAAACAGAGCGATAGAAGCAATACTTAAAATCTTCATACCACGCCCCACATAATCATTAAACAACACACAAAGTGCCGCCCAACATCCCAGAACAGCGGTTGCTCCAAGCGAGTTCGGATTTCCGGCAAGACCACCAAAACGCAAACCTGACGACAGAAAATCTATCAAGTTTTGTCCTTGCTGTAAAAAAATAAGGATACTACCGATATGCACTAGAAGCATTGGCAACAACACGCACAAGTAAAAAACGTGGTACCGGCTTTCACGGCCATTCGCCAAAGCAAGCAGCACTGAAGCTAAAACGCCCACGGCTATGATGATCGAATTGGTGACAACCTTAATAGGATCGATGCTATACGTTGCCGTGATCAGTAAGGCTGCTACAAGCAAGATAATATGCCGCCACCTCTTGGCATAAGCCAGTACAGGCCGCCAGTGCACCGCCGTAAGAAAAAAAACACCAAGGTACACAAAACTCTGCAGTTTACTTTTTGCGGCTTCTGCCTCCTCTCTGCCAACAGCATAGGCTCGCCCGCCAAGGTCATCAAAAAATACAGAATTTGACACAGCGCCTTGTGTTGCAAGAATAAGAAAGTCTGTTGCTGTAATGAGTATCAACAACGCGAAAGGCAGCGACAGCATAAAGCCTGAACTTAATCGCCTCAGCAGAAATTGGTAGAGGCGTTTAACTTGCCTTACGAAAGACATTTTACTAAGCACACCTTTGGACCTACCCGAGGCAGCACCACGCCTCTTGCGTCGTCTGCCCGGGGTTTTCGCAACATCGTCTAGCTGTTGTGATGCGTTAGACGCCTGATACATTTTCGTCAATGCCGTAGTGCTCGCTTAGCTACAGATAGAATTAGGCAGTGCCACGCGATTGCCACGATGCATGAATTTCTTTAAATGTAGTGGACAAATCTTTTGTGATGTCCCAACCCGGATAATGCAGCTTCATTTTTTCCAAGTTAGATATGTAACACATGTGGTCACCACTACGATTGGTTTCATCATATTGGTAACGCATTTCCTTGCCACTGATTGAAGCAATTAGATCGAAGGCTTCTAGAATTGAAATTGAGTTATCGCGGCCGCCACCAATGTTGTATACCTCAGCCACACGTGGCTTATCTATGAATGCATAGATAAATGACGCCACATCGTGTGAATGGATGTTGTCTCTAACCTGCTTGCCTTTGTAGCCAAACACTGTGTATTCACGCTCTTCAAGGTTGCACTGAATCAAATAGCTAATAAAGCCATGTAGCTCTACCCCTGAATGATTGGGGCCGGTGAGACAACCGCCACGCAAACAGCACGTGGGCATGTCGAAATATCTACCGTATTCCTGGACCATCACATCAGC
>JALZWO010000117.1 GCA_023300375.1 Granulosicoccus sp. | reverse complement strand
CAACTCGCATGATCATTCCCCAAATCAACGCAGCCTGTTTGTTCGATTCGCAACACGCAGCGCATGCTTCATCGCTTGAAAAGGTGAGGGTTGCAGCTGAGGAGGTTGGTTTCATGACAATAACCAATACAAGCATGAGCCACAGTACGGTTGAAAGGGTCATGGATGTCTATCGGCAATTTTTTATGTGCTCGTATGAGCAAAAATTGGCTTATAGCATGACCAAGACTAACTCCAATAGAGGTTGGGGCGAACCTGGCTCGGAACAGGTAGACCCCAACGCGAATCCGGATTACAAAGAGGTTTTTGATTGTGGGCTAGAGCTGGAAGATGGCGACCCGTTACTAAGCCACACCTACTATGCACCTAATCTATGGCCAGAGTATCCCCCAGAGTTCCAAAGCGTCATTCAGGATTACTATGAACAGGCCAGAGAGCTATCCTTGGCGTTGTTATCATCCGTAGCGCGCTCGATTGGCCAGCCAGGCGATTATTTTACTGACAAGTTTGATAAGCCAATGGCATTACTACGCGGCAACTACTACCCATCGCGACCAGCGACTGCTGCCAGCAACGATTTCGGTATTGCACCACACACAGATTACGGATGCCTCACATTACTGGCCATAGACGGTTCCCCCGGTCTTGAAATACAAAGCAGGAACGGTGACTGGATAAAAGTAAATGCCAGCCCGGGTACGTTCGTTATCAACTTTGGTGAAATGATTCAAATGTGGACAAAGGGTCAAATCAAAGCAACACCCCATAGGGTTATTGGGGGAAATCAAGAGCGTATTTCTGTGCCGTTCTTCTTCAATCCTCGCTTTGACGTTAATGTAGCAACGAGCGGGAGTGATGAGGTAACGCTGGCAGGCGATCACTTGTCGAGGCGATACGATGAGACCTATGTGCATCGCCAGCGCACTACGAGTTTTGAATAACGTTAAACTCCGACTGCACATTTTCGACAAAGTTATTAATGCTGTGAGCCCTGTGTAAGAAAAATAGTTGCGCTCAATCTCTACACCTATAATTAAATCCGGCATTAATACTCGAAGCCAGATCTTTAGATACAATGTTTTGCCGTGATTTGCTTATTACCTTGGGAACGCCATGCTAGAAAACTTTACTCTGATTTTGTTTTGCCAGTTACTCGGAGAGTTGGTGGTTACGGCATTGGCTTTGCCGCTTCCTGGACCTGTAGTGGGTATGCTGTTGCTATTTTGTCTTCTTGTCATTCGTGGCTTTGTTCCAGATGAGCTTGGTAAAGTTTCTGACGCCCTGTTGAGTAGTTTATCTCTATTGTTTGTACCTGCAGGTGTTGGGGTTATGCTGCATTTTGAGTTGTTGGGAGCTGAGCTGATCCCGTTGTCGGTTGCGCTGGTTGTCAGTACTTTACTGACGATAGCCGTAACAGCACTCGTGATGGTGTGGTTTAACAAAAGAAAGCCATCGAGCATGTTAGATGGCGGAGGCCTCGATGCGCCTTCACCAAGAGGTGCCGATCAATGAAAGATTTACAAGAGACTTGGGTTTATCTCAGTGCGAGTCCGCTGTTGCACTTGACGCTAACGTTAATCGTATTTGTGGGTGCTTCTGCCATTTTTGTGCGTAGTGGGCGTAATCCGCTAGCCAATCCTGTATTGATCAGTATGATTGTCATTGTGTGTTTGTTGTTAGCGACTAACACGTCTTATGACACCTATTTTGACGGCGCACAATTTGTACATTTTCTGCTTGGACCTGCCACAGTCTCTCTGGCTATTCCTTTGTATCGTCAGTTTCATAGGATCAGGCGCGCAGCCTTAGCCATTGTGGTCAGTTTGCTGTTGGGTAGTGGTACCGCAGTGATCAGTGCTGCGGGAATTTCTTGGTTGCTGGGTGCACAAATGACATCGATCGTATCGTTAGCACCCAAGTCAATCACCGCACCTGTTGCTATGGGTGTCTCTGAGAAATTGGGGGGCTTGCCATCGTTAACCGCGGTGCTGGTTATTGTTACTGGCATCTGTGGTGCCATGTTAGGACCGTTGGTATTAAACCTTCTGAAAATTAAAGATTGGTCTGCAAGGGGTATGGCGATTGGCGTTGCCAGCCACGGTATTGGAACGGCTCGTGCGCTTCAGGTGAATGAACTTGCCGGCGCGTTTGCTGGATTGGCGATGGGCTTGAATGCGCTAGCTACGGCTATTTTATTGCCGATTGTTTGGCAGTTGTTTTTTTAGGCGTTTAATCTGAACGGGATTTTTGTAAAGTGTAGATTTCCACTGGCAAGGGCTGGTGCCAAGTTCGTTTTAAATGGGTGACAGGCTACGATTAGCTATGAATTGATTAGGTTCCTGATCTTCTATGATAAATAGTCAATTGATGTTGAACAATGTCGCACCCTCATCTATTTTAGTGGCAGTTTGGTAACGATACGTGTTTAATGCATCCTACGCTTTCCGATGATATCGAATGAAAAACTGTAGAGCGATCCACCTGTTCACACACTTAAGGAAAAGCACGTTTTTGTCTATCGGGCAACGTTCGACACCCTCAGACTCACTGTACACAGACGATTATAAAGAAGCGTCGTATTGGCTAGAGGATGTCCTAGATTTCACAGTGCCCAACGCCGTGCTGCCTGTCTCAGCAGATGTCGTTGTTATAGGCTCGGGTTACACAGGCTTGCACGCAGCTATTCAGACAGCTGCTGCAGGACGCGCAACCGTGATCATCGACAGCGGCGAAGTAGGGCAAGGGTGTAGCTCACGCAATGGCGGGCAAATTGATACGAGTATAAAACCTAGCGTTCAACAACTTGCTCGGAAACTAGGCTTGATAAAAGCTAAGGCTATTCGTCAAGAAGGCATCAATGCGCTCAAGTGGATTGAAGAATATGTTAAAGACGAAACTATAGATTGTCACTTTGAACGAAACGGGCTGTATCACGCAGCACACACGCCCTTGCACTATGAGCAAATGTCACGAGATGCTGAGCAACTAAATCGAGAAGAAGGGTTTGAAGAAGCCTATAGTGTGCCACGCAGTGATCAACGAACAGAGTTAGGCAGCGATGCATACTATGGGGGTGTTGTATTTCCAAAGCACGCGGCTATTCATGCAGCCAAATACCATCAAGGCTTGGTTAAAAAGGCGCTCAACTTGGGCGTCTCTTTTGTACCGCACTGTCCTGCTAACTCGATTATTCGGCATAATAAAACTGGCGATGGTCAGTTCTCCATACAAACGGCAAAAGGCACTATCCAAGCCCGCAATGTGATGATAGCGACCAACGGCTACACCACTAATCTGACACCGTGGTTTCAACAACGCGTTATACCCATAGGCAGCTATGTCATAGCCACGGAGGCACTGCCTACCGAACTGATGAACGAGCTTTTCCCAAGCCACAGAGTGGCTAGTGATAGTTGTAAAGTGATTTACTACTACCGAGCATCCCCTGATAGAAAAAGAATTTTGTTTGGAGGACGTGTATCCGCCAATGAAACGAATCCATTGGTGAGCGGGCCACGGTTACATCATCAAATGTGCCGCATATTTCCACAGCTGCGTGACACTCGAATATCGCACTCTTGGACTGGAACCGTTGCGTACACCTTCGACGAAATGCCTCATACTGGTGTTCACAACGGCCTTCACTACGCCATGGGGTTTTGTGGTTCAGGTGTGTCTATGTCCAGCTATCTAGGTATGCGAGCGGGTCAGAAAATTGTTGGCAATGTTGAAGGCATCACGCCATTGGATAACCTGCCATTTCCTACAAAGCCTTTATACACAGGTAAACCTTGGTTTCTGCCAGCAGCTGTTTCTTATTATGCGTGGAAAGACAAAATAGAATACACGCGAGCCGCTCGTAAGTATCCTTAGTTCCAGCACGTTGCCGCAATCTGGCGTTGCACATTGAACAGTTTATCTGTTGGCAACAGCGGACCATGTTGGCAGAATTTGCAAGCGTGATTCGCGTTTTCACAAACCCTCGGATCACGCACTTTTCTAAGAACTCATCATGTTGCGTTGACTATTGCTTCATATATCTAACGCCGTCCAACAAAAGATCATTGCCCTGTGTTTCTACAACGGCTTCTCTATTGGCAAAAATGGCTGTAAAAGAATTACCTGACAGAAAATCAACGGTACCTGCCTCGTCACCGTTTTGTGTGGATAGCATGAAGGTGTTGTCAGTAAAGCTGATAAACCAAAACCCTATTGAGGCCATGCCATCAACAGCCTCCCCAGTTTGTTGCAAGCTTGCTGATCTATAGGTCGTACCATCGAGAAATTCTACCAGTGATTCTTGTGAGTCGAATAGATTGCTGAAGTCTCTCTCGTAGAGGGTCGAATTCAACAGTAATCGATCGCTGAACAGCGAATATGCTGGTGTGTTTTGGTTAGCAATGTTTATGTTGAAGCGTGTATTGTCAATAAATGAATAAGTGCCCAAGTCAATAGTATTTTGTTGCTGTATAAACAACTGATCTCTTTCAAAACGTACAGACAGCTCATCGTTTTCAACGTTGTTGTAGTTAGTGCCATCAAAATTCGCTATCAAGGTTTCCTGAGAGTCGAACAATGAAGATGAAATGCGGTAATAGATTTGTGAGTCCCAGAATAAGTCGTTGCCACTACTACTAAAGGCAATGTCACGTTCAGAAAATTCGGCAAGCCGGCTTGAACCTGCTGCGAATTCAAAGGTACCCAGCTCAACTATTTCAGACTGTGTCCAGCTAACCATGTCGTTAGTGAAGCTCAATGTCCAGTGACTTGGAGTCAACCCTCTATCGGTACTCTCCAATATATCCGCAGAGACAAAAGTTGCGCCTGCAAATTGATCCACAGTAAGTTCTGGTGCCGATTCAATGGTTTCAGTTGTTTCGGCTATTGTTTCATCCGAAGAAGTTTCAATAACATCGGAATCACTGCTATTGCATCCAATAAGGGTAATCAATGGGATTCCCCAAAAGAGTCCACTAATTATTCTCATCGCTTGGTTTCCATTGATTGAAATTTGAAAAATTTGTGTTGCACTGAAGTGATCGCTCAATAAGCAATGAGTTAACGCGTACAGCCGCGATAAATACTTGGCTTTTCACTGGCTACTCGACCTAGGGTGAAGGATCAACGGCTAAAGTCGGAATTGTTATCTCACATATACTTAAAATTGCCAAGCACACGATGCCACAACTGAGATGGGCTAGGGTTTATTTAGGAGGTAGCACTCATTTTTGACAGTGTGTGCCGAAGGGCCTTTTGATGTGGTTCATTCGCGCCGAGTCTAGCTGAGCGCTAGAGTGTGCCGTGGGCAGATGGCGATGTTGCTCACCAAACCCAGCTGCATCTGAACTGAGTAACAGCACAGCTTCTGCCACATCCCGTCCAGTGTCTTGTGGCTTCATTAGAATTTATTTTTCAACAATTTGAACCGATTCGAGCTCTGCTGACTACTCACTGGTGTAGGGCTTATGAAAACGTTGAAATCTATGGAGATACGTGAAAAAGGTTACGGCTTTTTGAAGTCGTGTCTGAGCGGATCGCATCATAGAGTGAAACTTGTTAAGCCCTGTGTCACTGCCGAAGAGAATTCGCTTTTCGTTAGTAAGAGATAACATTGGGTATAAATATGAACGCTGTCACCATCGCACTAAAGAAGCTCTCGATGAAGCATACGCTGATATCGATAGGACTCCTCCTCACAGTCGCCGCGTGCAGTAGCGACGATGATTCTGACTCTCTCGCTGCGGGTATTGATACGAGTACTGATACTGTCGCATTCTCTGTTGCAGCGGATAGTGCACAGGAAATACCGGCAACGGGTTCTGCAGCATCAGGTTTTGGTACGCTGATGCTGGACGAAACCACTGGTGTATTGACCGGTAGTGTAGCAACGACTGGAATCACCACCATTGCAGCTCACATTCACGAAGGTTTTGCCGGGACCAATGGCGGCATTATTATAGAGCTTGATGTGGATGGAGCAACGATAACGGTACCAGACAACACCATCCTTACCGCTGATCAACAAGCCTCAATGCAGACCGGGGGTTATTATCTTAATATTCATTCCGATGCCAATCCGGCTGGCGAAATTCGTGCGCAGTTAGCGCCGGCTGGTATATCAGTGGTGCTGGCGGCATTGGATGGCAGCAGCGAGGTTCCCGCTGTTACCACCTCTGCATCCGGTACCGCCTACCTGACCGTTAATGAAACGACAGGGGCTTCTGTTATCAATGTGATAACTACGGGTCTGATCTCGCCAGTCGCAGCGCATATACACGGCGCATTCGCAGGTAATAATGGCGGAATTTTGCAGGGTCTCGAGCAGAATGCCAATGTAGTTGGTAATTTTAGTAGTAGCGCAGATGCTGTCTTGTCGCCTGCAGACGTGGCTAGTTTTCAGAGTGGTGGTACGTATATTAATGTACATACTGATGAAAACCCGGCCGGAGAATTACGCGGACAGGTATTGCCGGCGGGCGTGACACTACTCAGGGCCACGTTGAGCGGTGAACAGGAAGTACCCACTGTTAGCACCCTAGCGTCGGGTAACGCAGTACTCACTCTCAATGAGAATGAGAGCACTGTAACGGCGTTTGTGAATGTCGAGGGAGCACCTACATCCAATGCTGGTCACATTCATGAGGCCGCCGTTGGTGTTAATGGCCCTGTGATCATTGGGTTGACACAAAGTGCAGATGATCTAGGCATCTATAGTGTCTTAGCAGAAACAGTTACCGAAGCCCAGATCGCAACATTGAGAGAAAGTGGTTTGTATTTTAATGTTCACACACCCGAAAATCCTACGGGTGAGATAAGAGGTCAGATCCAGCCCTAACTTACTAGGCGATCAATTCCAGTTTGGAGCTGACAAGTTTCAGTGAATTCAAAAAGGCATGGGCTAACAACCCATGTCTTTTGGGCTTTACCCCAGGATGAAATCTAGTCTTTGGGGGTATAACCCCAAGGGTGGAGAATCGACTAGTCGCAGCAGGAGGTGTATGTCGTTTCGTTGATTTTTGATCCCTGCTTGGTAGCTAAGTGATACTGCCACACATGCAATAAAACGTCATTCAGCATGTACAAATTGGATCAGTCAGAGACTTCAGCAAAAAAGCACTTGCTAATAAATAGGGGTTGGTTGTATCATAGGCTATACAAATGTTACCGGTAACATTTGTCTGGGCGCAGTCTTTAACCCAGATTTTTTGTTAAACGTAGCGACTATTTAACTATGCCGAAAATCAAGCTGGAAAACCTGACAAAGCGATATGGCAAGGTTGAAGTTTTACACGGTATAAACCTTGAAATGGAGGACGCTGAGTTCACCGTATTGGTAGGGCCGTCTGGGTGTGGCAAATCGACAACCCTTCGAATGATAGCGGGATTAGAGTCTGTAACAGATGGCGAGATATACATCGATGGGCGTCCCGTAAGTAAACTTGAGCCCAAAGAGCGCGATCTGGCCATGGTGTTTCAGGACTATGCGCTTTATCCGCATATGAACGTAGCCAAGAACATGTCCTTTGCACTTCGGTTACAAAAACGGCCTAAGAAGGAGATCAATCAGAAAGTGGGTGACGTAGCAGAAATGTTAGGTCTTACTAATTTTCTACACAGAAAGCCTGCCGAGTTGTCAGGTGGCCAACGCCAACGTGTGGCGATGGGTCGAGCTCTCACACGCGATAGCTCAACTTTTCTGTTTGATGAGCCTCTATCAAATCTAGATGCCAAGCTTCGAACACAAATGCGCGCTGAGCTAGCTCTGATGCGTCAACGTGTTCATAAAAATATGATTTACGTGACGCACGATCAAATAGAAGCGATGACTTTGGCTGATCGTATCGTAGTGATGCATGCTGGCATCGTTCAGCAGCAAGGAACACCAGAAGAGCTTTTCAAAAAGCCGATTAATAAATTTGTTGCTGGGTTTCTCGGTACACCACCGATGAATTTTCTGGAAGCCACAATCAAACAGGAAGGTGATGGCACCTATTTGCTTGGTCGAAGTTTCAAACTACGTTGTGATGTTGCAACAACAAACCGACTCAGCCAAGCAAGTTCCTCAAGCATCGTTATGGGGATAAGACCATCAGACTTATTGTTTGATGCAAGTGCCGTAGCCGAAGAATCCATAGAAGTTGATGTGGTGGTATCTGAATACGTTGGTGCTCAATCCGTGTTGATTGGTGATTGCAGTGGTGAAAAAGTTATGGTGGAAATAAAGTCAGATTCACCAATACGGCTTGGCGAGAAGCTTAAATTCAGAGTTGATCTTGCTGAAACACATTTTTTCGACGTGAGTAGCGAACAAGCCATTGGCTAGCGCTTACTCATTACGTGGTATCAGTGTTTTTTTTAAAAGTGTCAATTGGAGGAGTAAATGATTAAATTTAAAAAGTCACTGCTTTGTGCAGCAGCAGGCACCGTACTGCTGGCTGGACAAGCAGTTGCAGGACCATACGATGACTATGCTGGTCAAACTCTCGTAGTGAATTTTCCAGCGCATCCACACTACGATGCTGTAAGAAAAATCTTGCCTGAATTTACCAAACAGACGGGAATCGAAGTGGAGGTTGATCAGCTTCCTTATTTGAAAATGCGTGAAAGGCAAACGTTGGAGTTAGGTCAGGATGAAGGTGATTATGACCTCATCGCTTATGTTGTTTTCTCAAAGGCTGACTATGTGTATGCCGACCAACTTGAGAATCTTGCTCGCTATTTCATGAATCCCAAGTTAGCAGATCCTAGTTATGACTCGGCAGATTTAATCGATGGTTACGTTTATAACATTGGTTTTGCTGGCGGTGATAAAGGCTATTTACAAGGCAAGACAGGTTCTTTGTTTGGTATGCCTTATGGATCAGAGACATCAGTATTGGGGTATCGCAAGGATATCTTCGAAAAGCACGGCTTGTCGGTACCAGAAACGTACGACGAAATGCTCGACATTGCGTGCAAGATTCCGGAGCTTGAGCCTGGTATGGGTGGTCTGAGTTCTAGAGCGGCTTCAGGTCATCACGCAGCCCATGCGTTTTTGTTGCATTTAGCACCATTGGGCGGTCGTATTTTCGATGACAGCTGGAACCCAACGATGAACAACGAAGCAGGTGTACAAGCTGCCAATGCGTTGAAAACGATTGTTGATTGTGGCCCTGAAGGCGCAGCCAGTTTTGGATTCGGTGAAGCACTGGGTTCCTTCCTTGCTGGCGATACAGCAATGTTCCTGGATACAACAATCGTGGCGGGTCAAATTGACGATCCTGACAAGTCGAAAGTAGTGGGCAAGGTGGGTTGGGCAATGCATCCCATGGGTGAGCGTCGGGCAAGTCAGACAGGTGGATTTGGTATTGGTATCCCCAAGAACGCAGAGAATAAAGAAGCAGCGTTTCTGTTAATGCAGTGGTTAACATCTAAAGAAGGCGACAAGCTTGTGGCATTGGCTGGCGGAAACCCATCACGGTTCTCGACTCATGATGATGCAGACGTCAATGCTAAGTTTCCACATATGAAGACATTCGGTGAAGCGCTTCAGCATGCCGATCCAGACTGGCGTCCAATCATCCCTGTTTGGGGGAAAGTGAATGCTGATCTTGGTACGACCCTGTCAAAAGTGCTTACTGAAGATTTAGACATTCAAGAAGCGCTTGATGGTGTTGCAGAGCGAACCACCGCCATTATGGAAGAAGCGGGCTACTACACCTGGAAGTAGTTAGTTCAACGCGACCATCGGGCACGAGTTGCTCGATGGTCTGATGTCCTCAGTCAACCGATCAGACTTCAACCTTTCATGAGTACAGCGACATTCAATCGTCTTACGCCGTACCTGTTTCTGGCGCCGGCTGTGGTCATCATGGCTCTGGCACTTTTGTATCCACTTGGATACATGATATACGGCAGCTTTCGAGCATGGGATCCAAGTCAAGCTCTAGGCGAGTCAACCTTTGTTGGGTTGGCTAACTACGTCACTCTTTGGAACGACCCCAGCTTTCATGAAAGTGCGGGCGTGACATTAAAATTTGCGGCATCGGTTGTGAGCGTAGAAATGTTCATCGGTGTTGGTCTGGCACTACTGCTAGACAGGAATATTCGTGGCATGTCGGTGCTGCGAACCTTATTTATTTTGCCAATGATGATCGCCCCTGTGGTTGTGGGTCTTATTTGGCGATATATGTATCACCCAAGCGTTGGAATTTTCAACAACACATTAAAATCATTGGGCTTTGAGTCTATTGATTGGCTCGGGCAACATGCGTTACTGGCTGTGATCTTAGCGGATATCTGGCAATGGACTCCCTTCATTTTTATATTATCGTTGGCGGCGTTGCAGTCCCTACCACGCTCAGCTCTAGAAGCTGCGCGTATTGATGGGGCTACGGCCTGGCAACAAATCATTCATATCAAGCTGCCTTTGATGATGCCTGTTCTGATTGTCACCGGTCTTCTTCGCCTAATTGACGCGTTCAAGGTGTTGGAGGTGATCCTAGTGATGACAGAAGGTGGACCGGGGCTTTCCACTGAGATCCTGGCATTACGAATTTCAAGGACCGCTACTGAATTCAGAGAATTAGGTGTTGCCGCTGCCATGTCCAATTACTTATTGATGATGTTGCTAGTGCTGACAGTCATTATGTTGGCTTACAACCGAGTGCAAGAATATCGTGCTGCTCGTGCTATCAGAATCATTGAGGAGGACATATAATGAGTAGCTCTAGTGAGACGCATCAGTCACAGCACCCAGCATTCTATATGGTGGTCGTGATGCTGATCATCATGGCGATAGGTCCTATCGCTTTGATGTTTGTGAATTCATTTAAATTGGATGTGGATATTATCTCCGGTACATCGGGGTTGCTATTTCTGCCGACGATTCAAAACTACGAAACGGCATTGTGTGATGTGTTGCCTTATGAGATGGAGCACTTAGATTTTTGTGCTCTTAAGTTTGGTGGTGCCTTTGTTAATTCGCTTGTCATAGCTTTAGTATCAACCATTCTCACCTTGGTTATCGGATGTATGGCTGCCTATGCTTTGGTGAGATTCCGGTTTATGGGGCGCGACGCTGTATCTGGTTCAACTCTAATGGTACGTATGGTTCCTCCAGCAGTACTGCTTGTTCCGGTGTTTGGTCTTTGGAATAATGAGTTTTGTATTTCCAAGACCTCGTGGCTGGGTTCCTTAATAAGAGACGAGTTTGGGGGACGAGGTGATGTGTGTTTGGCCGGAACACATTCAGGCATTATCCTTATTTACGTTGCCATGAACTTGCCGTTCGTCATCTGGATATTGCAGAGTTTCATTGTTCAGGTACCACGTCAGCTTGAGGAGGCCGCTCGAATGGATGGGGCTGGACCCTTTCAGGTGTTCTTTAAAGTTGTGTTGCCACTAATTAAGCCTGGGCTCGCAGCAGCAGCCATATTTACATTTCGTATTGCATGGAACGAATACTTGTTAGCGTCTGCTTTGTCAGATCGAGATACGAAAACTGTTCCCATTTTGATTGTCAACAATATGTCTGAATTCAATGTGGAGTGGGGTGTGATTATGGCCACGGGTATGTTGCTTGCGATACCACCGATTATCTTTACGCTATTTGCCTCTCGTCAAATTATCACTGGCATGACTGCTGGTGCAGTTAAAGGCTAGCTTGAAGGCAAAGGTTTGATAGAGAAAATGTGTCTGACCAATAACGCTATAAATCGAGATTACTATGCAACAATTAGCAGTTATCACAGGTGGTGGCGGTGGTATTGGACGGGTGGTTGTTATTGCGCTAAGCCAAAGCGGTTGGCATGTTTGAGTAACGAATGGAACAATCATGGGTGAGTCAACTATCCCTGTAAAGCCCGTATGTGCTGCCAGTTTGTAGATAGTGAATTTGCCTAAAGAGGCTAACGTTTTAAACATATCAGTGATGGCTAATGACATGCCGTTTGTTCGACGTGATTAGAACAAGATTGACAATAACAACATACAGTTTTGGAGATAGTAAGTGAGCGCAGTAAAAATTTCGCTGGATAAAGAATACCCCTTAATTGTTGGCACTTATTCAGATTTAGATGCGTTAGCACATCAGCCGCACGCACCCTCTTCAGGCAAGGGAATATACGGTTTAACCTTGACTGCTGATGGTTCGTTGGTTGAGCGGGAAGTTGTAGAGGCTTTGAATCCAGCGGTGCTACTGCCGCACAGCAACAATAAAATGATGTACGCCATTGTTGAAACTATCCAGGATACCGGCACTGTTCTGCAGTATGAAATCGAGAGTGATTATGCACTCACTCTACAAGGTTCATTCAGGGCGTCAGGCAAGTCAACGTGTTACTTGGGTATGTCACCCGCTAAGGACGTTGCGATTGTTATCAATTACTGGGATGCCATCATTGATGTATTGCATGTGAGTGAAGATGGGCAGCTCGGTGAGATTATCCAAAGTTTCAAGCAGCACTACCGTGAAGAAGGTCAGTGGCGTCAGGTTGCTCATCGAGAAGATCACTGGACTAACCGACAAGTCGGACCACATGCGCATTGCGCGCACTTTTGGAAAGACTGGGTGTTCATCCCCGATCTTGGAGAAAATGCGGTGTTCCAATATCGATATGACCCTAAGCTGAAAAAGCTGGAGCCAGATACTCACGTAGAGTTCGAGCCTGGTTCGGGTCCTAGACACATGGTTATGCATCCCACTATGGATCTTTGTTATGTGTCTAACGAGTTGTTTAATACGGTGTGTGTAGCAACGCTCGATGCTTCAGATCCAGAGGTGAGCAAACCACGATTAATTCCGCTGCAGTATGAGTCAACACTGGATGAGCGTGAGCAGGTCTCCTATGTGTCTGAGATCAAGTTATCACCCGATGCAAAATTCTTATATGTGTCAAATCGTGGTGACAACTCCCTAGCGATATTCAAGGTGCTAGATGACGGCAAACTTGAACGTATTGATGTTGTGCCAACGGGTGGTAAGTTTCCTCGTCACTTTGCAATAAGTCCATGCGGTAAAGCGGTTCTCATCGCCAATCAGGATTCTTCTAATATCAAATTGTTTCACCGTGATGTGGACACTGGATTGGTGACGGCAACGGGTGAACAATACGAGATACCGTCGCCTAACTATATTCGTTTTTTTCAGTAGTCCCGTTGAGCATCGGGTGTAAATTATGAAACACAAGTATTCAGCTAACGTCGGCTTTCTTTGGGATTATCTGTCACTACCTGATCGTATAGCTGCGGCAGCCCAAGCGGGCTTCGATGCGGTTGAATGCCATTTTCCTTATGCTCATGAATCTGGGGAGATTAGCGGTGTTTTGAAGGCCAACAATATAGAAATGATTGGTATCAATACCTTACTAGGACCAGAAGGTGAGGGTCTATTCGGTGTTGCTGCAGCAGTGGGCAAAGAGGAGCTAGCACGTAGCTATATTGATCAGGCGGTAGAGTATGCCTTGGCCATAGAGGCTAGGAATGTCAATGTTGTGGCTGGTGCTAACAGCAAACTTCATAAAACGTCGGAAGCTGTGTTCCAAGACAATTTGCGCTATGCCTGCAAGCTTGCAGCTGAATCAGGTATTAACATCGTTATCGAGCCATTGAATCCGCGCTCGGTTCCCAATTATCATTTCAGCACTATCGAGCAGGCCCTATCTACTATCGAGTGTGTGGCTGAAAGTAATCTAAAGCTGATGTTTGATTGCTTCCATACACAGATCGTTCAGGGTGATCTGACAACACTTCTACTACAACATATAGAACAGATCGGCCATATCCAGATTTCTGCGGTGCATGACCGTGGCGAACCGGACGCCGGGGAAATAAACTATCCCTTTTTGCTTGAAAAGCTCTATGAAAAAGGCTATTCGGGATATATTGGTGCGGAGTATAAACCGCGTGGAGAATCTGTTGAATCTGGACTGGGGTGGCTCGACGCTTTTCGGCGCTTTAGTGAGCCTGCCTGATAGGACTAAACAGGCAAAGTAGCTTATGTATCAGCCAATGGCGCTCTGGGAGCACAGCTCGCTTATTGAATTGGCTACCTACACATGCTGCGGTGCGATTAATTGAAATCGAGTTGTACCTTCTTGCCAGTGATGAGGACTCGCTTGCCAACAAGAGGCCCGGCCTGACTTGCTGCGTGGATAGTGACCGTTAGAGGCTTTGGGCTGAGCGAAAAAACACACCAGTGTTACTATAAATAAGGCTGAAGCTATTCATATGCTACCCATAACATTCAAATTAAAGTAAGCACCAACAGGAAAAATTTAGGTATGGAACTTTTTAGTCTAAAGGGTCGCACTGCGCTCATAACAGGTTCATCACAAGGTATTGGATTGGCACTAGCGAAAGGCTTAGCCGAAGCTGGTGCGTGTATTATTCTCAATGGTCGTGATGCTAATAAGCTGAGTAGTGCTGCCGACAAGATGCGTGAGTCTGGAGCAGTCGTGCAGACTAGTGTGTTCGATGTTACCGACCACGATGCCGTAAAGACGGCTGTTGATAAGCTGGAGGCCGACGGGACGGTTATAGATATTCTTGTTAACAACGCTGGCATGCAGCACCGCTCGCCATTAGAAGATTTCGAACCAGCGGCATTCGAGCGTTTGTTACAAACGAATGTTGCAAGCGTTTTCCACGTATCTCAAGCAGTAGGGCGGCATATGATCAAGCGTGGTGAGGGGAAAATTGTCAATATTGCCAGTGTTCAGACTGCCTTAGCACGCCCCGGCATTGCTCCATACACGGCAACCAAAGGTGCGGTTGGCAACTTAACTAAGGGCATGGCAACAGATTGGGCCAAACACGGATTGCAATGCAATGCGATCGCACCCGGCTATTTCGATACTCCACTCAATGCCGCATTAGTTGCAGATGCCACTTTTTCAAGCTGGCTTGAAACACGCACACCTGCTGGGCGCTGGGGCAATGTAGACGAGCTCGTGGGAGCCTGTGTTTTCTTAACTGCTCCGGCTTCTAGTTTTGTTAACGGTCATACTTTGTACGTTGATGGTGGTATTTCAGTTTCTTTGTAGAATGAAATATTTTGTTGTCATGGGCGTATCTGGTTGCGGTAAAAGTACAGTTGCAGCGGGCCTTGCGAGGCAATTAGGCGCTCAGATGATTGAAGCTGATGCATTACATGGGGCAGATAATCTAGCTAAGATGCGAGCTGGTGAGCCGTTAACTGATGAAGATCGATGGCCTTGGCTTGAGCGTGTTGGGCTGGCTATGAAACGGTCCGGTACGCCGGTGTTCGTCAGTTGCTCTGCATTGCGCCGAGTCTATAGGCAGCGCCTGTTAGTCAGTGCAAAAGCACCGATTGGTTTTATTCATCTGCACACGGATCAATCTGTTATCGGAGAACGTGTTTCACAGCGCGCAGACCATTTTATGCCGGTAAGTCTTCTCGATAGTCAAATGCAATTGCTTGAGCCATTGAGCGATGACGAGATGGGTATAGTTGTGAATATTAATCAGGCTATAGAACGAGTGGTAGGTGATGCCATGTCATACGTCAAAGCTTGCACTGGATAAGGTTGAGTATGGTCTCAAGGGCAGATGCTAGTGGGACTCCAGATTGCCTGTGTCTTAAGTCTATATAGAGTTCAACGCGTTGGTAGCTACCATCAGTGAAGGTGTTGGCCGGTATCTGGATCGTCGCAGGTGCCCAGCCTTCCTCAGTTGACATGCCTCAGGGTGGGGCATGTCAATTGGCTTAATTGTAGAGTTTTTTATTTCCAGCCGGAATGTGAATTCCCACGGTTTCTCTGCAGGAACTAAAGCGATTTCCCCCTGTCTATCAAGAGGTCTTTAGTCGCGATGTGCGCACTCCAAAGTGATGATTGATTAGTTTTGTGAGCGCCATTTGAACTTAATGCGACTCAGGAGTTTTTTGAACCTGTTACCGTGATTTGATGGTCCGAGTTTCAGCAATAATCTGATACGCGTCGTCTTTATCAAATTGAGCGAGCCAACTTTCACAAACACTGCAGATTTAACAACCGTAGTCTATGCCCACACGCGTTAGTCAGTGAGAGAACCAGCTGGTGACTGAGATACGTAGCACATTATATGAAACGCGTTGTCCAGACGCCATTCAGACCTAGAGCTTTTAAGAATATGAGTCAACTCAGCCCGCTAGTGGAGCGACGTGCTCTGCCGTTAAATTTTGATTCGAGTTCGAGTGAAATAATTGATCACTGCAAAAATCTGTCGATAGGATTTAGCGAACGTGCCGCACATTACGATGCTACACGGGAATTTCCTGTTGAGAATTTTCAGGAACTTCGCGAAAGCGGCTTGCTCTCTCTTATGGTTCCAAAAGATAAGGGCGGAATTGGTGCAGATTTTTTGACGTACACCAAAGCACTAGAGCAACTTGCTATGGGAGATGCCTCTACCGCTCTGGCTTTTAATATGCATAACATCGCGGCTGGCACATTAGCAGAAGCCAAGGTCGGCGCTCTTTCAGGCAAAAGAGGTGAAGTGCTTAACAATTTCAGAGATTGGGCATTTAAGGAAATTGTTGAAAATCAAAAGCTCTTCGCTTCAGCAAACTCAGAACCAGGCATCGGTGCGCACTTCAGTAAGTTGAAATCCACTTATCGCAAAACCAACGAGGGGTATATTATCAATGGGCTCAAATCGTGGGTGTCAATGTCTGGCTTTGCTGACTACTACGTCACCGCTGCGAAAAAAGAAGGCGCACAAGGTGAATTTCCTGATCTATCGTTTTTCGTTATAGAGGCTGAGAACCCGGGGATTGAAATCGAAGTCATCTGGGACACGCTTGGAATGCGAGCTACCAACACAAACATGATGCACTTAAAAGACGTGTTTGTACCTACCAACCGCTTGTTCCTCGGTACACAAGGGTTAGGTATGCTAAAGCTGGTTAGAGAGCCTCACTGGACGATTGCAGGATATATCGGTGTCTACTTAGGTATATGCAGCGTCACATTTAATTTCATGACAAATTACTTGAAAAACAAAAACAAGCCTGGCACACAGGAATCCGTAGTCAGCAGCGAACAAGTCCAGCATCAAGTGGGTGAGCTTTCCATAGCAATGGAATCATGCCGCACCGTGGTCTACGATGCAGCCAGACAAGTGGATGAAAACCCGGGCACGATAGAAACCAATGAAGCGGTGCACCGCTCAAAGTACCTAGTTGGGGAGTTAGCACCACATTTAGCCTCTCAGGCCATGCGGCTGTGTGGTGGAGCAACAATAGCAAAACGACTTCCTCTTGAACGACACTATCGCGATGCTCGTTGTGGAGGGCTAATGCCAGCAACCAGTGACGAATGTGTGCTCTATGCGGGAAAGTCGGCCTTGGGTTTCGATATGACTCGCATGTCAGAAACGTACTGGTAGTTTGCCGCTAAGCGTTCTTGATGAATGCATCTCGAGGACAATGGTGACGGTACACGTTTAGCTATGAATTTACAAAACCAGAGCGAAGACATTTGTTTCGCAAGCAGCACTCGTGCACAAGAGGGGTTGTATGTTCTACATTGTATCAATCCAGAAAATCCAGCTTACAACGTTAGCTGTAATTTCAGATTTGCAGGGCAAGTTAACACGACGGCTCTTGAGGCTAGCGTAAGAGCTGTTGTCAATAGACATGAAACCCTAAGAACCAGCTTCCGACTTGAATCTGACCGTCTTACACGGTTAATTCAAACAATTTCCACTACAGAAACGAAAAACCATTTTCAGCTGCTAAGTCAGCAAAGAATACCTGCTCAGTTGTCAGACGCACAACAGCAAGATGTATTGAACAATCAAATAAACCAGCCATTCGACTTACATGAGGCGCCTTTATTCAGGTGTACCCTGTTTTCGACCGATGCAGGTGACGAACACTTATTTGTGTTTGTGGCTCACCATACTATTTTTGACCACCTATCCAAATCAATTCTCTATCTCGAACTTGGCGCATTTTACAATCATTTTGCGCACCGCAAGCCACTAACGCTTGCACCGTTGGCGGCTCAATTTTCAGACTACGTACGTTTTAGTGAGGATCGCAACCACGGCGCTGCTATTGCCAGACAACACAAATACTGGACAAAAAAACTCAACGACAGTAAGCCAATAAGCTTGCTGCTTGATCATGATAGAGAGTCCATACCGTCAAGCGCAGGTGTTCGTCTAGAAAAACCATTGCCTGACGATCTAGTCATTGCTATGAGAGCTATCGCTCATGAACAGCAAGCCAGTTTTTTTATGGCGATGCTCTCAGTGTGTAAAATATTATTGTCGTTGTGGACTGGTGAAACAGACATTCCCGTCGGTACACACTATGCCGATAGACGCTCCCTGGGAGCCGACAAAATGATCGGTTTTTTACTCAATACCTTGGTCTTACGAACCACATTGGATCGTGAGCAAGATTTTTACGAAATTCTCAAAGCCGTTCAGAAATCATGTTTTAACGCCTATCGCTACTCTGATATAGCTTTCGAAGCACTCGTTGAAGAGCTCCACGAGGAGCGAAACTATCAACGTAATCCGTTCTTCGATGTACGCTTCTCACACCTTGTTGATCAAGAAAGTGGTTTGGATTTCGAAGGTATAGTAATAGAAAGTATTCAGCTGAAAAATTGCCGCGCTCGATATGATCTAACTTTTACAATTCGTGAAAGTGCAGGTCAGTGTTTTATACAAGCTGAATACCGCAGCTCACTTTTTGATAGCGCCAAGATGGATTGGTTGCTAGACAAATATATTGTGCTACTCAAAGCGCTAGTAAAAAAACCGACAACAAAACTCAACAATCTGACGTTAATTGACGATGCGTTAAAACACAAGCTTACTCTGGAATACAATGAGACTACGCAGAATTTCCCAGCTGAAAAAACAATTAATGAACTCATAGTTAATCGATGTGAATTAGTACCAACAGCGGTGGCACTTAGATCGGAAGGTACACAGCTAACTTACCGCGAGTTGAATACACGCTCTAATCAATTGGCTTGTTATCTACAGCAATCAGGAGTTAAGCCTGGCGATGTAATTGCAATATGCTTACATCGATCGATTGATATGGTTCTAGCTGCACTGGCAATTCTTAAGGCGGGAGCGGCTTATCTGCCAATTGATCATGAGTATCCCGATAGTCGCATCAGCCATATGATGAGTGATTCGGAAACTTGCTTTCTCGTTTGCCATTCGGACACACTAAAACGTTTTCCCAATAATGGCGCTAAGGCTCTTGTGCTCGACGAACTCCAGGTTGAGATAAACAATTTGAGCGAATTGGCCCTGCCGACACCAAGGAGTCACAGTTCTGATAGCACCGCTTACCTCATTTATACATCTGGCTCTACAGGTAAGCCGAAAGGCGTTTCAGTCAGTCATAAAAATGTGGTTAATTTTCTTTGCAGTATGCAAAAGAGGCCTGGCCTAAGCGATGAAGATCGCTTGCTTGCGGTTACTACATTATCGTTCGACATAGCGGTACTCGAGATATGGCTACCTTTGCTTTGCGGTGCTACCTGTATTCTGGCCTCTCGGAATGATGCGGTTGATGGGGGACGTCTTTCACAGCTTTTGATAAGTGAAAAGGTGACTGTAATGCAAGCCACCCCAGTAACGTGGCGAATGCTCATCAACACTGGCTGGCGTGGTAACGCATCGCTCAAGGGCTTGTGTGGCGGAGAAGCTATGCCACCTGATCTAGCTGATGAGCTTCGTGTGCGAACCGGTGAACTGTGGAATATGTACGGCCCAACAGAGACAACCGTTTGGTCGAGCTGTTATCAAGTGACCAAGACAGAGTCTCGTATCCCCATTGGCAAGCCTATTGATAATACCGTCTTATATATCTTAGACGAGCACAAGCAACTTGTGTGTCCGGGAGGGGTGGGGGAGTTGTACATTGGAGGTGCTGGAGTGACGATTGGGTATCTAGGGCGAGAAACGCTAACCCGAGAAAAATATACTCAGAATCCATTTCACGCCGAAGAGCGGATTTATGCCACTGGAGATGCGGCAAGGTATCGTTCGGATGGCAACATTGAATGCATTGGCAGGCTTGATAGTCAGGTCAAGGTGCGCGGGCGCCGGATTGAGTTGGGTGAAATTGAATTTCAAATGAATGCTTACCCCGCTGTAAAACAAGCTATGGCTACCGTTCTTTTAGATCGTAATGGGGATCAGCGTTTAGTCGCCTGTTTTGAGACGGACGAACCTGTAAAAGAGATGATTGACCAGCTACGCGATAGCCTGAAACAGTCACTACCTATTTACATGGTTCCACAAAGCCTGATTTATCTGGACGCGCTACCGCTGACACCCAATGGAAAGTTAGACAGGCAGTCCAAAAAAATATCAGTAGTGGAAGGTGTGAACACAAATTCAACTTTGTTGACAGCAAAAACGCGGCTGGAAAAGGCGGTAGCTGAGATTTGGACCGATGTACTGCAAACTGAAACGGTACCGGTAAATCAAACGTTTTTCGATCTTGGCGGGCATTCGCTGCTCGCTATGCAAGTGTTGTCCAGAATTCGAAGCGAATTGCATATCAAAATAGATCCTGTCGCTATGGCGTCAGGTACGATTCGCGAGTTATTGCAAGATTTTGATGATGAAACTGTGGAGTGTGTTAACTCGCCAAACAAACAATCTCTGCCGTCAATGACAACATTCTTCTTTGCCAACGATGAGTTGTATGCACGACTGCATGAGCCGTCGCAAGCTCAAAGCCCACGTGGCGCGGTACTACTATGTAATTCAATATTTACTGAAGCTAACAACATTGCATGGGGATATCACCGGCTGGCCTCCTTACTCGCCTCGGAAGGTTATTATGTTTTGCGGTTTGACTATTTTGGGTGTGGCAATTCCTTGGGTGAAGACGAAGACGGTAGTCCAGAGCGTTGGCAACACGATATAAATACCGCAGCTCAAAAATTGATTGAAGTGTCAGGCTTTAGCAAACTATCAATCGTAGGCTTTCGTTACGGAGCAACTCTTGCAGCTAGCCTGTCAAACGTGTCAGTTGAAAAATTTATTCTGTGGGAGCCAGTTATCAGTAGTGGTGAGTTTATTAATTTATTCGAAAACCGGTACTTGCATTCAATAGAGAATTCAAAAGCGATCAAGAAAAATATTGTCAATCAATCTAATCTTGAAATTTTAGGGTTTCATTGCACTGACAACATACGACGTGATCTGGAGAAACTAGATTTACTCAATGGCCCACTTCTAACAAGCTGTGCAACTGTGCATCTAGTTATTAATCAACAAACTGCGCACTTTACGGCCTTAGCAGAACGTCTTAATCGTGTGACCGAACGCTTGGTGTTTGAACAGGTTAACGACAATATATCGTCTATTCAAAATCATGACGATTTACTGGCTTGGTTGCCTGGAAAAAGTGTGTTTACTATAGTTAGATGCATCATGGATAAAGTAGATGCGTGAAATTGCTTGTGATTTTGGTACAGAGTCGGCTTTAGTTGGTGTTTACACGGATGCTAAAAAGTTAAATAAGGACCTGACAAGGCGCCCTGTTGTGCTATTGCTGAACTCTGGCTTACTGCCTAACGTGGGACCTTATCGCTTATACGTGCGATTAGCCAGACACTTTAGTAGCATCGGATTCAAGAGCTTTCGCTTTGACATATCAGGCATTGGTGATAGTGAAAGGCGTAGTGACAGTCTTGCAAGAGACAAACAGCAAATTGAAGATGTTAAAGCAGCAATGGATTATCTGCAAAGCAGGTTCAACGATCAAAAATTTGTTGTGATGGGGATATGCACAGGAGCTGATAATGCTCACCGAGCCATGCTGGCAGATACGCGTATCGTGGGCGCCGTTGGCATCGATGGCTATTACTTTAAGACACCGCGTTATTATGTTAATGAAGTAGTACATCGAAAGATACCCCAGTTATTTAAAAAACGCGCGTGGAAATCTAGACTGTCTAACATAAGCGAATATGTCGATAAAATTCGAAAAAAAACGTCGATACCAAACTTCGAATCAATCACTATTCCTTTCAGATGGACAGTGCCTGATCGGAAAAGAACCGCACTGGAGTATCAAACATTCATTGACAGGGATGCAAGCAATCTATGCATCTTTACTGGTAGTTGGCCATATAATTATAAAGATCAGCATGTGGATGCATTTCCTGAAATCACGTTTGGTGACAATATACAAATACTCTATCTGGAGGACGCAGACCACGTTTTTCCATTATCACAAGATAGACAGCTATTGACCGATTCGATATCAACTTGGTTAGTGGATAGGTTTGTTGCCTCGGCCAACAGGAGTTAAAGCAACACCCGCAAAATCGACAAAGAACACTTGTTTTTGAAAATGCGGTTTATCCAACCATCTCAGCGGTTTTCTAAGCACCATCCCCACCGCCAGCTGTCACCATAGTATCTACAAAACTGGCAAGAGAATTAACTGATGCAAAATGTTGGAAGTCTAAATCGTCGTCATCAAGTTCGATTAAAAATTCTGCCTCCAACTTGGTGAAAAGTTCAACCAGTTGGATAGAATCGAGGCTCAGATCATCAAACAATGACGACTCGTTGGAGACTTCATCAACGGATAAACCTACGGCAACGTCGTTGCATATCAAATTGATAATGCGTTCATGTGTGGTTAGTTGTGTCATCTAGAGCTATTTATCATGTGTTTATGATTTGTTAGTTGGCAAGCTTTTCAAGCTGTAAGCGATCAATTTTCCCAGTACCGTTAAGTGGTAGTATTTCAAGAATACTGATTTTTCTTGGGACCATGTAGGGTGGCAAATTGTTTTTACAGTGCGCAAAAGCTTTTTTGCTAAATACATTGGATGCACTTTCATCGTTGTCGGCTATGTTGTGTTGCAGGCTTACAAATGCGACTAATTCTTCGCCGCCTGATGCTGGTTTTTGGCGTTTTACGACTGCGGCCTGCGTCACGTTGTCTAACTCTCGCAAGCACGATTCAATTTCACCTAGCTCAACTCGATATCCCCATATCTTGACCATTTTATCAAGCCTTCCGTGGAAATTTAAAATGCCATTGATAGAAAGACTGACCTGATCGCCAGTAGCGTACGCTCGGGTTTCTATATCACGTGGATCATTTAAAAAATAACTGGCAGCTGAATCATTGTGAGCATGATATCCACGCATTACTGTTGGACCAGCAACGCAGAGCTCTCCAGTAGTTACATTGCTTGAATCTGTAGATTCATTGCGTAGAAACAATAATGTATCAGGTAGAGCGTAACCAATAGGCATTGTAGTCACGTCTAATTTTTCAGGCACACGATAAAAGCTGCACACGTTCGTTTCTGTTGGTCCGTATAAATTACAGTAGTTGATGTGTGCTGGTAGCAATTGTCTTAATTGCTTGAATTGTGCAACAGGAAACTCTTCGCCAGCAAACAGCACAGTTTTTATTGACTCCAGGTTTCGATGGTCTAGCTTTCCACGTTGCAAAAGCAAAATCAATGTTGATGGCACTGCGTAAATGACACTAATTTTATGATGTTGTAAAAATTCTGATAAGCGCGCAGGAAAGACTTTAAGCTTATCTGGCACAAGGTATAGGGTGGCTCCAGCTGCAAAGGTGGCAAATAGATCAAAAGTTGTTAAATCGAATGTGAGCGGGGAAACGGAAGCTACACGATCCTGATCGCTGATTTCGAATTCGGATTTCGCCCAATTCGGAAAGTGATATGCGGCTCTGTGAGACACGCAAACACCTTTAGGTGTGCCAGTTGAGCCCGAGGTGTAGAGTATGTAGGCCAACGATGCTTCAGCAACAATGGGTGCTTTGTAGTTGCTGGTTGATGGGTAGTGGATTGCTTCGCGCCATTGAGGCGTACCTGTCATTAGCGTGTTGTTTTCGGGTACTTGAAAACCTGACATATCGATGGATGACAGTGCAAAACTAAACTGACTATCCTCACATATTCTCGATATTCGCCCATCGGACCAGCTTTCACTGAGGGGTACATACGTGTTGGCTGATTTAAGCACCGCAATGATCGCGATTATTGCCTCAGTAGACTTGGGTATCAGTACCGCAATACGATGTCCATGCCCAGGCAAGCGATTGTTCAGCCAAGCACTTAGTGATGTTGTGAGTTGATCTAACTCCTTGTACTTGAGTACCTGATCTTCACTCCAAAGCGCGATATTGTCTGGATACTTGGCTGTCGCAAAACTAAAGTCATCAGGAATCATACAACTGTATTCGCTGGATGCAGCAACTCTAGCTCTATTGGGAATAGTAAATTCACACATTTCTTACGGCTGAAATATGGCGTTGGGTTTGTGCAAATCCAGAAAATTTGAGAGGTGTGAAGCCAATGTGATCTCCCACTCAACCCAACAATCAGGCATCGTCCAGCACACAAGACTCTCGACCCATTATATGCCGTAGTAGTTCAATAGTTCAGGCGCATATAAGCGCAATATGCAGGGTATGCAGCAGTTTGAAATGTAGTGTGGAGTCGAGTTGCCGTGCTAGTAGCGTACTAGTCGTGCCCAATTGATCAAGGCAGAGAGGCGACTCGTGTACTGACTCAATGTTATTGATTACGGTCGTTCCTGCAACAGCGACACTGTCACTGCACAAGATTAGCAAACACAGGGCTTTCGCAATCATCCTTGGGCCCAAGCCAATGATGCTGTAAGGCTTACCGCACCTCTGGTAGTGCGGGGAAAGACTGGGTGTTTAGTTGAATAAAAAACCACCCGTTAGTCGGATCGAGAAAACGGGCAGAACCAATGATTCGGATCTGCCCTTTCTTTTAGTAGCTCCAGTTAATCACATTAAGTAACTGTGCTTCAGTCAACCCCTCTGTCAATGGACTAGCAAGTGTTGGCGTGTCATCGAACATGCTAGCCAAGCTACGAGCGTTGTCTTGTGTTACCGACATTCCATGGAAAAGCATCAAGGCTCGAGTTTCACCGGCTGGTATTGTGACATCAATACGTGCTGTTAGACCCTCTGAGCCGTGGCAATTGAACACTGAAGTGTTGGTAAATACAGACATGGATACTGGTGAGTCTGGGCCGTAGAATACAGTGGTGTTCGCAGGATCACGACTACCATCGCTAGCGTCATCAGTTATCGCCCATCGGTCGTTAGCTGCAAACGTGTTGTCGCCACTACTGGTTGTGATGATGCGATTGCCACTATCTGCTCCAAAGTTAGAAGCCCAATTAATGACAACGAAAATATCTTCGCTCGTGTCATTAGTGAAAGAGGTCAGGTTTCTCAAAACAGGCAAGCTACTGATTGCATGAAATTCTGTGTGGACTTGTAAGTTAGCGATAGGTACAGAAGCAAAGTTAGACGTTGAAGCTGTCGCTGATCGCAAAAACCCGCCCACTTGCACGCCGTTAACCCACATCAGTGATCCCAGGTCGAAGGCATCACCATTGTTCGGCAGTCTGGAATCACTAATGCCCACACCAGAACCAGCGCCTCCAGAGTAAGAGCACGAACCGCTAGGTCCTGTGCCGCTAGTGGTTGTTAAGCCATCGCTTATAAACCAAGAGGCGCTGCCACCACCGGTCAGTGAAGCGGCATTCGCTGGGCCGTTTACTGGGGTATCTTCAGGCGTTGTAATCAAAAGTGTTGCTGCACGACTTCGAAGACCATCGTTGTCTACCGAATAGATGTCGTAGGTGTAGTCGGTTTCTGGCTGAACACTGCCATCATAGAAACTCAAGGCATCCAAGCGATCAGTGATTTGTTCGTCATCACGAAAAATGTCGTAGCCAATAACCACGCCGTCGTCATCTGTGCCCCGCGACCAGAAAAGTTCCAAATCGAAACCAGAGTATTGAACACTGGTTAAGCCAGGTGGCTCGTTGGGTGCGCCAACAAGTTCAGCAAAGTCTGGATCTGTACCTGCAATCAATTCATCCAGGTTGCTTATCTCATCGCCATCGTTATCCCAGATGGTTGAGTCAAATTCGTCGGCGTTAACCGTAAAATCCTGAGCTTCCCGTTCTGCTGTTTCCACAGTTGAATCATAAGTTGCCAGTGTGGTTGAACCAAAGTGATCATAGAAAACAACGCGTAGTTCTGACACTGAGTTTGCTGGCAAGGTATCAGTAACCGTCCAGGTTTCATCAACCACCCAGGCCGCTTGTAATTCGTTGTCTCCCGAGAATACATCCAGCTGCAACTCATCTGAGACATGCACAGGTACCGTGATGTCGAACGTTACTAGAGTTGATGTAATGACAGGCGCTGGTGGTTCAACTGGAGCTACTGGTTGAGCAGGCGGATCAGCTGGCGTGACTGGTTCAGCAGGTGGATCAGCTGGCGTGACTGGTTCAGCAGGAGGATCAGCTGGCGTGACTGGTTCAGCAGGAGGATCAGCTGGCGTGACTGGTTCAGCAGGCGGATCAACTGGCGTGACTGGTTCAGCAGGCGGATCAACTGGCGTGACTGGTTCAGCAGGAGGATCAACTGGGGTGACTGGTTCAGCAGGCGGATCAACTGGCGTGACTGGTTCAGCAGGCGGAGTTGTCACGCTATCATCGTCGCTAGAGCTGGGAGGTGTTGATGGCGTGGTGTCGTTTTCAATAGGAATGCCGATTGTGATGCTTTCGTTATCACTGGGCTGTGTCGTGGCAGATGCACCGTTACTACTGTCGCCGCCCGATGATCCGCACGCGGTGAGAAGGAGAGACATGGCCAGTAACGATGTGGTGCGCGTTTTATCTGGTGCTAGTTCACTGATGCGCTCAGAAACTAATTGTGCTAGAAGTTGAACTTTCATACTTGCCTACCTTAAAAATTGACTGGGGCAAGTATCGCGTGAATGAGGAATGGGAAGGGTGGTATTGATACCGTTTGGCGCCAAGATCCAGTTAAAAAATGTTAAGCAATACGGATTATGCGCTTTAATTGACAGAACTGTTAACTCTTGCGCACTAGGTATTTGTTAGCACAAGGGCGGATGTTTATCGGTTTAAAGGCCCTGAGAGTGTGAGATAACGCAACTCAAAGCCCGTTTGAGAGTTAGTGCAACAATCCTCGTTAATTAGCATAGCGGCCGAATGTAAATAATTCGATACTCTCGACGTTCAAGATTCGGTCTGTTCCTTCTAGGAAGATTTAGTTCCCTGCTCTGATAGCCGATATCAGAGGCTGAATAGTGGCAAAATATGTGCAACACTTGGCCAGATAGCCATTCAACGGAGACCATCAGTTCATGCCCCATCAACTACGCAGTGCACGCCTATCAGATAGAGGCCGCAATGTTGCTCGTCTGCGGATTGCTCCGTTCATAGGTGGTTTATTGCTTGTTCCGAACCTCGCTGTAGCCAGCTTATGCGAAGGTTTGATCACACACAATGATCCGGTAGCGATTCCCTTGGTTGCCAAGCCTCCCCACATGGCAGCTTATCGCGAACCTGTTTTCGGCACTCGAGTAACACGCATAACTGATAGCCAGCCTGGCGAAGTATTCAAGCCGGTCTATAGCACTGTACAAGCATGGAATGCTGATGAAAGCCGTATGGTGCTCTATCGCACTGGCAGTCAATCTGGACACTATCTTCTAGATGGTCATTCTTATGAAGTGATACGTAAACTGGATATTACTCCCAGTGACCTCGAAGACGTATTCTGGAGCCACACGGATCCGGACATACTGTATTACTCCAGCAAAGCTCATCGTGAGGGCGGCAAGCTATACAGCGTCAATGTTGAAGCGAAAGAGAGGACACTCATCAAGGATTTTTCTAACATTTGCGGTGGCACGGTCACGCATCCCGGTGGCGATGTCCACATGCAGTCGCTGGATGATGACCTTTTCGGGTTTCGTTGCTGGGACCGTTCGTCCGAGGAAAAGCACTACTTTGGCGTGACGTATAGAATCAGCACAGGTGAGACTCACAGTATGCGCATGGGACCGGGAACGGACTGGAACTCGTGGAGCGCACCCATCGCGACAGCTTCGAGTAAATACATTTGGCTTCAGGGGAAAATACTGACACCAGATTTAAAGTCGGTAGTGCACAAGCTCGATATGAAAAAATTCCATGAACATGCCAACCTGGGGAAAACGTGGGATGGGCAGGATGCGCTGTATCAAGTGACGTTTGATCATGCACCCAAGGGCTGCGACGGTGACCCTGATCGCGGTGTTGGGCATCTTACCGAGTACAACCTCGAAACGGGCAAGTGTCGAACAGTCATTGGCGAAAGCGGAGGCTACCCGTACACAACGAGTAGCACACACATTTCATCGCAGGCATACAAAAAACCGGGTTGGGTCGCAATGTCGAGTGTAGGCTACCCAGAGCAACTGAAATTTCTGGATGGGAAGAAAAAAGCCACCACCTTCTTCAGCGAAATATATCTGGTCAATACTGATCCATCCGACACTGAAGTGTGTCGCTTGGCTCATCACCGTTCAACTGGCAAGCTGGCGAAGAATGGAGAATACAGGCCCTATTTTGGCGAACCACACGTCACCATCAGTCCTAGCGGAACACGCCTGCTTTACGGGTCTGATTGGTACGATTCAGGCACGGTCGATAGTTACGTCATTGAGCTCCCCAGCCACCAGCGTCCCTGAATAGGCGCATCGTTCTATGCGCTTATACCAATGAGGCAAACTCAGGGTAGCCGCTGCTCGTCATCAAGGTCGCATCGGCGTTATGCCTTTGCTAGCTTCTAACTCTCTGAATCTAAAGGAATAGTTCGTCGTTAACGGGCTGAAAATCCCATGTTGTGGCACGGCAGTGTCTGCCACAACGTGATTGTCACGGCATGGTTGCTGCAGCGTGATTGGCACAGCGTGGTTGGCAGTTCGTGGTTGCCACAACGTGGTTGGCAATTCGGTTCTATCCCTAACCTCTTATTAGATCAATGAGTTAGCTTCTTCTTGAATGTTCTTTTCAATGGACATGCAGAGGTTTTTTGTGAGCGAGTGCTCTAATTTCGGGACAAACTGTGGTAAACCTTTTTTACAGTTATTCTTCCTAGCGATTTGTCGAGCGTGACAACACTCATGATTCATTGCGCGATCATGATCGAGCGAGAAAAGGCGTTCGACATTGCGACTGGGAGAGCAAAACGCACGTAGCATCCGCTAGATGCTCCCGTGTGTATGTAATAATTCGCATCTTGGTTACAAAGGGGAGGTTGGTTTGTGCAAATTATTAACGAAATCAGCTTACTTTTAAAGCGTTATTTTTCGGCTAATCGTTGTGAGAAAGTCAAAACGCTAGTTAAAGAACCGTTGATGGGTTTACCATTGTATTTTAAAAAACGTGTTGATCTAGGGCCAAATCTTCCTCTTGATCCGGTTGCTGACGAATGGCACTGCCATGAAACGCGTGCCATCGATTTGAGCTATTTTAATCTAGGGACGGTTACTCGGGTTGAGGATCACGTGCTTGATGACGGGCTAGTCCATACTCAACACGAGCACGTTGTGCATCAAATATATGCGGCCACCAGCTATACCAATGAATCAACTCATCGCTCTGTCTTCGCTCGAACGGGCGAACGTATTGGGAAGCTTTCCTATAATCGAGGAAAAGTGCGAGTACCCTCTAGGCGGCACCTAGCGGTATCAAAGGTCGTTAGTGGTGTCACTGCAAATCTTTATGGCAATGTTGTTGCGGCAGAAGGTAATTACTTCCATTGGTTTGTTGATGCTTTGGCGCGATTGTTCCTAATAGAGCGTTTTCACTCGTTAGATAAAATTGATCACGTTCTGGTTCCTCCATTGAAATATGATTTTCAGTGGGACAGTTTGGCTGCGTTAGGATTTGAACGTTCTCAGATAATCGAACTTCGACCACTGGAATGTTTGCAGTTCGACTGCTTGTTAGCGAGCAGTGCGCCAAGGGGCAAAGGTTCGGCGATTTCTCCAGGCTGGGCAATCGATAAGTACAACAAAACGTTACTAGAAAAAGCAGCAAGCACTCCGTCTGTGGCAGGCAAGAAGGTCTACATTTCCCGGAGTGATGCGCCGAATCGTATGTTTCTGAATGAAAAAGAGGTGCGTGAGTTTCTGGAAAACCGTGGATTCGATGTTATCGAACTCACACCGCTAACTCTATTTCAAAAAATCGCAGTATTTAGAGATGCGAACTTGATTGTTAGCCAAACAGGGGCGGGGCTGACAAATCTTATGTTCTGTCATTCGAAAGTAAAGGTGCTTGAGCTGGTGGATAAACGGTTTGTGTATCCCTCGTATGCTTCATTAGCAGTACATGGGGGAGGTAAGCATTACGCTCACTTCTTTTCTAGTGACAGGGCTTTCGTCCGAACAAATGCCATGGTCGTCAAATCGTCGTTAACTATTGATGATCTTGAAAAATCGTTGTCGACAGTGGAGTCAATGTAGATTACAAGACCAATGGTTTACATTTTATTTGGCCGTGTATTGAAGTAAGCCCAACACTTGAATACGAATTACCTGCAATAAGGGGGCGCTGAGTTTGTCTACCTTGGTTTGAACTTCTAATAATTTTGTTGCCACATCACCACTATTGGCGGCTACCGCCTGTACTAAAATCCCCTGATAGGCGTTTGATAGTAACCATACAAGGCCAGACATAAAACCGAATAGGGCGAATGCTAAAATCAGCCAGCCCATCCATTTTTCTCGTTGCTTAAGCATACAGACGATATGCCAGTAACCAATAATGTAGAACGGCGCACCAAAGGCACGTAGATAATATCCAAGCTTCAATTGTTGCTCAGTAGGGTGTAGAAAATTGGCGTAATTATTTTCTGCACCATGCTTTAATTCGGGTGCATACAATAAAAAGTATTCTCCTACCCCCGTGACCAATGCAGCGAACATCCCAAGTAAGCCTGTGATAACGAGCCAATTGTTAGGGGTGGTGGTCATTGGCTTATCATTATTCATCGGTTTTAACCGTCTTGTTAATACCCGGATTTTCCAGTGTTTGAATAGCTCCTGTAAGATACTGAATATTAATTGAGTCTATGGTTTCGTTTTTTCCAAGGCCAAAATACAGTAAGTGCGTGCTGCCAGAACCTAAGCCTTCACTAGTAATAAAGTGTTTGACTAGTTTTTTCCGGATGCCAGATTAGCCGTGGCGACGGCACCAAGTGATTCAGCGGTATTGGGTAGTTCAAGCTTTAAGTAGTTATTACCGTGCCCTTGGCTCTGGCACGATAAGTTCGGCCAGCATCAAATCCGCATCCTCGCCTGCAGTGATCGAGATGATGAGATCATGTTGGCCACTGATTGCTACCCAGTCGCCAGAGATCTTATAGGTCTCGGTGGAACTCTCCTCTGCAACTTGGTCGTCGGCCCCATCGGTAACATTTAAGAGCGCGCCTGCCACAGGAGCATTTGTTTCAAATGTGTCGAGATAAAGAGTGAGCACCTCGCCTTGGGCCTCGCCTATCAGCAGTTAAAGAAAGCTGGTTTCAAACGCAAATCGTGAAGAGCTTACATCAGCTGCTACAACGGGTTTGTCATCGCCATGGTCGTGGCCACTGTGAGACCACGCTGAGGTACTGAGCATCAGAGCAACTATAAATCCGAGGAATCGGAAGATGAAGTCTCGTGTTGTTCCCGTGTTGCTTCTGGTAATCGACTTAAAGAGATCTTTTTGAAAAGCCATTATTGCCAAGAGTCTTACCATGAACGATGGTTCAACCTCAGCTTACTATGATGGTACAGCGTTGCTGCGATGAATAAGTTAGTTGACAACAATTGACCGAACAAATGCAACGTGGCTTATCCGTAAGGACAAGGAATCGAAAGCTATGATTCGGACTTATGAAATCCTGAGCTGTGCTAATGCAAGCTAACCACCATTCCCATTAGCAATTCCTGTTACGTGCAATTTTGCTCGGCGAAGAACGATATAAACGTATTCTGAACAGCGTTGGCGTGAGCTGTACTTCAGCAACTTGCGTGACGCTTATTTGTCGCTAAATCCAAGGCTAATGTCGGAAAACATAATTTCGTTGGCCTTTGAAGGAGCCCACGCGCCGGAATTGCCGCCCATAAATGTGTTGACAAGAATTTGATCGATATGGGGGCTTCCAGACTTGCCGGAGCTGTACCACTGTTTACCGGTTTGCTCAAGCATGAGAACGCCATTGACATAGCCTCGCAAAATACCATCACGCGCACCTACTGAGCTGTTCATCTTGGCGTACATAGCAAACTGCACCCACGAGCCATCACGAGGCATTACAAAGGTTTGATTGGTTTTGGGATCTATCAGTGGCAATTCATCGCCATAACGTCGATTGACCTTGTCGGCAGAATAGACGTAAAGATGCATTCCCACTTCAGATTTTGTATCAGGCTGTGATAGATCACCGTAGGGTGCGAGCCTTATGGAGAATCCGTCGGTGGCGCTACTACCGCCAGTGGGCACTGACCCACCGACCAGTCCGAAGCCCCATTTGCCCCCTTGTTGTTTCCGCCCCATCGCATAGTTTGGCTCCATTCTTACCCATTGAACAAGCGTTGCCTCTGTTCTTCGGGATATATTAAACGCACCATTAACCCTGTCTGTGCCTCCGTTGCGGCTAGTTGGCGTTGGGTTCATCCTGTGAATTTGCGCTTTTCGACCGTTGACGTTAGCGGTTCTGATATTGGAAGTAGATCCAGCCCATATCATGCTGGCGTTTCGCATCATGGTTTGCCACGTAGTGTTTCTAAATGAGCCGTAGCCCACACCTGTGGCTATTGGGAAGTTAGTAAATTCCGTTGTGTCTAACGATCCTGATGATGAGACAGAATTTGCTGATGAGTTGGGGCTTATTGTTGAGATAGAACTTGTTGGCACATCACAGCGAACTTCTGTATCAGCAGCGGATATTGTGCCGCTGCGAAACTCGACCAGCTGATACGTTCCGGGATCGAGTGAGCACGGTGGTGCCAGCGCAGCAGTACCAGAGGTCTTGCAGACGGTTGAGTACGTATTTTTTTCTTGCAATTGATACCAGGCGTCGTCTTCTGGGAAGCTGTATTGAGCCTTGCAGGTACTTGAGCTTTCAGGGGCTACGTCGCCCACTGATGCTCTGACATTGGTTGATTTCCAATTATTGGTGTGATCGGTTACCAGGTACACGCGACCGTTAGTAACAGCGCATGTGATGATTTGCCCTTCGCATCCCTCCACCACCGCAAAGTTCTCAGCGTCTTGAACTTGCATCCACCCTTGTCTGTTTGACCAAGTGATTCTGCTATCGCTGACAGTCAAGCCGGGTATTGGGGAAGGATCATTGGCGTAGATGTTAAAAGCAAGCGCGCACAAAACCAAAAATAGACTTTTTTTCACGACGTTCCCTATCAATTATTACAAGACAATAATATTCCCTGCATCCGAAAGCCAAGTGCAACTCGACGTACCGAATGAACAACGACGACACGATAACAGATATAGGCATTGCTGAAAGCAAGTGATGGATGGAGCTGGACAACACAATGTTCACAAAAGTATTGCCTGGCAATTAAATGACTCGTACTTGTAAACAGTTTCCCTAAGCCAATGGGGAGTCCAACCCTAAGGCTGGATGTATTTTTCTTACTTGCTATTTTTACATTGCAAAAAATTAATATTTCATGGCAGCCGACTTTACAAAAAAATGCCTGCTTACACTCACCTCTGAAACATATTTTTGCTCTTCGCTAAAATTGAATGCTTAACGTGTCTTGCTGCAACATAGCTAAAGATCTTGATTTGGATGATCACGACTTATCCTGTGGCCAGAGACATAGTTGTTAGAGCCAGCATCACTATGACGCTGGCGTGGTATCAAAAAGAGCGTTTGTGGAGATTAGGCGATTGATACGCTGGGTTTGCCACTCATCTCAAGAGCTGTGGGTACCCGGCTAAGAATGGTCGATCGATAACCACAATCGACATTCAAAAAAGAGATAGAGATTTTTTTGATTCAACATTCGATCTCAAGGGATAATGCAGACGAACTGCGACAATCTGCTTGAATGCAGGCTGTCATGCATTGTTGGAGCAGGCAATTCGTGTTTGTTATCTTCACAAAGGAATTTTCTATGTCTTCAAGCCAGTGGCGTGTACCTATTGTTGTGATCTTATCTGGTTGCCTGATTGCGGCTATCGGGTTCGGCGCCAGATCCGCACTTGGGCTGTTTCTTGAGCCCATGACGCAGGCTCGTGGGTGGTCACGTGAAACGTTTGCTTTGGCGCTCGCATTACAAAATTTGTTCTGGGGGCTGGGCTTGCCGATCGCTGGCATGCTGGCGGATAAATTGGGTGCCTCCCGAGTCATCATGGCGGGCGCACTGGTGTACGCCATGGGCCTGTATTTGATGGGTACTGTTGAATCAGCGTCGATGCTTTATGCAAGCGCTGGTATTTTAAGTGGATTGGGTATTGCGTTTTCTGCTTTTTCACTTGCCTTGGCTGCCATGGTCAAGGTGGTGGGGCCAGAGAAACGTTCGATCATTCTAGGCCTTGGAACGGCAGCCGGATCGCTTGGGCAAGTTGTTTTCTCACCATTGTCGCAAGGCTTGATACAAACGATTGGCTGGCCCTCAGCGCTTTCTATGCTTGCGTTAGTTGTGTTGTTTCTTATCCCGTTGGCGTTTGTACTTCCATCGGCGACAGCCCAAGAACGCCAGAGCGCGGTAGACCAGAGCTTACGGGTGGCGATGACAGAAGCATTTGCCCACCGAGGGTTTGTGTTGCTGACAATAGGCTTTTTTGTATGTGGGTTTCACGTAGCCTTTATCACAGTGCATTTTCCAGCCTATTTACGTGATTTGGGAATGGAGCCAGCGATTGGCGCCTGGAGTCTTTCATTGATTGGATTGTTCAATATTGCAGGCTCATTTTTGGCAGGTTTTGTTGGACACAAGTTCAGTAAGAAGTACGCACTGTCAGCTATTTATGTACTGCGTGCGGTGCTGATTACAGCGCTGATGATCTTGCCCAAAACGCCATTGGTGGTGCTTGTGTTTGCTGCGGCAATGGGAGTGTTGTGGCTTTCAACTGTACCGCTAACCACGGGCATCATAGCTCAGGTGTTTGGTATTCGTTATATGGCAACGCTGTTTGGCATTGTATTTTTAAGCCATCAGATCGGAAGCTTTCTGGGTGTTTGGTTGGGAGGTGTTCTTTATGACGCCACGGGTAGTTATAACGGTATGTGGTGGGCAGGGGTTGTACTCGGGCTTCTGGCTGCGGCAATACATTTGCCTATCAATGAAAAACCATTGGCCCGAGTGAGTGCGCCTAGCGTTAACTAATGACTTCTGCGAAGCTATGCGGCTACTGATTATTTTGTACCGCGCAAAACTCCTAGCTCAGTTGGAAATTGCCAGTAACATCGACACGTGCGAATGCATCGTTATCGGTAATAACACTAAACGATGAGCGTAGTGATTGTGTCAGTGACGATGCGTGTTTTGCCGCGTTAACAGGGGTTCCTACAACTACCGGATGCTTTGTCATGGGTACTGATACAGATTGCCCCGCCTCAAGCACAAGATCACCCTGTTCCATCAGTTGCGCAAAGTTGAATACGCCACGTGCAGTGCTTGTTTGTGATGGAGTCATTTGCGTGATGCGTGCTGACTCTTTGCCTGTGTTGGCAATGACAACTTCAATGTCGTTGGTAGACGCTGAAACTCTTGTATAGACATGAAGACTCGACAATGAATCCTCATTTTCTGAATTGTTAAATTTTACGTTGTATGAGTTTGTTGCCAGAGAGTTTTGTGCAAGGCTGATTCCACTTCCTGCCACTACGACACCAGCTATTCGTTTTAACGACTTACGTTTTGTCAGATCCATGAGGATGCTCCATTAAGTACATCTTTAATTTCGGGGTGTGTGCGTTGTTATTCAAGTGATGTTGGGGTGATCTGACAATTGATTGCATTTCGTTTTGATGTGTTTGTGGTGCTGCTGAACGTTTTGTAAAACGTTTTCGAGTTTAGGTTTTCATGAGCTTGTTTAGGTGTTAGGGAGCTCTGCTTCAAACGGCATGTTGCATGTACCTACTTAAGGCAACAAGAGAAGGAGGCTGTCGTTGCAGGGCTGAAAATTGCTGCGTTGACCCCAGAGAGTGAGTCGGATTGGTCCTTTGCCGGCTCACCATTTGGATCGACGTCGTCCTCCCTTGTTGGCACTGGAGAGATGCTCTGAGCAAAGTACTAATTCGGAGTGAAGGACTGCGAGTGGTTTATTGCTGTATTTCCAAATAAAAATCAGTCCCATTACCCTTGTCACGAGTGCCGAAAAGTGTATCGCCTGCTACCTCCAGCACTTGACAATCACGGGGTATCTTCATAACCCCTTCAGGGCCCTCTGTCATTTCCCTGCAGAAATACCCATCGACAAATTTCCAAGTGCCTCCGATCTGGGTACCACTTGCTTCTCCTGTTATTGTGTTGTCTTCGTTAATGACTGAATGGTACGTTTTAAATGTCAGCCTCTTTCCAAAGAGTGGTGTGAGTTCGGCTG
The DNA here is from genome assembly GCA_023300375.1 of Granulosicoccus sp. Taxonomy (GTDB): domain Bacteria; phylum Pseudomonadota; class Gammaproteobacteria; order Granulosicoccales; family Granulosicoccaceae; genus Granulosicoccus. Next base: position 8,379 of record JALZWO010000117.1, on the reverse strand, counting down.
CAGATGAAATTCGAACTTTGGGTGGTTCAGGAACGGCAGCGGCACAACCAGTTAACGCGGATGCTGTGAATACGATCATTGCGACAAATTTCATTGGAGCTCCATTGTTCTGAGAAGTTTGATTGAAAACCACGACCCAAGATGGCAGTTGTCCCCTTTAGAAAAGAGCCAATAGCTGGTCAGGTGTCAATGCACATAGTTGCAAATAGTGGAGCTCAGCACATCACCCAGTTGGGTGATGTAACCGGATATTTTTTTGTTTAGACATATTTCTCAATTGACTTGCCACCAGTCGGCCTATCAAATCCCAGACTTCCCTCCGCTAGCTTAGCTGGAAATTCTCGAGATCTATAAAGCACTTGCTGAAGTGAACCGACATTTAGCTGAGCTTAGGCGGCAATGTCGTGTACGTCCCACCTTAGATTCCAGATAACATCAATCGACACGTGACAGCACTGAAATGTGTCGTTAACGACGACGAGGTATGCGAGCTAGATCCTCTGATTAAGATGGCGCTAATGCACCATCAATTCGAGAGCATACATCTCTTCCCAGATGGGAACGATCGTATTGGTCGTAACCTTAACGTACTGTATCTAGCACGTACTGGATTGCTTGATACGCCTATCTTGTAATTGATTAGATACATTTACGAGAACAAGGCGGAGTACTATCTGCTGCTTCAAGCAATAAGAGAGTCTGATGACGAACCTGATAAAAGTATTGCTTGGCAAAACTGGATTCTCTATATCCTTAACGCTGTATCCAAGACTGCGCAGACTACACTTGCATTCGTTATTGGGATTCGCGATCAGATGGCAGCATTGATAACCGGTATATGCGATGGTGAGCTGACAAAAATGTACAGATCAGGATCTCGTCAATGTAAAACGTGTAGTTTTGCTAATGGGGCAGGTGGGTTTAAGTGAAGAGCTTATGGCCAGAAAAATTGGCGACTTGTCGGGTGGGCAAGCTCAGAGAGTGGCCATTGCCAGAGCGCTAGCGTTAAAGCCCAAATTGATCATACTGGATGAACCCACATCAGCGTTGGATGTTTCTGTGCAAGCTCAAATTCTCAACTTACTGGCATCTTTGCAGAGTAGTGCAGGTTATAGCTATCTGTTAATCACGCACGATCTTGATGTGGTGAGACACTCATGCGATAGGGTTCTTGTTATGTCTCAAGGGAGTATTGTAGAGTGTGGCAATACCAATACCGTGTTAGACACTCCGACACATTCCTATACGCAGCAGCTGATAGCCGCTACCCCAAGACTAAAGTACTCGACTTCTAAATCGTAGATGCGCAGATTTTTAGGGTTTTGAGCATCAATGATGAGAAGGCTCCTTGATGTAAAATATTCCACGCTAGACAGAGGCGATGGCGAGTTGATCCAGTGAGAAAGGGCCTCTCTAGAGTTCTAGCGTAGTGCAGCCTCCTCAACTGCGCAACTGCGCAAATGCGATTTGCTTATATTGCGTGAGTTAAGACAAGCCAAAGTATTCCAACTAGAATCACCCAAAGCATCGGCAGTCGTGAAAATAACCCCGCTATGAAACTGTGCATCATGCAAACAACTCCGGTTAGCGGCAATAATGCGCTGACCAACAACCTACAATCTCTTAGCAGGGCTGCAGAGCGTGCTGCAGCACAGCAGGCTGATATTCTGATTACGCCCGAGATGTTTTTAACGGGCTACAATATCGGTGTGCCAGCTGTGCGCGCTGCCGCTCAAAAAATTGATGGAAACATGCTGCAACAAGTCGCCGCATTGGCAAAAACACACAACATCGCCATAGTGGTTGGGTTCCCAGAATTGGCTGAGGACGACCTTGTCTATAACAGTGCGGCTTTCATAGAACCTAGCGGTGCAACTTTGTGCGTTTATCGAAAAACTCATCTATATGGTGATGTTGATCGAGCCCAGTTCTCTGCTGGAGCCGTGCTTTGCACGCCTTTTACTTATAAAAGTTGGCAAATAGCTATGGCTATCTGTTACGACATTGAGTTTCCGGAGGTCGCACGCTTTTATGCTCAATCTGGCGCGACACTCATCCTTGCGCCTACGGCCAACATGGTGCCATTTTATAGCGTAGCGAACAACATGGTACCTGTCCGTGCTCAGGAGAACGCAATCTATATTGCTTATGCAAACTATGTGGGTTGTGAGGGTGAATTTACCTACTGTGGTCTGTCGTGTATTTGCGACCCGTTAGGTGAAGACATTGCACGCGCAACACAAGAGGGCGAAGCGTTAATTATTGCATCCCTCTCTCGTCAAAGCATTGAAGATGCGCGTAAGGCAACACCTTATTTACATGACTTACGCAGCGAGCTATACACCTCATGAGGAAGCTACGGTGACACAGACCACTCAAAACCCCGTTACCGCTTTTGGTCCGGATTTTCCTTTTGCCTACGACGACTGGATAGGTCACCCGGCTGGCTTGGGTGAAATTCCGGTTGCAAGGCATGGAGACAAAGTTGCGATAATTGGTGCAGGTGCTGCAGGCATCATTGCCGCCTATGAATTAATGCGTATGGGCTTGCGCCCCATTGTTTATGAGTCTGGGCAATTTGGCGGTCGCTTGCGTTCTCAGGTTTTCGAAGGCACTACTGATGTTATCGCAGAGCTAGGTGGAATGAGATTCCCTGTAGCATCAACTGGCTTCTACCACTATGTGGATCAGGTGGGTGCACAAAGCAGGCCTTTCCCTAATCCGTTAACAGCAGCGGCGGGCTCCACTGTTATTGATTTGGAAGGTGAAACACACTATGCCGAAACACTCAGCGATTTACCGCTTATTTACCAAGAAGTGGCGGCGGCTTACCATGCTGCACTGGAAGAGAGCCTACAGTTCTCAGCGCTTAAACAGGCGATTCGTGACCGAGACCCAGCACGTATAAAAGCAATTTGGAATCCCATTGTACGAGACTGGGATGAACGCACATTCTATGATTTCATCGTCTCTTCCAAAGCCTTTCAGGCACTGTCTTTTCGTCATCGTGAGATCTTTGGGCAAGTAGGCTTCGGCACTGGCGGTTGGGATTCTGACTTTCCTAATTCAATGCTAGAAATTCTGCGAGTCAACGTTACAGAGCTTGATGATGATCAGCGCTATATCGTCGGCGGTGTGGAGCAAGTGTTGCACAAACTATGGCAACATGAGCCCCAGTCGATCACTCATTGGGATAAAGGCACTACGCTTTGTCTATTGAACGGTGGTGCAACTCGACCGGGTGTCACCCGCATCGCACGTAAAGAATCCAACACGCAAATTACAGATCAGTGGGGGCGCTGCGAAGAATACAGCGCAGTTATCGTTACGTGCCAAACTCATTTGCTAACAACCGCGATCGACACTCAAGAAGACCTATTTGATCAAAAATTGTGGATGGCTCTCGATCGCACTCGCTATATGCAAGCCTCCAAAACCTTTGTCATGGTCGACCGTCCGTTTTGGAAAGATAAAAATCCAGAGACAGGACATGATGTGATGTCGATGACTCTGACCGACCGCCTAACGCGTGGAACCTATTTTTTCGATAACGGGCCAGATAAGCCCGCCGTCATTTGTCTTACTTACACGTGGATGACCGACGCACTAAAAATGTTGCCATTACCGGTTGAGCAGCGAGTAGAGCTGGCCTTATCGGCACTCGAAAAAATATACCCGAACGTGGATATACGACAGCATATTTTGGGTGACCCCATTACGGTGAGTTGGGAAAGCGATAGAAATTTTCTTGGCGCGTTTAAAGGTGCTCTGCCTGGCCACTATCGATATAACTGCCGCATGTTTGGACAGTTTATGCAGGCAGAACTACCGGTAGAACAACGTGGTGTGTTTATAGCGGGCGATGGCGTTAGCTGGACACCCGCTTGGGTGGAGGGCGCGGTGCATTCCTCGCTGAACGCTGTGTGGGGTGTGATGAACCACCTAGGCGGTAGTGCACATCCAGACAATCCAGGTCCTGGCGATATATACCCACAATGGGGGCCCATTGAATTGTTGGACTGAGTGATCTTATTGTTATAAAATCACTCAAACAGATTTAAGAATAGGCGCGTATAGAAGTGTAAAAATAACCTCTACAACGGTCGACTCCACAGCACACTGGCCGTTGTGATACTGGGACCAACTGGCTCGGGTGGTGCCATATCGGGTAAGTCAAGTGGCTTGAAATCTCCGATCTCATTGAAGTCTATCGTTGTGCTGCCGCCCAATGAATTGCTACCTGAATTCTCATCACCAAACGCGCCAGCCGACACTGCTCCTTGTATGACAACTTGCCCCGTGGTGCCTAATATATTACCAGCGAGCACCGCACCGACTATATTTGTACTGGCACCCAGATCGATATCACCTCCGGTATATAAGCCGTCCGGATTAACACCAAGATCGGGATTTATTCCACCAGCAGCAAGTCCAATATTGCCAGTGCGTGTTGGTAGGTAGGTGGAATTGGTGGTGTCACACAAGTTGGTTGGGAAGTGTGTTGAATAAGCCTCTGTGTATCGCCTTTGAACGCCGCCTTTAGCATGACTAGCTTCTGCTTCGCAGATTTTTTCGTAACCACCTCGGTTTGCTGCCCAATGTTGAAACTGACCATTGGTAGTGATATTTCCACTGGCTAGTATGGTCGTTATGCTATGCCCATTGCCTAAGCTAATGTTGCCATCTATAAACATAACTCCTGGAACAGTTTGGTTAGGATTGATAGTAAAAGTGTTTGTACCGGTGTTATACGATATGCAATCGTTGTAAAGCGATTGTCCAAAGCACAGAGGTAATGTAGGTGTTGACGGGCTGTTGCAGTGTCCTGCTTGATTAACATCAGAGCACAGGTAATCCCTGTAGGGTGTACCTGAGCCACTGAAAGTTGCCAAGGTATATTCAGTGTCATCTATAAAACCATTGACATATTTAACAGTGACCTTAATGCGGCTATTACTCGCATCATATTCTACAAAGTAATTTGCTTCGTCCCTAAGTGACCAGACGTCTATTGATGGGGTATTTAGTGAAACGGGGGTTATTGTAGCTGGGGGCGTGACGACGTTTGACGCCCCAGAGTTTGCTTGCAGTGAACCGCTGTTGGTGGGGCAATTGATTAATGATCCGTTCGCTGACAAGCTGCCGGTTAATTGCCAGTACCGACTGGGACAGTTTATGTCTCCCATGCTTATGGCACTATTAACTCGAAACCAGTTACCTATTATGATGTCGCCAACGGCACTTGCTGAGTCGATAGAGCGTGTACTAGCTGCATTAATGTTTTGCCCTGCGAGTAAGTACCCCTGACTCCCTCCACCGGACGTTATGGTGATGTTCTGCAAAGTGCTGAGCTCATCAAATCTGCCACTTGCCTGGATTTCGATATTGCCGTTAGCCTGAACCACACTAATTGATGCATCGCCTGTGGCTCGAAAGTCACCCATGGTTCTGACAAGGCTAGACTGAGTATTGGCAAGATTGACATCGTCATCAGCAAATATACTGTTAACCGTTACCCGACTACCGATAGTTACTGTGCCCGATGTACGCAACGCATTAATCGGATTAACGCTGACACCACCGATGTCAATATCGCCATCAACCACTAGATCGACAGCATTTCCATTATTCTCTAAATTAATGCCTCCGTTAATGTTCAGGTCGCCGCTGAAGTTTACGGTGGCTGAGCTTGGCCAGCCGAGAGGAGTAGAGTTTGCTGCTGCTGTTGACACATTATAAACAACCTGCAATTTCGCTGAGCTACGAGCTGCAGCATGTTTGTTGATAAAGGTGGCATCAATTTGAAATACATTGGGGCTGGTTTCAAGAACAGCAATATTCTCTACTGTCATAGAGCCATAGATGGGCTCCATCTCTAAGGCAATACTGCTACTCAAGAATCTGATAGTCGATGGGTCAGCGTCTTCCAGGTATAAGCGAAATGCCTCTGCTGCTGTCAAGGTGGCGGATTCAGCGTGTGATATGGCATTAATCGCTGTTCCGACTTCCTGAGATTTTTGAACCGTTTTAAATGCCTCAGTGGTGGTTGCCATTACCACCAGAGAAACAAGAAAGACAAAAACTAATGAAGTAGCACCTCTTTGATAAGTAGGTGACTGTGCTAGCTTTTGCAATTTTAATGATCTAGTTTGGATGAACATTGGTAAGGCAAATTTCGATGATGTTTGATGGTATTGCATGACCATTGAGTCCTGCGGTGTTGGGTACTGTAACGGTGACTTTTGAGTGTTCGTTAGAAGTCGTCAATCTAGAGATTGAGCAATCTGCTTTGCTTAGCTGAAAATTAAAAAGGGTTCCATTGGTAGCAAGATAGATGCTGAGTAAGCTGTCAATACCCCAACGACCTAGACGTTTCGAGGGTCCATCCCATGCAAGACTTTCGAGAGCTCCAGTTGTATTACAATCTGACACCGACGTAATGGTATCGAGTTGCCGAAAAGATTGACCGTTCGGAGTTATTCCAATTTCGCGAATTCCATAGCATTTAGTAGCACCGCCTTCGATGAAACGCCAAAAAATGGCACGAGATGCAGGTGTGTCAGGGGTCGATGGGATGAATACTGTTGTTACATCATTTTCATTGGCACCAACTATTCCGAATCCAGCTGCTTGAATTTTCTTCTGGATGACAACCAACGATGTCATGAGTGTTAGATTGTGCGCTGTGGCATTACGAATCGAATCAACGGTACGTTGGTTGTTGATGTGCAAATTTATGCCGACCAGAGCAGATGCCAACGTTAGAACGAGGCTGAGCATTAAGCCAATTAACGTCATGCCCTGTTGAGTATGCCTACTTGAAGGTTGGGTAAAGTTTTTATACATGTGTCAGTTCCTCCAGGTTCCACCAACGACAACCTGACCACCCAGGATGTCAGAGTCTACGGATAGTCCGAGCGGTGTAGGCACATTAGTTATTTTATGCCCTGCGATGGTCATGGTTGTCTCATCACATCCTTGAGCTGTTGTTGTTAATATAACGTTGTTGGGCAATACAACAGTGGGGGCATTTGCACAGATGTCGTCATTGCTTATGCTTGCGCGCATTTGCGCTATTGCCATATCCAGTAGCTGTTGATCTGTATGAGATGCTATTGCTCTAGATGAGAGATAGCCTGCTCCATTAAGCAAGATAGCCACTAGAATCATCGAAACTAGTGCTTCAACTATAGCGCTACCGCGTGTTTTGTCAGCGTACATACAGCACCCTTTGGACATTATCGACGCTAAGATCTAACTCTGTTGCAGTAGAACAGCCTAGGCAGTTAGTTGTTGTGAGCTGAGCATAAGGGGTGAAGCATAGGCAGCGTATGTCACTTCCGTTGACTGAAATTTTTACATCGTTGGGCATTGAGGCAGACCACACCAATGTACCTGTACCTGTACCTGTACCGGCTGTGCAATTGGGCATCACGCTCGCGTTTGCCTCCAGTACCAAAAGTTGATTGGTGTCAGACAAACATAAGGCGGCAGCAGGTTCTGTGCTATCTAATGCTTGTTCGTTTCTAATTGATGTGGCAATGGCAATGCCAATGGCATGTGACATTTCTCCGTCTACAGATGACAGACGTGCACTTTTAATCCAGTGTGAACCCAATGGAACAGTGCTGCCCAATAGTATTCCCGACACAGCAACTACCACCAGTAGTTCGGTCAAGCTAAACCCGTGAGCGAGCGTCTTCAAAGCCACGTTCCGTTAGGTGCTAAATCATCGCAATTCAATATTGTTTTAATTCCATCGTTAGATAACGATATGATGCAATCTTCTACCAGTCCTGAGAGCCCTGTTGCATTTACGGTATAGCCTGTGGCAAGAGCGTTTTCGCTTGAAAAATTGAAGACCTCCGCACTTGAAGTGGGGATCCATTTCGTTATTAAAGATTGTAACGAGACGGTGTTGTCGTGATTGACGGTAGGGTATGAAAGAACTCGCTGATAGCGTTTTTCAAGCTGTAACGAAAGTAGCTCCAGATCTTGCTGAGCCCCTTTCACGGTTTGTCTGCCGACCGCTAAAGAGTAGGAGGGTACTGCAATACCTGCCAGTATCGAGGTAATAACCAGCACGACCATGAGTTCAATTAGGGTGAATCCCGAGTTTTGCTTCATCAATCATTCCTTTTGGTGAATGCAGATAAAACAGCTCCTCCACTCTTAGTGGTTCATGTGTCGGCAGCAAGGTTACGGAACTTAGTGCTGCAAATAGAAAGAGAGACTTGTTCACGTCTTCTTTACACAATATCTGTGTGTTTGGTCTCAGAAATATTTCTGAGATGCCTTTTCAAGAGATCTTGCTACGGTTTGCTCACCAGATGTGTCGTCTAAATAATGCATTTAGATGCTTTAATCCATTAGCTATTA
>JALZWO010000116.1 GCA_023300375.1 Granulosicoccus sp. | reverse complement strand
TGCGACGTTTCGATGCAGGCAGCGCATTATCAGCAATGGAGGCTCTTGTCACGACCGGCCCCACAGGCACTAACGTCATGGACATATGCATTGCTATTGTCGATTAATATCGGCTGCAGCTTTTAGCTCCTCTACATGCTGCGATAGCTCTCTTCGAATAACCAGATTGGTCAAACCTTCTTTCACTGAATCGAAACTTGGCAGAGTGGCATCGCGTTTTTCAATCAGGTTAATAATGTGGTATCCGTACTCGGTCTTGATCGGTTGATTGGAAATATCACCGGCTTGCATAGCCGCAATACCTTCGGCAAATTCAGCTTCCATAGATGAGCCAACAAACCAGCCAAGATCGCCACCATTTTGACCACTGGGATCGATGGAATATTCTTGAGCGGCGTCGAAGAAGGTCTTGCCGTCGTTGAGTTCCACGAGGACTTTCCGGGCATCAAGTTCTGTTTCCAGAAGGATATGATTAGCTTTGTACTCAGCCAATTCAGCGGTGTTGGATTGCGCTTTGTATTCTGCCTGCAGATCTTCATCTGAGATGCTTATCTGTGCGCTCTTGCGAGCTAGGTAGGCATTAGCCATTGTTTGGATGTATTGCAGCTGCAGGGCTGCAGAAATTTCACTATCTTTGTCCAAGTTTAGCTGCTCAGCTGCTTGAGTCAGAATCTCAAGGTTGATTAGCTCGTCAAGTATATTTTCTGCGTCAGTCTGCTCGCCAGATTTAGCGATCTGCTCGGTCACGTTGTCAACGACCGTTTGTGGAATCTCACGCCCATTGACGGTTACAGCCGTGTCAGCATCTTGAGCAGAAGCCGTGTGTGTCCAAACAGTCAGCGTGGCCAGTACAGCCAAGCAGGTAAAACCGAGGTGTGTATTCAACATGAAAGAAACCTTTAGATAGCCAAGAAAAAGCATTTTGAGGAAAAATTACTGTGATGCCGACCATACTAGCTGTGCGGCGCTTCGGCGTACAATGAGCCGACTATTATAGGCGGTGGCCCGGCATGAGCCAGTATTTTGAAATACATCCTGATAACCCGCAAAAGCGGCTCATCGGGCAAGCAGTATCCATCATTCGTAAGGGAGGAGTGGTGGTTTATCCAACCGACTCCTGCTACGCCTTGGGTTGCCACGTGGGTGACAAACAAGCCATGGAGCGTATCGCCCGTATCCGCAGAACCGACGCCAAGCATAATTTCACGTTAGTGTGCCGCGACTTGTCTGATATTGCCACTTATGCTCACGTGGACAATAGTACGTTTCGAACACTGAAAACACTGACCCCCGGGCCCTACACATTTTTGCTCAAGGCAACCAGTGAGGTGCCTCGGCGGTTGCAGAATCCTAAGCGAAAGACTATCGGCATCAGAATTCCTGATAACCAGATTTGTCAGGAGCTACTTGGGGCTCTTAATGAGCCGTTGATGAGTAGCACGCTCATCATGCCAGATAGCGAGCTGCCAGAAACTGATCCTGAAACTATTCGCGAGCTACTTGAAAAACACGTTGACCTGATCATAGACGGCGGTAATTGTGGGTTTGAACCCACCACCGTGCTGTCGTTAATGGACAACGGTGATATGGAAGTTGTGCGACAAGGGCGAGGAGAGACCTCGTTTCTTGAGTAGTTGCTGGATTTGGAAGGGTTCATGAAGTAAGCTTCGACTCTGTTACGTTTGTGTAAACTTTGATTAATTCGCAAATATTGAGAGCCTACCTCTCATACTTTTTCGCATACGCTAGTGTCTGTGAAGCTGTTAAACGTACATCAACGAGGAAACGCAGATATAATGAGTAAGCGCCCGGAACAACTGAACCGCGAAAATACTCGTGGAGGATCGCGTCTTGCATCGCGCAGCCGATTGTACGCAGCCCTTGTAATGTCATCGATGGTGATGGTTGCCTGCAGTAGCAACGACGACGATGATAGCGATAGTGGTGGCGGCGATACTGTTTTCAGTGTGGCCTCCTCGGGCAGATTCGCTGTTGCAATGAATGATGGCGTCACCCCAGGCGCCGTATCTGTTTTCTCTTCTGGCCTCGAGACTGTTGATCGCACTTTTACAACTGGTGCTGTACAAGGGCTAGCTTTTGGCTCTGACGGCACGCTGTTTCAGAATTCTGATGGAGCCTCTCGAGGTATTCGAGCAATCAGTCAAATCGATGACAGAGCCGATGCTGCTTCTATTAGTGCCGTTGATCGGTTGATTGGCTCAGATGCAGGCAAGGGACTTTTTCTGATTGAAAATCAGAATCTTCTAGTGTCTTGTGACGTAACAAGTGCGCTCGGATCTTCAGACGCAGATTTGCTGATCTTTTCCTCAATAGCGGGTGCGCAAGCAACGGCGTTGGGTTCAATTGACTTGCCAACGAGTTGCTGGGACGGTGCTTATTCAGCCATTGACGATCGCATGTACCTAGCCTTGGTTGATGGAACCCTGGCCATCATCGATGAGGTAAGCGAACTGGATTTGAATTCCGTGCTTAGCGGCTCAGAGGTAGTCGACAGGACGGTGACTCCAGTTGATGAAACCGGTACGAAGGTCTCAGTCAACCTTCATGGCGTGGGCTTAGAGGGTGATGTAGTGCTGCTGTCTGATGTAGGTGATACTGCGATCGCAGATGATGGCGCCTTATTTGTGTTCAGTGATGACGGCACTGTTGTCAACAATGTTGTTATGACTCGTATTGCTGGGCCGGCGACCTTACTGGGCAATCCAGTTGATGTCATTCTGCAGGGTGGCGCAGCCGTAGTGGTTGAAAAGTCCAACAACGCGATTCTGGTATTCGAGGATGTCACTACGTTACTGGGCGATGTGGCGCCAACATTCCAAACAGCTTTTACATCTCCAGAGTCCATTGTGTCTTTAGGCGATGGTAATCAAATCGCCGCTGCAGACGCCACGGATATCGGTGCCGATGACATCGTTGCAAGATTGCTGGTGGGTTTAAACCCGACACCGGTTCAAGGTGACATTAATGCTGATGTAGCAACCGTTGTTGTTATTGAGGCCCCTAGGCAGTTTGGCGTGGTAGATGCGGAGCTTGATGTTTCTTTGTCGAGCGTCGCTATCACAGGCGCTACTGAAGCATTTACAACGATCGAAAACATACAGGTTGATGCAGCGGGAAATGGTTACGTCAGTTTTGATGTTACTGATGGAACAACGATTAGCGACCGAGGTATTCTGGTGGTCAGTGATATTGCTAATCGCCAAGATACAGCTCTTGATTTAATCAGTAAGGATCGGGTTATATCGGGCGCAAGCACTAGGCTAACAAGCCCAAGAGGCGTGGAAATTGTTGCAAGCTTGGGAGCGGTTATTATCGCTGACATCGGCTCAGACGTTGTTGGCCCCAGTCTTGTGGTTGTTTCAGCCTCTGCCGGTGGTGACGTGACGCCTATGTTTACAGTGTCCAGCACCGGAACCGCAGCTATCTGGGATATGGACTACGACCCAGCGTCCGACCGTTTGTACGCAGCAGGAACCGCAGGGGACGTGCTGGTTTACGATAATTTTTTTGCATCAGGCGTTAGCGCTACTCCAACAAGAACGATCAGGCCAAGCACCGCTGGCACGGTCAGCAACATGCACGGCATAGCCCACGATAGCGCAACAGACAGTTTGATTGTCACGGATGTTGGTAGTGCTTCTGACTTTGCAGATGGTGCTGTGTATACCTTTGAGTTTGCCTCCACTGCGGAGGGAAATCTGGCACCTAAAGCCACTATTGCTGGCGTTAATACAGGGCTTGGTAATCCTGTCGATCTGGCGTTTGACGGCACCGATGTGTACATCGCAGAGAAGTTGAACAACCAGGTATTGATTTACCGTGGCGTGTTGGATCTAAATGGCTTGGTTGAAGTAGCTGCTGATGAATCGGTGGCTGTAACCGCCCCGGAATCTGTGACTTTAGTGCTTCAGTAAGTCATCGTATTAGCTAACGTAGTTCGCTAGAGGTCGAGGCGCTGGGATGCAAATTCTGGCGCCTTCGACGTTTCCGCTTCACTCATTTCTATGCGCTTGAACACATTGCTTGAAAGTGGTCTTCGGCAGGGTCGCAGTAGGCGTCTGGTCACGGTATAATCCTCGAAACGGGGAGCATCCACATGCCAGAAGATTCACCGCAACAGCAACAGCCTCGATCGGTTGGATCAAACGCGCAGGCAGACTCGTCCGCTGCTCAAGCGCCTGAGGTTGTTGCTTCAGGCCAGAATTCTTCAGATCAAAGTATGCCTGACCAGTCAACAGTAGGTCCGCTGGTCGATCAGGCCGAGTCTCTTCCAGTAGAGGGCAACCTAGCGGTCGCGCCAGAACCGCCTATTGCATTGGTCCGTGGAGAACCCTTCACACAGCTCCCTCTCGATCTGTATATTCCGCCCGATGCTCTAGAGGTGATTCTGGAGGCCTTTGAAGGTCCGCTTGATTTATTGCTCTACCTCATTAAGCGTCAGAATCTGGATATTCTCAATATTCCCATTTCTGCCATCACTGCCCAGTACATGAAGTACATCGGCATGATGGAAACCATGAAGTTCGAGCTAGCCGCCGAGTATCTGGTTATGGCCGCTATGCTGGCTGAGATAAAGTCTCGAATGCTGTTGCCTCGAGTGGATGAGGATGGCGACGACGATTCCGATCCGCGAGCCGAGCTCATACGGCGTCTGCAAGAGTTCGAGCGAATCAAGAAGAGCGCAGTCACCCTTGATGAAATGCCGCGCATGGAGCGTGAACACCAACAGCTCTATGTGGTGGCTCCCGAAATCAAGCGTGACGTGCCTCACCCTGAAGTATCCATGAAGGAGCTGATGCTGGCGCTCAGAGAAGTTGCCGAGCGTGCGGAGCGCATGGGCAATCACAGTATCGCGCGCGAAACCCTGTCTGTGCGAGCGCGTATGACGCACGTGTTGTCCGTACTGCAAATTGGTGAGTTCTGCGAGTTCTCTACTTTGTTCAATCCGGAAGAGGGCCGACTGGGGTTGGTAGTAAGCTTCCTAGCCATTCTTGAGCTGTGTAAAGAATCGACGATAGATATTGTACAAAGTGAAATCTTTGCGCCCATCTACATCAAGCTGCGTGCGGCAGCAGTTGAGCCTGGTGATGCAAAAGAGAGCGAAGGTGGCGACGACGCTACGATGACAGATGATGTGCATGAAGACGGTGCAAGTAATGAAGCCGCAGAAATACACGCTGTGCCCAGTGATGAGGTGCATAAAAACAGCGTGCAAACAGGCGTGGAGTCTTTAGACGCTGAGGGTGAAGATATGCCCGGCTCACCCGACAGGGCTGAATAGGAAATAATGGAAACGCAACAACTACACAATATTCTTGAATCGTGTTTGCTAGTTGCTGGTAAGGCCATGAGCCTTGCCCAGCTAGAAACGCTATTTGATGAAGATATTGATCGACCAGAACGAAGTGAAATTAAAGAAGCTTTGGTGGGTTTGCAAGCTAGTTACGAAGGCCGTGGTATTGAGCTGGTTGAAGTCTCGTCAGGTTGGCGTTTGCAGTCGGCTGAATCCATGCAGCATTGGGTTGCTCGGATGTTTGAAGAGCGGCCACCTCGCTATTCACGTGCGTTGCTAGAAACACTGGTGTTGATTGCTTATCGGCAACCCATTACTCGTGGTGAGATAGAAGAAGTTCGTGGTGTTGCTGTTAGCTCCAACATTATTCGCACGTTGCAAGAGCGGGAATGGATAAAGGAAATGGGCTTCAAAGACGTGCCGGGTAAACCCGCGCTCTGGGGCACAACCAAAGCCTTTTTGGATTACTTCAACCTTAAACAACTTGATGAATTGCCAACACTGGCTGAAGCCCGCGATCTGGCAGAAATTGATGCAGCTCTTGCCGCTGAACTTGGCGTAGTGGGTGGGGCAGATGATGCGGTTGCTGCGAACGATGAGCAAGGTGACGATGATGGGCAGCAGGAAGGTGAGCAAGGCGAGGGCGTAGAAGGTGGAAGCACTGACGGTGTAGAGGCAGATAGCGTAAGCATAGATGCCGAGGGGGAGGCCATAGAAAGTGAGGGTGCTGAAGTTGATAATGCAGAAGCTGAACGTGTTGATGCCGAAAGCGCTGAAGGTGAGATCACCGAGCTCAACAGCGCAACAGGCGAAAGTGCTGATGCCGAAAGTGCAGAGAATGAGAGTACAGACGGTGAAAATACTGACAATCACAATGCGGATAGCGCAAATGTTGAGAACGCAAGTGCGGAAAATGTTGGTGCTGAGGATACTCATTCGGTAACACCGGAAGGCGAGCAGTCTGAAGGTTCTGTAGAGTCGTCTGGTGCCAGCATAGAGAGTGAAAACTCAAACGCCCATGAGTCTGGTTTGACTGATCTGGCTAACAAGCTTAGCTCTGAAGACGATGGTACTGATGAACCGAACTTGGCTAATGTGTTGGTCGGCCTTGATGCTGAAGCAGGCGTTGACGATGAGCCGAACTTGGCAGATCTGGCAGACGGTATTGATACAGAAGCCAACGCCATGGATGAGACGCAATTAGCTGATCTAGCAGGCTACCTCGAGAATCAACTGGTCAATGGTGATGAACCGAAGTTGGCTGATCTATCTGTTGGCCTTGAGGCTGAGACTGGCGATGCTGATGAATCAAATCTGACAGACCTGGCCAGTAGTCTTGAGACAGAAAGTGGCGAGCCGACATTGTCAGATGCCGTTACTTTATTTGAAGACGCTGATAGTTCTGAAACAGAACTTGGCGCAGCTACTGCTGATGATTCAACAGAGCAAACTGAATCAACTGACCCTAGTGCGGACGATGATGCTGTCCAATCAACTAAGGAACGACCAGTGGTGGAAGCGAGTGAAATATCGGCTTTCGACCTAGATATTGAGCGGTGGCCGGAACGAAAAGAAGCTCCCACTGATATTGAGCAGGATAGTAACCATCCAACGGACAGCGTGAACGTAGGCCAGAGCGAAGATGGTGTGGAGCCTACGACCGGTAATGATACTGATAGCAGTGTAAATTCTGATTCTGTCGACCGCGCTGATCCTGCACGCGGTGAGGCTGAAGCTGATCTGAGAAGAGTGATTGATGACTTTGCCGAAGAGCATCAAAAGCAGTTGGATGACAGGGATTTACATCGAGCTGAATTCAACGAGAGGCATAGTGTTGGTCCTAAGCCTGCGTTTGAAAACGACTCTGACAAAGTAATAAGCGATCAAAAAGGCAGCTCTGATAACGGGACTCCTGCTAATAGTGGAGAGCCCTGACTAGCAAGGCAGTATGGCGCAACGCAAAGGATTGCGGAAAACCCTAACGGAGAACTTGCACAGCGGAGCGATGTTGTGCAAAGCAGTGTGATTGCGCCTGATCGAAACGTGCGGCGTGCGAGTGTTCGACTTAATGTAAAGAATCGCTCTGGGAAGAAAGCAAAAAGCCTAGCGGCAAAATTTCAATCAACGCCTGATGCTGAGGATGAAAAAACAGAGAGACCGTTTGCAGAAAGTGATGTGATGCAGTCGTTGCTGGTAATGATGCAGAACATTTCTGCAGAGCCAGATAACACCGCTAAGGCTGATCAAGAACAAGCAAAGACCAAGGATATTGTTGAAGAGGTAATCGACTACTCACAAACTGAGGCCGTGGAACGTCCTGAGAAAGCTGAGAGTGTTGAGAGTGTTGAGAGTGTTGAGAGTGTTGAGAGTGTTGAGAGTGTTGGGAGTGTTGAGAGTGTTGAGGGTGTTGGGAACTCAGAAAATGCCGAGATAACTGAAAGCGCTGTGGGCTCCACTCAGGAATCTGAAAATACGGACAACGCTGAAAAATCCGACAGTGCGGAAAGCACTGTCAGTGCTGAACCTGCTGAGAGTAGTGAAAGCGTTGTAAAAGCGCGCAGTGGTGAAAATAGTGGTGTTGTTGAAAGCGCCGAGAGCACCAATGAGGGTGCTGAAATACGTGAGCGCTCTGACAAAGCCGACAGTATTGAAATGGCTGCAAAACCCACTGAGAGTGGTGAAAGCGTTTTAAGTACAAGCAGTGGTGCCAGTAGCGAGGCTGGCGAAAATGCGGAGAGAAGTGAGAGTGTCGAAAACTCAGAAAATGCCGAGATAACTGCAAGCGCTGAGAAAGCCAACAGTGCTGAGAGTACTGAGAGTACTGAGAGTACTGAGAGTACTGAGAGTACTGAGAGTACTGAGAGTACTGAGAGTACTGAGAGTACTGAGAGTACTGAGAGTA
>JALZWO010000115.1 GCA_023300375.1 Granulosicoccus sp. | reverse complement strand
GTTGGATTGCTTCTGGTTGGTGTCGTACTATTGCGTGGCTATCGAGCTGGGATCTCAGACGCTCGGCCCTGAGTCTGATCTGAGTGTCTCTACCCAAGTTCTCTGCAGAGAGAACTTGCGCGCCGCCAGTCAACAAAGCTACTGGAGCGCTAATCTGGGCTCCAGTAGGATTCAACGTTAGTTTTCGCTGAGTCTTTGTTGTAACGCGGAGTAAGCAGGCTTGTTCTGGTAGCGACGGTCGAATAGCAGTGGATCAAACTGACTTCTCCATGAATACGAATCAGTGAATCCCCATGCTTGAAACGCTTTGCATCGTGGTTGATTGAGGCAAGCTGACAAAACTCTTTGGTAAAGCTGCGCTTGATCTTCCAGTGTTTGTCCATCTGTCATTGAGACGTCAAGCTCGGTGATATAGATATCCAAGTCCATGTCTGCCACTGTCTGGAAGATAGTTTCTACCTCATCTATTTTGTCAAAATCAGCAAACAGGTGCATCTGAAAGCCAACGCCGTCTACCGGTGACCCAGCGTCTTTCAATTGCTGCATCAAGTTGATCATGGCGTCAGATTTTGGGCCATTAAATGAAATGTCATAGTCGTTGTAGAGAAGCACGGCATCTGGTGCGGATTCACGAGCTTGCCTGAAGGCTATATCTATATAGCTTGCCCCCATAGCCTGATGCCAAACCGAGTTTCGCAGCGTGCCGTCATCTTCCAGCGATTCATTTACCACATCCCACAGAGGGATATCGGCACCATAGCGTTGGAGTACTCGGTCAATAAACTCACGCATGATCAGTTCGCGATCATCAAGTTCCGAGCGGTGAACCCAGCCAGGTAGTTGGGTGTACCACACCAGTGTATGGCCATGCACTGTCTGATTTTGTAGGTTGGCCAATTGCACCAAGTTGTCTGTAGCAGCCCAGCGAAACAGTCCCGGCAGGGGATTGACGTAATCGAACTTTATCGAATTCTCAGTGCTAACAATATTGAATTCTTGTCCTGCAATATCTGCATATAAAGCCCCGTCAGGCTTCTCGTAGTAGCTTTGCAGAGCGGCATAGCCGAACAACAAATCGCGTGCTGCTGCCAGTTCACGCAGTGGAGCACCTGGGCGGATAAAATCTGTTGTGGCAAGCACATCAATCGACACGCTTTGGGTTGCGGTAAGGCTGGCATCAACCGAATCGATAGCCCTGAGCTCAAGAACCAAATTGGCAGGTGCATCAGGTATGAAATGCAGAATCGTTACATTAGGTTCAGTAGGGTGTGCTGTAATCGTTGATCCTGCAGGCGGATTAACAATGTCCAGTAAAGGATTAGTGCCGTTAGGATCAGTCACTTTGATGTAGGCGACCACTGGGTCGTTGACACGTACCGTTTGCGGTTTTATCAGATTGATGCCTGGTGCAAGGTTTCTGATGGTACTCAGATCGTTGGGAAGTTTAACTTTAATGCGTATGGTTTGTTCTGTCCTGTACAGCGGCACCAGAGGGTCAATCGCTGTAACAGTGAATTCGTGGATGCCTACATCTGGCTCGAGTGGTCTCCAACGAAGCGACTTTGTACCATCAAAGTTATCGTCGAACGAGCCTCCTTCAGGGGTGGAACCTGAAAACATACCAGGTAGTTCACCCTCTGGATCGTCGGGGTCGAAAACCACTACAAGCTCTTGACCTGCGAATACTTCAACATTGTCGAGATTGACGAAAAAAGGCGGCGCATTGGTCGCGGTATCGACATCATCGGGAGTAGTAATGATGGCCGCTGGTAAGCCTGCTGCAAAATCGTCTTCGTTCAGGCCATCATTGACGTCAATAACATTACCGAAAGCATCTCGCATTGCGGTGTAGCCCACAATGTTGGTTGTCCTTGGTTCGGCGACTACAGGAATGCTTTCAGGGCCAGGTGGAGTTGTCAGAGGCGTCGATGGAAGCGGATCCAGAACGAGGTTGGGTGGAATGGAAACGCCGGTGTTCACGCTTGTCACAAAATCATCGACGTTTGGAGCTCTCGGGCTGTCGGTAGGCGGTGTTGCAGGACCGTTGTTGTTTGTGTCCTGAATGTCGGCGCTTTGGTCTGTACCACTCGTATTGCCGTCTTGCGCCACAGCCGAATTGTCTTGCGCCACAGTCGGATTGTCTTGTGCCACAGCCGAATTGTCTTGTGCCACAGCCGAATTGTCTTGCGTTATGGACGTTGAACTCGAACTGCAAGCTGCCAGCCCAAGGAGGCTGGCTATGGAAACAAACGCAATGAGCGCCGGCTGCGTCTTTAACGACAGTTTTGACATGATTTCTACAAGATCCCTGTGTATTGTCGGCAAACATAAGCTGTGTTGCAAAAATTATGTGTACCGATGTAACAACCTTACAAAAAAAAATTCCAAATATTAGCTGCGGGTTCTCACTTTCCAAGCCGATTACCACTTTGCTCCAGAAGAATAGTTGATAGTGGTCATTTCGGGGTGTCAGATATTACCGATGCTACTTTTTTCTACATTTCTGCGAGGGTTAACATGGGAACTTTGCATCAGCTGCCTACAGACAATAATGCGCATGTGCGAGTGTTGCAGAGGCTGGTAAACGACGTTATTTCGCAGCACCCTGATAGTGCGATTGCAAGCCGCTGGATGATCATGGCAGAGCAGACGTTGGCGTGTTACCCGGGCCCTCCGTTGCCCTCACAGCCGCTACTGAATCTGAGCGATGTGGAAGGGCTTAGTGCCGAGCAAGTGGAGCTAATTCACACGAGCTGTGAGGATTGGATGCAAAGCTACTTCACGGATGTCCTTGGGCAGTTGATGAGTGTGCATGCCGACTTCTTGAAGCTGCAAAAAGATGTCGCTGAGTTGCAAGCACAGCAATCAGCCACTTGAGTCGTATAGCTTGATGCGCCGTGAATCAGGAAATCCGATACGACCGACACCGGGAAGTTTTATCGCTGGAGGCAGCAGATCGATACCGACAGTTAGTCCAAGTAAATCCACTTCTATCCCTTCTTCGATACCTGCCATGAGGCCAAGATAGCCTCCAAGGGATAACTGAACCCCAGTGCCGCTTGGCGTCTTTGCAGCCAATGCACCATTGGGAAGGTAGTCCTTGCCAACCGCGGTTGAAGGTAGCTCTAGGCGCAATTGTGGTATTTGTCGTGCTAGGTGCGCGACAAATGTATTGCTATTAGGCCCTGGCCACACTTTGTAGACTTTGTTGTATGGGTAGTTGTTTGCGGTTTCATGCAGTTTGTCGATCAAGGCATCGACCTGTTGATCGCCGCGGATTTCACGGAGCAGGGTAGGTTTGCTGCCAAACCACATGCCATCTGGCACACCAGGCCGAATCCGCACGGTATCTCTACCCCAGCGCAATCTGTATCCAATAACTTCAAGACGCGTGTAATTTGTTTCAGTAGAACGTTTGGTGGCAAACCAAGTATGTACCCCAATTGCACCACGCCATCGTGCCGCTCTAGCTGCATAAACCTGAATTATGGCGTCCTCTGTGGACGCCTCAGGAGCTTGGCCTGTACTGGAACGTTGGCCATTCCAGCCATTATTTTCTCCTGAGTAGTGAGCGACTACCATGCAGCCAACTGGCGCAATAAACAGAAAAAGAACAACCAGTACTGATCTGAACAGCATTTTGGGCAGCGAGCTCGTTTTAGAGATTTTGTAAGTTGGCATTGTCATTATGGTATTCGCCGCCAGCTTGGGTTAGGCTCACTAGTGTGACAAAAAATTAATGGCGAACATTAGCACGGCTGAGTTCGAATGTTACTGACAGTCAGGCTGTTGAATTTCAGATTGGTTCGCAAAAACCCTTCGCCTCAGGAAGTGGGGCTTGCCAAAACGATAAAAAAATGAACGATTCTCCTATCAAGTGGCTTGACGGTAAGCGATCTGCTGCGCAGGCAATGTTGCAATTGTCGCCCAAAGATAATGTCGCGGTAGCGCTGCGAACACTCTCTGCAGATGAGTCGTTGCCATTCCAGCTTACGGAATCCACCAGCACCGAAGCACAGAGCCTACTCGTGTGTCGTGAACGTATTGCGAAAGGTCACAAGATTGCATTATCTGATATGCCCATGGGCACCCGAGTACTGAAGTATTCCCAGCTAATTGGTGTAGCCAGTGTCGATATTTTTGCAGGTGATCATGTTCACACGCATAATCTAGCTTTCGTTAATAACGATAGCATTGCTCCCTTGGAGAGTCATCCTGCCAGCTATGTGTCGCCGGATGAGTCACACCGCACTGATTCGTTTCTTGGCTATGCCCGTAAAGATGGCCGATCGGGGACACGTAATTTCATAGCTGTGCTAAGCAGCGTGAATTGTTCGGCCACCGTGGCGCATCGAATTGCTGGCCACTTCGATCAAGACAGTCTGGCTGGCTTTGAGAATGTGGATGGCGTTGCTGCGTTTACCCATGGCACGGGATGTGGAATGGATGCCTCTTCAGAAGGTTTCGCCAATTTACAGCGTGTGTTGTCAGGATTTGCCAGACATCCCAATGTGGGGGCTGTTTTATTCGTGGGGTTGGGATGCGAGACCAGCCAGATTGGGGAATTGCTTAAAAGCCACCAATTGAGCGATGGCCCGTTACTTCGCACTATGAATATCCAAACTAGCGGTGGTCATATTAAAACTATTGAGCGTGGTATCCAAAAGGTTGAACAGATGCTGCAAGACATTAATACTTGTGTGCGGACACCTTGTCCGGCATCTGCCCTCTCACTCGCTTTGCAGTGTGGAGGTTCTGATGCGTGGTCTGGCATTACTGCCAATCCTGCTTTGGGTTTTGCTGCCGATCTATTAGTTCAGCAAGGGGGCAGTGCTGTGCTTGCAGAAACTCCTGAAATCTATGGCGCGGAGCACTTGCTTACAACCCGAGCTACCGATAGGAGCGTGGCCGACAAATTGATGGAGCGCATCAGATGGTGGCAAGATTATGTTGCGCGCAATAATGGATCACTAGACAATAATCCCTCGCCAGGTAACAAACTAGGCGGATTGACAACCATCTTAGAAAAATCGTTGGGTGCAGTAGCGAAAGGTGGAACGACACCGCTTACGGGTGTGTATCTCTATGCTCAACATGTCGATCGCTCAGGTTTTGTTTTTATGGATTCGCCTGGCTACGATCCCGCTTCAGTAACAGGCCAAATAGCTTCAGGCTGTAATTTGGTGGCTTTTACTACTGGGCGGGGTTCTATGTTTGGAAGTAAGCCAGCTCCGTGTTTGAAGATTGCCACTAACACTGATATGTATAAACAACTCAGCGATGACATGGACATTAATGCTGGAACAATAGTCAGCGATGGTGAATCTGTTGAATCAGTGGGTAAGCGAATTTATGAACGTTTGCTTGAAGTTGCGTCTGGTCGTGCAAGTCTCAGCGAACAACATGGTCTGGGCGATAATGAATTTGTTCCTTGGCAAATTGGCGCTACCATGTAGCCTATTCTTCACATGACACTCGACAACAGTATGACCAAGATGCACACCTTAGTTGTTGGCGCAGGTTTTAGCGGTCACCAAATTGCACTTCAAGCTGCCAACTACGGCTCTGTGTGTGGCACACGGCGTGACGTGGATTCATTAAAGGAGTTACGTGATGCAGGCCTTGAAGGGTGTGTGTTGGTTGCATCAAAAGGCGAGCATCATGCTTCGCCATTTGCACCTGACGAAAGTCTGAAAGCGCAATGTGCAAAGGCAACTCATCTAGTGATCTGCTCGGGGCCTGACAGGGCCGCACCTTTTTGTGATCCTGTGCATGATTTGTTTAACTCGAATGCGCTTGAGTTACCTGCGTTGCAATGGGTAGGGTATTTGTCAACTATTGGTGTTTACGGAAATCATCAGGGTGGTTGGGTCAACGAAAACTCTACCTGTCAATCGGAGCAAGTGCGTTCTCGGATGCGTTTGCTAGCGGAAAGCGTCTGGGCTGATTTAGCCAACAAGTGGCAAGTACCAATAGCGATTCTGCGTCTCTCCGGTATCTATGGTCCCGGGCGTAACGCAATAAAAGATGCATTAGGAGGTCGAGCACGTATTCTAATAAAGCCCGAGCAGGTATTTAATCGAATTCATGTTGCCGATCTGGCGCGCGCTACAGTTTCCGCAGCAAGACTACGCCATAGCGGCATTCTTAACATCACTGACGATACTCCTGCTCCACCTCAGGATGTTGTGCGATATGCGCATGGCTTAGCTGGAAAACTAGCCCCTCCAGCAGTTAATTTTGCCGATGCAACCTTGAGTGACATGGCTCGATCGTTCTATAGTGAAAACAAAAGAGTGTGTAACGCACTGAGCAAGAAGGCACTAAATTTTGAATATCAATACCCGTCTTATAAAGAAGGTCTTGATGCTATTTGGACCCCGTTGTCTGAGCTTGCGTGTGACTAGTCGAGTTTGTCGCTGCTACCATTTGATTCTTTATAGGGATACTTGAGATGGCCATAGCGAATGACTAGCACGGCTAAAGTTAGTAGCAGTATGGATGATGAAATTGCCAGTATGCGAATTTGCTCGATCTCTTTTACCTCAATAATCAGATACCGAGCTAACGCCACCATGGCTATGTATAGTGGAAATCGAACTTGTATCTGCCCAGTTCGCAAGTACTGACCAATCATTGCCAATACCTCTAGGTACAAGAACATTAATAACAAATCAGCCAAGGTGACAGAACCACGGTCGATCATTATCCAGATTTCTTGGGCGATGGCGACGGTTGTGGCAACGGCTGTTGCTATAAGTGCAATGATCTCGACGGTAACTAATGCGTTGTCTAGTATCAGGCGAGTTTTAACAAGTAGCGGGTGGTCGTGTTGCATCAGGTGGCGCTCTGGTTGTTTGGCCCTACACCATGGTAAACGTATTCTACTGCCAATGGACAAAGCGCTGTGTTTGAGGCAATGTCATCAATGATAGTTGAGTCGTTTTTTATGCCGATGTTAGCGGCGGTTGAGTCCAATCACCCTGTGCAATTGTTGTTTTTGGCGTTGAGCGTTTATTGTCTTGCTGGCATTGTTAAAGGTATGTTGGGGATAGGATTTCCAACAGCTGCCGTCAGTTTGATGGCGCAAGTGGTCGACGCTCGAACTGCCATCATCATGGTTATCATGCCAATGCTGTTCACGAATTGCTGGCAAGTGATTCGTTCTCGAAAATTATTGGCTGATGTCGTAAAAATAAAAATACTGCTACTGAGTTTGCTGGTATTTATTGCACTATTTTCTCAACTAGCATCGCGGATTCAGGTGGATCTATTGACGGTTGTGCTGGGCGTTATTGTTGCGTTGTATGCTTTGCATAGTTTGTTTGCTACACCAGTAACATTTTCTGATCGGTGGGACAAACCGGCACAGTTGGTCACCGGTATTGGTGCAGGCATTATGGGTGGGCTTGTTAGCGTATGGGCACCTCCTATACTCATTTATTTGCACGCTCGAGGGTACTCTAAAGAACAGTTTGTAGCTTCTACTGGTGTTATTTTGCTGACGGGTTCTTGTGTGTTGTTCTTCAGTTATATCAATGCTGGTACTTTAAACTCTGCCATGTTTATGTATTCACTTCTGTTGGTAGTTCCTTCGTTAGCTGGCTTCACCATCGGTGAATTTATTCGGCACCGTATCAGCGCTCAGCGCTTTCAACGTCTTCTACTGTGGTTCTTTTTCATTATGGGGCTTAATCTGATTAGAAGAGCTTTGATGTAATGGAAGATGAGACATTTGACCGGCGAAATTCTGATCAGAAAAATTCGATGGACCAGTTGCCGGTGGTGTACGAGGACGATGACTTACTAGTGGTGAACAAGCCTAGCGGTATGTTGTCTCAACCTGGTAGATATGAAGACGGGTCTGTACTCACTCGAGTGCTTCATAGTGGTAGGGAACTCACAGGTCCCGTGTTGGTGCACCGTTTAGACATGGATACTTCAGGTTTATTACTTTTGGCTAAAAACCGGACTATCCATCGGCTTCTAGGAAAGTTGTTTGAAACACGTCAAATTCAAAAACGTTATCAAGCATCACTTGAGAACCCGGTGGATGCTCTAGGTGGATCTATACACTTGCCAATCAGATTAGATATCGATAACAGACCTCGCCAGATAGTTTGCGCCGAGCATGGCAAATTTTCTGCAACGCTTTGGCACAGACGTCGGCCGTGTAATTCCTCAGTAATCAGCTTGTATCCGTTAACAGGAAGAACCCATCAGCTACGCGTGCATGCTGCATCTGCTGATGGCTTGGGAAATCCGATTGCTGGTGATCGGCTATACGGTACAGGGGGTAGTGCCGCACAAGATTCGACAGCTTTACTGCCTGAAAACAAAGGCAGACTGATGCTACATGCTGATAGGCTTGCGTTTATTCATCCGAGTACACAGCAATCAGTTTGTGTGGACAGTCCAGCTCCTTTTTAAACTATTCAGGAAAATAATCAATGAAGTCTTTTTTTATTGCATATGGAGTGGCTGTTGTTGCTTTTTTGCTGATTGATGGCATTTGGCTCGGCGTTGTTGCCAAGACATTTTACGCGCAGCAACTAGGAGATCTATTGCGCCCGTCTTTCTTGCCTGTTCCTGCCATTGTATTTTATCTGGCGTATACCGCTGGGCTAGTCTTTCTTGCAGTGCGTCCCTTCGATGCCAACGTATCACTGACGAGTGTTGCACTTTATGGCGCATTAGTGGGCTTTCTTGCTTACGGTACATATGACATGACCAATCTGGCCACGTTAAAAGACTGGCCAGTCGCTATGAGCCTGATTGATATGCTTTGGGGTACTATTTTGTCTGCGTGTGTTGCGACTATTTCTGCCTCTGCACTTCGTCTTTTGAGCTAATGTCACCAGAGTGAGTGGCTGAGTCGAGTTTTTGCACAAATATACCCTTGCAAACTGAAGCATCTCCCCTGTATGATTCACATAGGTGTTACCGGTAACATGGCTTTGATGAAATAAAAGCTACACAAGCTGGAGTGGGTGAAACTATGAAACGCGTTGCAGTAATTACCGGTGGTGGTGCTGGTATTGGAAGAGCTGTCGCTCTGAAGTTGAGTGAAGCCGGTTGGAATGTAGTGGTGGCTGGAAGAACTCAGTTAAGTCTTGAAGAAACCGTTGCGTTAATGCCAACCGAAGGTATGGGTGTTGTTTGCGATGTCAGTAACGAGGACGATGTTAAAGAGTTGTTTTCGCGTGCAGTGGAAAAATTTGAGCAGGTTGACATGCTATTCAACAATGCAGGAATCGCAGCTCCTGCGGTGCCAATAGACGAACTCCCTGTTGAAACTTGGAATCAAGTGATTGCAATTAACCTTACTGGCGCGTTTCTGTGTGCACAAGCTGCTTTCGGGCAAATGCGCAAGCAGGCAGACGGCGGACGCATCATCAACAACGGATCAGTATCAGCTACAACACCACGTCCCTTTTCAGCGCCTTACACTTGTACAAAGCACGCAATATCAGGATTAACAAAATCATTGAGCCTGGATGGGCGACAATTTGGCATTAGCTGTGGTCAAATTGATCTGGGAAATGTGACCTCAAAAATGGGAGATAAGATGGCCGAAGGGGTTTTGCAAGCCAACGGTTCAGTGTTGGGTGAGCCCACCATTGCAGTTGATCCAGTATGCGACGCTATTCTGTACATGGCCTCGCTACCCAAGGGTACTAATGTTTTGAACATAACGGTTATGGCAAACGATATGCCTTTCGTGGGTCGAGGTTAATTGACTTTGCAAAAATACCTTGGGGATTTTGTGATTCCACTATTGGTACTTGATAGATAGCAAATCTCATATGCGTCTGAAGTAAAGCATCTCACCCAGTGCACGCTTTTGCGTCTGTGTTTAATCGTGGTGAGCTAGACGAAGGTGAAGTACACTATCCCGACCTGATGAAACTGATTGAGCAGATTGGCTATTCTGGAATGATCGGTGCGGAATACAAACCGCGTGGTAAAGCCGTCCAATCCGAACTTAATTGGCTTGAGCACTTTCACAGACTTAAATCGCTCACCATGCTCCGGATTACCGCAAGATGACAGTTTCAGACTATTGGATAGGTAAGTCTTTGGCAGGTAGTTACCCAATAAGAGAATGGCTCAGCTCCCAATGAGTCAGCGAGGCAAGGTCTCTATGGTCACCATGGAGGATGTCGCTCGGGCTGCGGGCGTGTCTCGCATGACGGTGTCACGAGCCATGCGAGCAGATGGCAGTGTGTCTGAGGGCACTCGCAGTCGTATTATGAAGATTGTGGAAAAAATGAACTATGTGCCTGATCAAATGGCAGGTAGTTTATCGACTAAGCGATCTGGCTTTGTTGCAACCCTCGTTCCGTCCTTGAACAATGTGCACTATGCCAAAATGGTGCAAGCCCTCACTGAGACTATTGAAGCCACCGGGCTGCAAATCTTGTTGGGCCATACCGACTATTTAATGGCACGCGAAGAAGCACTCGTAGAGAGCATGCTGAAAAGAAGGCCAGAGGCCATTGCTCTGCCGTTTGATGGTCACTCTGCGCGAACCGTAAAGCTGCTCAAGCAAGCTCAAATTCCTGTCATCGAGCTGTGGGAGACGCCCGTAAAGCCTATTGGCTATACGGTGGGGTTTTCGAACGAGCAGGCGTCCTATATGATGACCGAAAAGCTCATCGAGCTGGGTTATCGACACATTGCATTTTTGTGCGAAACCAACGATGAATGGACTCGAGGTGCCGCGCGAAGAGCAGGCTTTAGAAACGCTATGGAAGCTGCGGGTTTGTCGTCCCATCGAATGATACGGTACGGCACTCCGCCCATGTCAATTAAGGATGGCTACTTTATTGGCAAGAATCTGAAAAAATACTACGCAGATATAGACTGTTTATTTTGTGTGTCAGATTCCCCCGCTTTTGGTGCTCTAAGAGCGCTACAAGAGAGTGGTGTGCAAGTACCCAATGAAGTGGGAATTGCGGGATTTGGTAACTTTGAGGTGTCGAGCTACTCTATGCCATCCATTTCAACGGTTACAGTGGATCCAACTGAGGTGGGTAGGATAGCGGCTGAACTGGTTATTCGCTTGCTGAACGATGAAACTGACTTATCGAGGGAGCCAAAAAAATTCAAAATTGATATTTCGTTGAGTATGCGAGATAGTACGCAGAGAACGTTGTAACAGGCGCTTAGGGCCAATGGCGAAGCCTGAATAACTCAGTGAACTGTTTTAGACCAAAACGCATGTAGACAAGGGAACTATTCATGACAAAACCACGAGTAAAGGTGCCTAAAACAGCCCTTGTTGGCGAGATCATAACGATCAAAGCTATCATTAGTCACAGGATGCACTCTGGCCATGGTTTTGACCAGCAGGGGAATACTATTCCCAAAAGCATTATCAACACATTCAAATGTGAGTTCAACGATAAACTGGTTTTCGCTTGCGACCTTTATCCAGCTATGTCTTCTAACCCCTATTTTCAATTTCACGCGCGTGTTGATGAGGCAGGTACGTTTACTTTTACCTGGATTGATGACGACGGTACGGTGACAGTGAAAGAACAATCCATTGCACTCGCTTAATGGTTATTGATGAAATAATTTGGGTAGGAGATATGATTAGCATGAAGACATTTGTTCCTTCAGGCCTTCGTGAACGTTCACAAAATGGTATCTCGCGTTGGATCGCATTCTTTGTTTCTTTTATGTATGCATTGGCGTTTTATAGCACTGATGCGTATGCGCAAGATCCGCTAGATATTCAGATTCTCTACATAGAGCAAAAAATCGAGCGTCCGCCTGTATTGTCCAATCTGGTGACTTACCCTGACGATGAAGGGCTTTCGGGTGCGGCTTTGGGCATTGAGGATAATAATACAACCGGCAGGTTTCTGGGTCAGACGTATGCTTTGCAGCACTTGGTATTCGAGGCAGAACATGATCGCAACGATGTATTGCTGCAGATTCAACAGGCTCTGAAGGATAGTTCCCGTCTTGTTGTACTCAATGTAACAGCCCAAACATTGATTGAAGTTGCCGATATGGTTGAGGCTCAGGACGATCTACTATTCAATGCGCAGGCGCCAGATAACGCCTTGAGAGAGGTTCAATGTCGCCATAATGTACTTCATACTATGGCATCAAGACAGATGCTAAGTGATGCCCTAGGCCAGTTTTTTACCTACCGAAAATGGCGGAATTTATTCCTAATCGAAGGTAATCGCCCCAACGATACAGCCTTTGCAAGTTCCATCCGCCGGTCACTGAAAAAATTCGGTTTAACTATCGTTAAAGACAAAACCTGGCTAGACGATGCCGACATGCGCCGTAATGCGGCCAGGGAAGTTCCTGTTTTTACACAGGCTAAAAAATACGATGCGTTAATAGTGGCTGATGAGGATCGTGATTTTTCTCAGTACATTTTGTACAACACATGGTTACCCCGACCTGTGTCAGGTAGTGCAGGACTTACGCCTGTGGTTTGGTCTCCAGTTATAGAGCAGTGGGGTGCGGCACAGCTACAATCGCGTTTCGGTAAACTGGCAAATCGTGAAATGACATCCAAGGACTACGCGAATTGGGCAGCTGTACGTTCCATTGGTGAAGCCGTCACGCGGATTAACAGTTCAGATACACAAGCGGTGAGAGCCTACGTTATGTCCGAAGATTTTGAGCTTGCCGGATTTAAAGGCGCATCGTTGAGTTATCGGCAATGGAACGGTCAGCTTCGACAACCTATTCAATTAGTACATGCTTCAGCAGTGGTTGCAACGGCACCCCTAGAAGGATTTTTGCATCCTGTCACTGAGCTTGATACATTAGGGGTAGATAAACCAGAATCCACCTGTAGCGGTTTTTAATCTGTATTAGTCTAGGAACAACACACCCGAAGGAGATATCTAATGATGTTTGGTCACTATCAACGCGTGTTCTTAAGCATTGCCACGGCTGCTGCCTTGCTTCCAGTTGGCCAGCTGCGGGCTCACTGGCTTTATGTGACCAATGAGAAGGACGATACGATTTCAATTATCGATTCGAACACCAATGAGGTGATCAATACAATCGATGTAGGCGAGCGCCCTAGAGGGGTCACCATCAGCCACGATTTCAAGCACCTTTATATTTGCGCATCAGACTCGGATACGGTTCAGGTCATGAGCATTGCTGATAACAGCATCTTGTTTGAGCTACCCAGCGGCGAAGACCCAGAACAGTTTGCGTTGCACCCTGATAACCGTCATCTGTATATTGCTAACGAAGACGATGCAATCGCTACAGTGGTGGATATTGAAAAACGCGAGGTAATTGCACAGATTGATGTAGGCGTAGAGCCCGAAGGTATGGCAGTAAGTCATGATGGGCGCTACGCCATCGTGACATCAGAGACGTCGAACATGGCTCATTGGATAGATACTAAGACACACACGATTGTTGCTAATACATTGGTAGATCAACGTCCACGTGACGCAGAGTTCTCTCTGGATGACAGCGAATTGTGGGTATCGTCCGAGATAGGTGGGACAGTGTCAGTGATTGATACTGAAACCAAAGTTATCAAACACGTGATTAGTTTTGAGATACCTGGCGTATCGGCGCAGAAAATTCAGCCGGTGGGTATGGAGCTCACTAACGATGGGAAATTTGCGTTCATCGCTCTTGGCCCGTCAAATCACATTGCCGTGGTGAATCGCTCCGATTTTAGTGTCGAAGAGTATGTCTTGGTAGGTCGTCGAGTTTGGCACATGGTATTAACGCCCGAAGAAGATAAGCTGTACACCACAAATGGTGTTTCTGGTGATGTCACAGTCATTGATGTTGCCAGCCTTAAAGCCGAAAAAACAATCAAGGTAGGCCGGTTTCCATGGGGAGTTGCTGTGTTGCCCAAGGAGCACATACCCAATTGATTTGTGGTTTTTCAAGTTCCACTGGGAGAAGACACTACAACGGCGGTAGTTCTGTTGCACCAACGACGTCGTGCATAGTTGATTTACGCTGTTTGATCCAGTCAAATATTTCACGTCCCAGTAATATTACTGCGATAAAAGAGAGCACTAAAAGCGTCACATGCCAATAAGCAAACCCGTTTGAATACGATCTTATTTCCAGTTTCAGCCTATCGAACCATTGTTCATTGAGTGCAAGTTCTGCAAGTAGATCTGCTCTGTCGGGTAGGCCCACATTTATTCGTCTAGCCGGAATGATAGCTTCTCGATTCTCTAACGTTTTTGTGTCATACCAAGGCACGCGCACGGTGTCCAGAAAAACCGGTATTGGGCTCTGCGCGACCATACGGTAGGTGAACGTGGCGGATGAGCTAATATGAGCCCCTTGTAGGTTTTGCGAGCGTTGTTGATCGATAAGCGTGCTGCTTAATGCACGACTTTCCAGAGGAATAACTTCAGGCAGTTGGCTAGCTAGCACATCGCTTGCTGATAGTGTGATGGTACGAAGCACCTGATCGCCAGCCGACAGTTCGCGTACATCTTTTGACCAGCTGTCTTCAAGGGATACATCGCTTGCTGGTAACCACCAATTTTTTTCTTGAAGTGCAGGCTTTATCTGCATAGCGATCGCTTGTGAAGTTTTTGAAAAAACAGCGCGCTGCGTTCTGGACCGAATGGCCAGCCCACTCCAGCTGATCGGATCAATAAGCAACATACCTGACTGTTTAGCGAACACATGAAAGCGCCAAGATATGACTCGCCAATTTTCTGAAGACTGATCAGATGTGGAGGCATTGTTTTCCAATTTCTCTATGGTTCTCCGTCGCTCATACTCGGTCAGCACATCGAAATCTGTAAAATCTGGTAGATCAATGAACTCATCAGCAATCACATGACGATGACGCAGCATGATTTCAACGATGATTCTTTCACCAACATAGGCTTCATAGGGTGTTGTCGAATTATCGACAATACGCATATTGCCATTATTGTTGGTGAGAGAAATTTGTACGTTTAAATCATCTATTTCAGGTTGCCATTGCACATCTGATACGGGTAACACAGTGATTTCAAGTTGATTGGATAGTAGTAGACCATTAGATGTCTCACCACTCAAGGGGCCAAACGTAATGCGTCCCTCATGTTGGGGTAAAAATTCCATACGGCGAGTTTTTATTTCAACAACTTCGCCATTCACAACAGAAATACGTGTGCCGTAACTTTCTCGCAAGAGGTCTGCCTCATTCAGCAGCTCTGTAGTAACAACGGTGTCTAATAAACCGACAGCTTCAATATCGATCACAATAGTGTCACCTAGATAAACTGACGGCGTTTGGCTACTGAGTTTAATGCCGTGTTCCTGTGCTATCGCTACAGACGAATGCAATAAAAAGAGCGTTGTGAGAAGGTAGAAAATGGTGGGTATAGCGACTAGACCCAATTTATCACTCAATAGTGATCGAAAAATCTGTGTCACCATGTGCTGCCGCCTTGTGGAGCGCTTTGCCCAGCCGCACGCCGGCGTTGTTGCTCAAGCTTCAAGCGCCTTTGCAGAAATTCCTTTGGATGGTGTTGGATTCGATTTAACCATTGTGTTGTAGCTTGCTCTGTTTCAAGCGTACTGCGTACACCCGCAGCAGCTGCCTCAGCTAAGGGCTCTGTGGTTTCAGAACCACCTGAGGGTCGTCCTGTTTGCTGATCGGGCATCGCTGCCTGGCCATCGATTGCACCACTGCCTTCACCTTGTGGGTCCTCGGGTCGCTGGCTATCTTCGCTGGTCTCTCCGCCAAGGCCTGCTTGGGCATCTTGCTCGCTGCCCATGCTTTCGGTTCCATCATCACTGGACTCGCCCGGTGCGTTTTCACCTTTTTCGCCTTGTTGCTCCCCGCCTTCACCTTGGCTGGCATCTTCCGGGTTTTCTGACTCAAGGCGTTCAATTTCGTTAGCACTGGATTGCCGTCCAGAGCGTTGTTCATCCTCTTCATCGTTGGATAGAATTTGTCGGATGATATCAGCGTTATGTTGAGCATCTTCTAGTAGTGGATCAATAGCTAGTGCTTGTTGATATGCCTCGAGCGCCAGGGCGTAGTAACCAAGCTGAACATAACAATTGCCCAGGTTGTAGGCGGAGACTGCATCGTTAGCTCGAATGAATGCCTCGGCAGCACGCCACCACTGTGACGAACGATACAAGGCAATTCCTTTCCACGCAGGATCTGTAAAGAGTTCTGCAGCTTGTGCATAGTTTCCTTGCGTATAAAGCCGATAGGCAAGGAGGCTGTCATTGGCCGCTTTTGTACTCGACACTGACGCGAAACACAGGAAAAGTATGCAGATTACGGCATTTGGACTTAAGGATTTCACCGTTGAGTTTCACGGTGAAACTGAAACAACAACAAGGGTAGGCACAGCAACAGAAGCCAGTGTGATTGATCTGCCCAAACCAGAGTTTTCAAATCGGCATGAGTAGAGGCGCTGCCGTGTTCTGTGAGTGATAGGCGATTAAAATCAACAACGCCAAAACCATTAGCAAACAAGAGTTGGCCATTACCAGCAGTGGCTAAATTTTCCGCAAGTGGCCTGTTTATAGCAGTTGGTGACAATGCGCCCGACGTGTCACCCTCTGCGCCATTTGCTGTGCCCGTTGTTGTTCCAAAGGTCAGAACATCGGTTGTGTGACCGTTCTCAGCCAAATACGATACTGCAGATATTGAGCTGGCGTTTATGCCTCCAGTGTCGGTGAGTACGAACACACGGGCAACCACAAATCCACTGTCGGCAATGACAGAGCTTGCAAGTGATAGTGCACGTGTGAGATTTGATCCGTCAGTTTCTACAATGCCGTATTCCAATAGCGCTGCATTTTCATCAAACACAGATTTGTCAAAAGCGGGTGGGGCGATAAGAAATGCATCACCAGCATAAATTATCATGGCAATAGGTCTGGCACCAGACTTTTCGGACAAGACTGACAAGGTCTGTCGAGCTGCGCTGAGTCTTGACGGCACCGTGTCGTTCAATGTCATTGATCGAGAGACATCCATCACCATGATCCAGCCTATGCTGTGTCGCCAAGTCTCGTCATCAGTACTGCGCACCACTGGTTGCGTTAAACATAAGGCTGCCACTGTGGCTGACCATAGCGCCCAATGGACTCCATGTCGCTGATATAAACCTAGGCTTAGAAATTCAAAAACCGCAGGTGACATGATTTTTTGCCAGTCGTTGTTCATCGTATTTTGGACACGACGAAGTGCAATAATGGCCAGTATAAGAGCAACAATAAGCCATAGAGGTTGAAGTAGAACAAGAGGTCCAAGGTTCAAGCTGCTCATGGGATGACTCGATTCATGAGTTTGCTTCATTCCCAGATTGCGTACGGCCAATAGATCCTGTTGAGAAAGCAATGAACATCAACAGGAACAACAGTACGAGTAAGGGCCACAAATGGAGATCATGCCTGATGATGACAGGGGGCGCGCTAACCAGTGTTTGTTCAAGCTTATCAATATCGTTATAGATCACTTGTAGATCATCACGGTTCTTTGCACGGAAAAACGTACCACCGGCAATATCTGCTATTGCCATTAACGTTTGTTCGTCAAGATCTGCCGATTGCGCCACTGCGTAGCCTGTTACGTTGCTATCAACGCTACCCAAGGCAATGGTGTGAATCCGTATGCCTAAAGATTTGGCTAATTCGGCTGCACTCTCTGGCTCTACAGAGCCTGCGTTGTTTGTACCATCTGAGAGTAAAATGATAGCTTTTGAACTTGCAGAGTCGTTGCGCAGGGTTTTTATTGATAGACCTATTGCATCGCCAATGGCGGTGGATCGTCCGGCCATCCCGATACCTGCACTGTCTAGAATGCTTGACAACGCATTTAAGTCAAAGGTAAGTGGTGATGCAATAAATGCCTCTTTGCCGTAGAGAACTAAACTTAATCGATCACCGCCTCGTGCCATGATAAATTCGCGAGCCACTGTTTTTACAACTGACAGCCTGTCGCTTCGTTCGCCATCCAGTTCAAAGTCTTGTTTTTGCATACTAGCCGATACATCGACAGCAAGAGCAATTGCACGACCACTCACCGGTTGGGCAACACTATCGCCAGGCAACCATGGTTGAGACAATGCCAGTAAAGTGAGGCACCATGCGCACCAAAGCATCACCAATCGACGATTCACATCATGAAAAGTGTTTTGTTTTAAAGAGGCGAAAATATGTTGCAAATCTGGTGGTATGTTGAGAGCCAATGCGCTGTGTGTGGGTTTTACACGCAGTAATAACGGAAAGGGTAGTAAGAGCAACACCCATGGCCAGTCGAATTGAATCATGGTGACTTGTTTACAGCCACAGTCAGCTGTGAGGGAAGTTCCCTGATCATATTTTCTAGTGTTGTCAGTACTGTGTCACGATGCCTGCTATCTAGCTTGCCGCTTTGATGCATCCCTTGTTGGTACAGAGTATCGCCAAACAGTTGGCCGTCCTCTGAGGTAAACCATTGTGTATGAAAGTGAGAATCTAAAGCGATCAGCCAGCTCTCACCGCTGAGAGTTTCTACTTGCTGACCTCTCGATAGAAGTAGCTGACGTAGTGCTATTGCTGTGTGATGAATAGACTGTTCGGGTTGCAGTGCTCGCATTCGACGAACGTCGCCTATCAAACGTGTGCGCCATTGATTTCTTTTCCGGTGTGTTCGATAGACTAATAATGCGGTAATTACCAGGAGTGCAATGACGTTGAATGCGATTAACCAGAAACCGACGCTTTCGGGAGGCAATGGTTCCTGAACATCACGTAACTGTTCCAGCAATTGGGTTGTATTGTTCATTTTGGAGTTTTCATTACGGTATAAACGCCTCACGTCGCAATGCTGCTATCACTGCGTTATCACCATGTGCATTGCTTAGAAATGGAATCATCAGCTTGTCGAAATTCGCTATGCGCTGTTGTCGAGCTTGTTCTAGTAATAATTTCAGTGCTGCTTTGTTTTTTCTTGTGATTCGTATACTGCGTTTTTGCGGAATGTTCATTGGGTTCGTATCTGCATAATACTGGTAATGATAGTCACCCGTTTGCACCGCATCTTGCAATAAGGCTTCATCGATGTATATAACCACTGTGCTATTGCGATTGGCCATTAAGCCTAGTGATTCATAAAAGTGGTTTCCCGTATTGTCCAGTGCTGTTAGCCATAACATAGACGATGTACTTAAGCCTTTTTCGTCGAGGTGCCTAACAACGCGCTCAAGCGTTGGGCCCATGTGCCAATGGGTGGTATCAAGTTGTTGGTAGCGAGATTTAAGGCTAGGATCAGATGACAGTACGTCTTGCTGCTGTGCTGCGACGGTTTTATTGTGCGCCGTACCGCTCGTCCTATGGTTTTGATTGCGTAGCAGCTGTAGGGCATGTTGATGGTATTTCTCCAGCGCGCTGCAGCCGCGGATCGCGGTACTGTAGCTAGATCCCGGTTCAAGTATGTCTATACCCGAGAAGCCAATAATAACCAGCGTGGCTCGGCTGTTTTGACGACACACTTGCCACAGCATACGCGCGGCGAGCATGATAGCGTTATACGCCCGCAAGGTTGTAGAGCCTGTGTACATGCCTGCGCGAAGATCACACAACACGGTGATACGATGCTCTTTTTGATCGCGATACAATCGAGTATGCAAATCCGTCATGCGCGCACTGGCTCGCCAGTCTATATGTCGTATATCGTCACCGCGACTGTATAGCCGAACATCGTCATAGTCGCTCCCTTGACCCCGTTTTTTACTCGAAAAACTGCCAAGCCAGATGCTGTTGGAGTCTGGTGTACGACCTTTAACAGGGGTAGGCAAGTGCCGTAGCTCAAGCAGCTGCTCCACACTAATGTTTATAGCGTCTGAATGTGTCACACTGCCTTTGCCAGCATTACTTTGCCACCTCGCGGCCTCGATTGCGTTTACACGCGTGGCGTATCATTCAGGATACGTTGAATAATATCTCGTTCGCTCAAACCAGCTGCGCGGGCGCGATAATCTAAAACGATTCGTCCACACAAGATATCAGTGGCCAATTCTGCGACGTCGTCGGGTGTGACAAAATCACGTCGCATAAGCCAGGCACGTGCGCGGCCGGCTAGTGCTAAATTAATCGATGTACGAGGGCTAGCGGCGTGTTCTATTTCACCAGACGCAACACCACCCATACCTTTGCCTCGTGTGGCGCCAGTCAATCGGACAATGTAGTCGCGCACGGCATCGCTAATAAACACTTTTTCTACTTCTTGACGCGCACTGAGTACATCGATGGCGCTGGCAATACAAGGCGGTCCTTTGCTCGATGTTGAGTCAGATTGAGTTTCGCTCAATACTTGATCAAGTATGAGACGTTCATTGTGCAGGTCGGGAAGCTTCAGCTGCACAAAAAACATAAAACGATCCAGTTGAGCTTCAGGTAACGGGTAGGTGCCTTCGTGCTCAATAGGATTTTGGGTTGCTGCAACCATGAAGGGCTCTTCGAGTTTTCGTGTCGTACCACCCATGCTAACTTGATGTTCTGCCATTGCCTCCAATAGTGCGCTTTGTACTTTGGGTGGTGCTCTGTTAATTTCATCAACAAGCACGATGTTATTAAACACAGGGCCATGAACAAAGCGAAATTCCCCACTAGGTTGGTGATAAATATCACTGCCGGTGATGTCGGCAGGTAGCAAATCGGGTGTAGCTTGAATACGTACAAATTGAGTGTTCAAGCGTTGTGCAAATTCTTTGATAGTGCGTGTTTTCGCAACGCCTGGTGGACCCTCGATAAGAATATGCCCACCGCACAGTAGAGCAATGAGTAATCGTTGGCAGAGAGTATCAAGCCCTATTAGCTGTTCACTCATTGCAGGTAACAACTGATGAAGCGAATGTACAGCGTTTGTTTGTTGTGCTGCTGATTCGCTATTTAAAGGGTCTGTCATCAGATAGTGTTCATCGATTAGCCACCACGCTTCTCCGGTATATCCAGCGTATCATCAAAGAAATTGAGTGGGTATACACGGGTTAACGCCTGATTATTTTCTAACCATCCGTCGCTGCCTAGTGGAAACCAGTTAACGTTGGTATAGCCCAGCATGCTGGCACGTCGGGATGCATTCCAAGACTGCCAACAGTCAGAGGTACAAAAAAAGACCAGTGGAATGTTTTTATTATTATTAGAGAGTCGTTTGAGATTGCGGACAAAATAGTCGTGAGCATCGGGCTGAAGTGTGCCACGACCTACCTCAGGTAGCCAAACACTACCGGGTATAGATTGCCGCTGCTCGTTAGTAACCCAGTATCCCTCCAGAGGATCGGGGCCCAAACCCTTAGGCGGATACACATCAATGAAAATGGCGCTGTCGCCATTGTGCAGTGCAAGAGCTGCGTCTATCGTGAGTGTGTTTGCATCAGGAATATCAGCGGGTACAGGTGCTCTGTATCGCTCCATGCGAAATCCTGTCGTCTGATCAACATCGTATTGCTCGAAAGATTGCTCAGAAGATTGTGCAAAGAGCGCCAGCGGTAATAGCAGGAGACTGGCAAGATAAAAAATGTTTACGGTTTTTTTCATAACTTGTAGTATGGGTTATACCACGATGTATGTAGACGATAGTAACTTATACCGTTTGACGTTTTCAGGCAACACAACAAGCCGTTTTCGTTATATATAGTTGGTTACGCATAATCTTGGCGAAGCTACCCTGTTTGCTGACAGAATTCTAGTGTTCAGCAAACGCCCCTCGCGCATTCTGGGTAAAGTAATCATTAGCAAAATTCGCGAGTTGCGCAAGGCCGCTTTCATCAACGAAAAGGTTAAAGAGGTTCAACACCTGAGTGCGGGTGTTTGATTGCACTGCTGAGCAAATTGGGTCTTTAGGGGGGAGCTTACGCAACCCATTAGCTGCGGCTGCGTGAGCTGTCAATTGCGCTTTGTAAAGTGTAGATTCATGCAGAGGCTGTTCTGCCAGCGCGGAAGCGTCTTGCCGGGTCATATGACCAGCAGGCAACACTAAAAAATACCACAGTACAAGTGAGCACCACTGCCACAGAAAGGGTATTAAATTGCCCGTAGAAAGCGAAACGAATAGCTTCAATGGCGTGTGTGAATGGATTGAATTCGCAAATTCGTGCCAGTAAATCACTGGACTCGCGCATTTTCCAGATGGGGTAAAGAGCGGAAGATAAAAAGAACATAGGGAAAATAACAAAGTTCATAACACCTGCAAAATTTTCGAGCTGCTTAACTACTGAAGATATCAGTAGGCCTAGTGAGCCCAGCATCAAGCCAGTTAAGAGTATTACAGGTAGTGCGTACAGGATGCCACTGTAAGCAAAGTCGATATCCACAACACGCGCCATAAGTAGAAATGTTGCAATTTGCATGATTGATACAAGCACGCCAGCTAACAATTTACATAGCAACAGGTACCAACGCGAAAATGGTGCAGTCAATAACACGCGCATACTGCCCATTTCCTGATCGTAAACCATGGAAAGCGACGATTGCATGCCATTAAATAGCTGAATCATCCCGATGAGCCCGGGCACGATATAGACTTCATAGCTAATGTACGTCTGATAAGGAGGGATGATCGATAATCCAAGTGCCGCTCTGAAGCCAGCTGAAAACACCACTAGCCATAGCATTGGTCGCACTAAAGCGGCAAGAAAACGTTCGCGTTGATGCACGAATCGCAGTAATTCACGTTTTACGATGCCAATGAAACAGCTTAAGTACCGTTGATATTGATTCATGCTGGAAGCCCACTCATTCGCATTAGTTCTGGTAGATCAGTGGCACCGTTTTCGTTTACTAATTGCTGAGCTATTCCATCGTGATGTTTGCGACCATCGTGAAGTAAGGCCACTCGGTCTGTAGAGCGTATTTCATCAATGAGATGCGTTGCCCAGAGTACAGCGCATCCATGCGTTTCAGGAAGATCACGAACATATTCTAGAAGCTCGGCGCGTGTTGGTATATCTAGCCCGACTGTTGGCTCATCGAGCAGCAACACACTGGGTTCATGAAGAGTAGATCGTATGATTTCTACGCGCCGGCGATGTCCGCCATTAAGTGCGCGTACCTTGTCGTCTGCTCTGCTGTGTAGATCCATACGTTTGAGGGCTATTTCAATTCTTTGCTTTGCCAGTTTGCGCGGTATCCCGTGCAGCTCACAAAAATAGAATAGGTTTTGCGATACGCTTAAATCAAGGTCAAGTGTTTGCGACTGAAACACGATGCCCAGTGGTGCCAAAGCCTTTGATCGATTGTTAAGAAGAGGATGCCCGCTAATGCTGATCGTGCCCGTAGATGGAGAAAACAGGCCGCAAATCAAAGAAAAAAGCGTTGTTTTACCAGCACCGTTAGGGCCCAAAATCATGACTAACTCGCCCGGTGAGATATGCATAGACAAACCGGTTAGGGCATTTTTTTTCCCGTAACGAAATGCAACGTTATTAACGTCAAGTGCAGCTGGTTCACTTTGAGTGGCTGAAAAGCTATCTTGCATTGTCGCTCTGCCTCTGGCGGGTCTATTTAGATTAGTGAGATGTCAATTATTTATTGCACTTTGCATTAGGCCGAATTAATTCGCCACAGAACT
Source organism: Granulosicoccus sp. (assembly GCA_023300375.1). Lineage (GTDB taxonomy): Bacteria > Pseudomonadota > Gammaproteobacteria > Granulosicoccales > Granulosicoccaceae > Granulosicoccus. Next base: position 715 of record JALZWO010000115.1, on the reverse strand, counting down.
AAAGTACCACTTGGTCATTGTCTCAACTTGTTATAGTATCTGTGACAGATACGAAAAAGAATATGTCCAGAAACATGAAATTGAATAGAGTTGTGCTTAGCGTTTCTTGTGCGTTGTTGGTATCGCAGTTAATGTTTGCCGAAGTCGGCTTTGGGCATGGCGACGTCACCCCACAAGCCGTTGATACCGAAGGGCTAGAGGTTTTGCCCGAAGAAATAGCGCTTGAAAACCCGTACCGGGTTTTGGGTGGGGAACAGTACGAATTAGCGAAAAAAATTGGTGCTTCGGCTTACAACTCGAACTGCGCAAGATGCCACGGACTAGAGGCAATTTCCGGTGGTATCGCACCTGATCTGCGTTGGCTAGAGGATGGAGAATTTGGCGACGAGTGGTTCATGGAACGCGTCAGAAAAGGTTACACACAAAACGGGGCTTATAAAATGCCAGCGTTTGACAAAATTCTCAATCAGGAAGCGATGTGGGCAATTCGCTCTTATACTGAAAATCAACCTCGTGAATAGCAAAAAATCTGACTTTTGGAGCCCTGATCGCTAATGCTGCAATGCAACAAACCAACCTGTCAAAACGCCAATTTATGAGGGACTTTACCTATTCTAAAGAGGGCGATCTTGCGCCACCTTGCCTGTTCAGAAGTAGTGTTTTTGCTGGGTACATTAGACGGATTCTCTTATGGATCGGTGTCTCCTCACTAGTG
>JALZWO010000114.1 GCA_023300375.1 Granulosicoccus sp. | reverse complement strand
TATTCCAGAAGAAGCGTTGGCAGAGTCTGTACCCGCCTTTTTGCTCGAACGTGATCTGCTAGGAAAAACAAAGGCTACGGGCAGTTTCAGTGCAATCGATGGAACATACAGGGAGTTTGTCGCCTATGTTGATGGTAGCTGGGATGGCGAGAAAATGACATTGGTAGAAGACTTCGAATACGCCGATGGAGTAAAAGAGCGGAAAACTTGGGTACTCACCAAGCTTGAAAATGGAGAATACTCTGGAATACGCGAAGATGTTATCGGCACAGCGCGTGGCTATCAAGATGGCAAAGCGTTTAGATTAGATTACACCATGGCATTACCCGACGAAGAAGGTAATCCCGGACGTAAACTGAGTTTTCGTGACGTAATAGCGAACAAACCCGGAGGAGGCATCAGTAACAAAGCCGTTGTGGGAATCTGGGGTTTTCGCGTAGCTACAGTCGACCTTGAGTTTGCCCGGGAGTGAACGTCTGGGAATTCGATACAGCGCACCAAACGGTCATTCCCAAGAAGGCGGGAATCTAGGCACGCAAACAAGGAGATTCCCGCGAAGGCGGGAATCTACACTAACTTTAACTATGGTCGACCTGCCAGAGTTTTAAACAGTTCCCGGCTCTTCAACGGCTTTTCGCCGATATGCAAGCGCACAATCGCGCGCATCAGTTGTCTACATTCTTGTAAGGTAGAGGCACCATCAAAGTTCAATTGCTCCATGACAATAAGCGTTTGGCCTTGTACGCTCACACCTTCATCACGCGTAATCCCATCTGCATGAACAGATGCAGAAACACGACTAGCTCCCGGATTGCGTGTTGATTCTCCTTGCGAAGCATCAATGCCCATTCTGTGCTTTTCTTTCAACAATCCAAGTCCGGCACTTCCTTCCACAGGTACAGCTATAGCGTTGGCCGGATGGTACAGGTACTGGGTTTCAGGCTCTATAGGCGAGCCATCTGCAGTGCAATGACTCAACACGGGCAACACGCCCATGGCATCGAGCACTTGTAACTCGAAGCTTCGCAATACTCGCTCATGATCAATGTCAGGTTGAGTTAACTCAGACAATGCCATTGAATACAAGGCAAATACAGACTCATGTCGTTGATCCTTCCCCAATAAGCGAAGCAGTAGCTCATTGATGTAATAACCACACGCCAAACGAACCCGCTCAAGTAGCAACGCAGAACCACTGTCCTCAATGCCTGTCAGTGTTCGCAACTCACCAGCCCCTACCCAGGATAACAATAGTGGTCTAAACGGCTGGTAGAGGGCACGAATAGCAGGACGCGAATTACGCGCACTTTTGGCAATCAACGCAACACGGCCATGATTGAGCGTAAAAGCATCAACGATGTAGCTGGATTCCTGATACTCGTGATAATGCAATATATAGGCGGGTTGCAACGACGAACTGACACCTTCTTCCTCGTAGTCCATGATCAACCTAGGCTAGGTGTTGTCGTAACCCAGACTACGCAAAGCTCGCTCATCATCAGCCCAACCCTCTTTCACTCGTACCCACAGTTGCAGGAATACCTTTTTATCGAACAGGGTCTCTAGAGTGACACGAGCACGCGTACCAACCTCTTTAAGCTGAGCACCACCTTTACCAATGACGATACGCTTCTGGCTGTTTTTTTCGACCCAGATAACAGCGCCAATGCGTAACAAATCAGGTGCTACTTCAAAGGTTTCGATATCTACACTGAGCGCGTAGGGCAATTCGGCAGATAACAACCGCGTTAGTTGTTCTCGCACCGCCTCAGCTGCCAGAAATTTAGACGACCTGTCTGTCAGCTCATCCTCATCGTAGCGCCATGGGGCCTCTGGGATGTACCCTTGCACAGCGCTCACCAGGGCATCAACACCTTTATTTTTTCTGGCAGATATCAAGAACACCTCTTTGAGCATTTCGTGCTGAGGTATGCGCGTAAGGTACGGCAGTAGTTCTTCTTTGTGCTTGATAGTGTCTATCTTGTTTACCGCAATAAGGAAGGGTAAACCCGTGTTACTGACAAGATCAAAGGCTCGCTGGTCATCATCGTTCCAGACCATAGACTGAACCAACAGAATCGCCAAATCAACATCGTGGAGAGAAGACGAGGCCGTGCGGTTAAGCACCTGATTTAACTTGCGAGTACCGGTCACGTGTATGCCGGGCGTATCGACGTAAATTACCTGAGTGTCGTCCTTTGTCTGAATTCCCAAAATACTGTGCCGCGTTGTTTGCGGCTTATGTGCGGTAATACTCAGCTTTTGGCCAATCAAACAATTGAGCAGCGTTGATTTGCCCACATTGGGTCTGCCAGCAATAGATACAACACCGCAAAAACTCATAATACGACCTAACACTTAAATAGAGGAGAACGACTTAGTTTACGCGCCCTTCTCGTCTTGCGTGTGTTTTACTAATTTTTCAATCAGCAGTTGCGCTGCAGCCTGCTCCGCCTTGCGCCGACTACGCGCTGTGGCAGTGGCTTTCAATGCAGGCTCACGAACCTCACAACGCACCACAAACTGCTGATCGTGTTGCTTGCCGCTAGTCTCGATGACCTGATAATCGGGGAGTGGTAGACCTGTGGCCTGAAGTTTTTCCTGCAACCGGGTTTTAGGGTCTTTGAGTTCAGCAGAAGCTGGCAGCTCAATGATGCGATTACCGTACAACTTCAAAACAACGGCACGCGCAGTGTCGTAGCCTGCCTCGACAAACACAGCACCAATAATCGACTCCACAACATCAGACAAGGTGGAGTCACGATTGAATCCACCACTGCGAAACTCACCGACACCCATGATCAAATAATCGCCAAGCTGTAACTCGCGAGCAATCTCTGCCAAGGTACTTTGCCGAACAAGACTGGCGCGCAAACGGCTAAGCGAGCCTTCGTCGTCGCCGTTACGCAAGTGGAACAATTCAGAGGCAATAGTGAAATTGAGAAAACCGTCGCCCAGAAATTCTAAGCGCTCATAGTTTCGTGACCCGCTTGAGCTGTGTGACAAAGCTTCTTTGAGCAATTGCTCGTCTTTGAACTCATAACCTATCCGATCTAACAATGTCTGTATCTGTGCCATGCGTGCATTTTACCAGCGCACGCAAGCAGACACTAGCGGTAGGCTAAGTTTTACTCATCGATCGTGTTGCCTTGCGCATCATTACGGAAGGAGGTAACCACATCGATGTTGCGAAATAAATTGGCTCTACGCTCGTATTCAACCGTCACAACGTAACCCTTATCAGCTTCGCGTTTAAGGTGGACGACCTCTTCAGCTTTCAGATCCCATAAATTGTTGTGACTAAACGCTTGGTTAATATGCTTATAAACCTTGCTACGTGATTGCTTTAGAACCTCGGGCTTTGAATCAAGATCTTTGGTAATGGACGTTACCGTCCAGTGTTCAAAATAGTGCGGGCCGACCTTAAGTGCGAATGAGCCAATGAATATAGCGACTGCGAAAATCACCATAACACCTGTGATGGTTATGCCTCTTTGTCGTTGAAATGATCGGTGAGTGGAGTAGTGCATGCAACCATACCTCTTCTGTATTGAGGTTCACACACATAGCGAATGAACCGATCTATTAAACGCGATGCTGGCAACAATGGTCGGGTTGGCTTGATGGCCTATTCCGAACGTCAGACACCGGTTACTGGTAAGTTAATAGATCGTCAGAGAAGTGCAGTTCCTGAGTACAGATAGAGCCAGTGGCCAAAATTTGACCACTGGTCGATACTTGCTGTGCAGCAATTTGTGACAGATATAACTATTTGATGGAGCTTGCCAAGCGACTCCAGATAACACCACCATTCCAGTGCATCCAGATGAACCTTGCCTTGCCCACAAGATTCTCTTCAGGGACAAAGCCCCAGAACCTGCCATCGTTACTACGATCACGATTGTCTCCAACCATAAAGTAGTGGCCTTCTGGCACCGTAAAAGTACCAGAACCTTTGGGTCTCTCACCACCGTATTCTAGAATCGTGTGCGATTGATCTCCCAATAATTCGTTTCTTACCACCGCTCCCCTGACAAGCTGGTCGTTTATCGGGCTGACATACGGTGTTTCTCCGTCAGTATCGACAAGCTCGCCGTTCACGGTAAGTGTACGGTCAGAGTATTGGACCTCGTCGCCCGGTAAACCCACTACACGTTTGATGTAGTCAAGCCGTGGATTATCAGGAAATCGGAAAACAGCCACATCGCCACGCTCAGGTGAACCTGTGTCGAGAATTTTGGTATGAACAATAGGCAGACGAACGCCATAGCTAAACTTGTTAACGAGAATAAAATCCCCAACCAACAACGTAGGAATCATAGAGCCTGATGGAATTCGAAAGGGTTCAAACAGGAAAGAGCGCAGCACCAATACCACCAGAAACACTGGGAAGAAAGACTGCACATACTCGACCATTATCGGTACGTGTTCACCACGGCCCGCAGCGCGTCTTTTAGGCGCAAACGCCAAGGCATCAATCAGCCAAATGAGACCAGTGATGGCGGTCGCCAGCACCAGGACCAAAGGGAAATTAAGCTTATCTATCCAACTAGATTGCATCAGTTACGGTCCGATTGTAGTACGGCAAGAAAGGCTTCCTGAGGAATTTCAACCTTTCCAACCTGTTTCATGCGTTTCTTACCCGCCTTCTGTTTTTCAAGCAATTTACGCTTTCGAGACACATCGCCACCGTAGCACTTGGCGGTAACGTTCTTGCGCAACGCTTTGATGGATGAGCGGGCGATGATGTGCGCGCCAATGGCGGCTTGCACGGCAACCTCAAACATTTGCCGTGGAATAATTTCTTTCATTTTGTCGGCCAGCTCGCGACCACGAGTTTGCGAACGGTCACGATGGATAATCGATGCAAGAGCGTCTACCTTGTCTCCGTTGATCAGCAAATCCACTTTGACCAGATCAGCTGCTTGGAAACACTTGAACTCGTAGTCGAATGAGGCGTATCCCTTACTCACAGATTTGAGCCTATCGAAGAAATCGAGTACCACTTCCGACATGGGAAGCTCGTAGCTCATCTGCACCTGTCGTCCCAGGTATTGCATGCTGATCTGGACACCACGCTTCTCTACACAAAGCTTGATCACATCGCCCACATAATCTTGAGGGGTGAGGATATTAGCGCGAATAATAGGTTCCCGTATCTCGTCAATGACGTTGATCATGGGTAGCTCTGACGGATTATGGATATACGTGACTTCCCCTTTGGTATCAAGAATTTCGTACACCACAGTCGGTGCAGTTGATATCAGATCTAGGTTGTACTCGCGCTCCAGACGCTCTTGCACGATTTCCATGTGTAGCATGCCCAGAAAGCCACACCGAAAGCCGAATCCCAGTGCACTGGATGATTCAGGTTCAAAATTCAGAGCTGCATCATTGAGGCGCAACTTGGAAAGTGCTTCGCGAAAGTTCTCGTAATCGTCGCTTTCAATAGGGAACAACCCAGCGAATACACGCGGCTGTACCTCTTTAAATCCAGGCAATGCCTCTAACGCAGGCTTGGATGCCAACGTGATGGTGTCGCCCACACGAGCAGCTTCAATCTCTTTGATACCCGCGATGATAAAACCCACCTCACCTGCACGCAGGCGATCGAGTGTTTTACGCTTGGGTGTGAAGATGCCGACGTCGTCCGCCTGAAATGTACGACCCGTAGACATGATCTTGATTTTTGAACGCCGTTCGATAGTGCCTTCAATAACTCGTACTAGCGTTACAACACCCACGTAGGCGTCAAACCAGGAATCAATAATCAGTGCCTTGAACGGCGCATCCATATCCCCTTTGGGTGGAGGAACACGCGCCACCAGCTGCTCCAGTAAGTCTTCTATTCCCACACCGGTTTTCGCACTCACCGGAATGGCATCGTGAGCCTCTATACCAATAATCTCCTCAATTTCATCAACCACACGCTCCGCATCGGCGGCTGGTAGATCGATTTTATTGAGTACTGGAATGACTTCCAGCTCCTGCTCGATCGCCGTGTAGCAGTTAGCTACGCTCTGAGCTTCAACACCTTGAGATGCATCGACCACCAGCAGCGCACCTTCACAAGCAGAAAGTGAGCGCGATACCTCGTAGGAGAAATCGACATGGCCAGGGGTATCGATGAAATTCAGGTGATAAGTGACACCATCTTTTGCAACGTAGTCCAGAGACACAGCTTGGGCTTTTATCGTGATGCCACGCTCTTGCTCGATATCCATTGAATCGAGCACCTGCGCAGACATCTCACGATCGCTTAACCCTCCACAGACCTGGATAAAGCGATCTGCAATTGTCGACTTACCGTGATCAATATGGGCAATGATTGAGAAATTACGAATGTTTTGCTGCATGCGGCTCGCGTGACAATGAAGAGGTGCGTTGACTCAAATATAAAAAACGTAGCAATGAGGCAAGCGACAGTCATGACAAGGCAAACTCGGATTTCGAGGCGGCCACTGTCAACAAAAACCTATTGTAGCCTGCCTAAGCCATTGCAAGCGCATTCTGCAGAGCTTGTAGATCTAAAAAATGCTCACAAACCTCGTTTTGTCCACAAAAGAGCACTGGAACACGCACGGTATAGGCGGCGTGTAACGCTTGGCTGCTATCGATATCCACTTTCTTCAGTGCAAAACTGCTGGCATCAAGAAGCTCGTACAGCTGTGCCTCCATGTCTTCGCACAAATGACAGCCCTCTCTATAGTAAAGGGTAAGCGGTGCTTTTGCAGCCGACATGGAGACGGATATGTTCCTGCCTACTCGGCTAACTGTATAGCCAGAAACACGGGACCTTCCTGACGATGCACCAGAATGGCCACGTTACGGCCACCATCGAGTTCTGCCAGCACAGTGCGCAAATCATCAGCGCTATCGATAGGCTTGTTGTCAAGCATTGAAATAATATCACCTGCGACAATACCGGCTTCACCAGCAGGGCCGTCCTCTTTCACACTATCAACAACAACGCCACCTCTATCAATCCCCAATGCATCGCGGGTCTCGTCGTCCAGAGGCTGAACGGTCAGTTGCAGCACATTTCTGATGCTCGGCCTTGCCGCAGGATTAACCGTCTGGCGCAGGTCATCGTCACTAGGCAACTCACCGATATTGACGACTACTTCAACGCTACGCCCTTCTCGGACCACATCAAGCCGTGCATCGCTATTGGCAGGAACCCGACCCACCAGCGGTGGAAGCGAGGAAGAGCGTTCAATTTTACTGCCTTCAAAGTGCGTAATCACATCGCCGACACGCAAGCTCGATTGAGATGCCGGACTATCGGGAAGAATGCGGGAAACCAATGCGCCGTGCGCCACTTGCATGCCAAAAGACTCGGCAAGCTCCATGGTAACTTCTTGAATAATGACACCCAGCCAACCTCGCTTTACACGGCCGTTGTCACGAATCTGGTTAGCCACATCAACAGCCATCTCGATCGGAATAGCGAAAGACAAGCCCATAAAGCTGCCCGTGCGGCTATAAATCTGGCTGTTGATGCCAATAACCTCACCTTTGAGATTAAACAACGGCCCACCAGAATTACCTGGATTGATGGCTACATCGGTTTGAATGAACGGTACATAACTCTCGTTGGGTAATGCACGACCTGTAGCGCTAACGATGCCTGCAGTAACAGAAAAATCGAAACCAAACGGCGAACCAATCGCGAGCACCCACTCACCGACCTCAAGCGCGTCACTGTTACCAATACTTACCACTGGCAGGTCGTCAGCCTCAACTTTGAGAACAGCCACGTCAGAACGTGGATCCGCACCCACGACTTTCGCTGTTAGCTGTCGCCTGTCGTGCAGCCTAACGATAACCTGATCGGCCGATTCGACAACATGGTTGTTGGTTAAGATATAACCATCTTTAGAAATAATGAAGCCAGAGCCTGTAGCGCTTGACTCTGAAGGCGCTCTTGGCTGTTCCTGAAATCGCTTGATCAGTTCGTCAAGCTCTTCATTACCCTCGATACCAGGAATTGCTGGCCGATTAGAGCTTGAACGCGACTGACTGGTGCTGATGTTGACTACCGCCTCGTGGTTGTCCTTCACAAGCTCTCTAAAATCCGGAAGGCCAGATGACTGAGCAGAGCTTGTGGCGGGAATGACAGCAAAGGCGATCAGAACAACGGCTAGCCCAAACTGCGAGCGCAAAGCACGAAAAAACGACAATCTACTCATTAAGATCATTTCCAATGTTGATTGGGGGCCTAATTAGGCAATTCACTAGCCCTTTGTACTATACGTGCAGACAGCAAACACAGACTGCGTTCACTTATTTGCAATAAACGGTGGCTAGTTAACCGCCAAACGACGAGTCCAGAAAACAGGCCGGCGCCTGCACTCATTAGAATACGTAACTCTGCGAGGCTCGAGGCAGGATCCGCGCCACCTGTTCCCCATAGAGCCGAGGCAACTCCTGTTGCGATCATCATGCCTGCCAATGGCAAACCATAAGCACCAAACACAGCCCAAAGCCAAGTAGAGCCTGACTGCTCATCATCAATGTCGATGACAAGCTGCTGCCCAACTTTGACGGACGCACCCTGCTCAATATTGACGAACAGCTGTAGTTTGGTCGGTTTACACGCGCCTAATCTAGTTAAAGAATGGGTACCTTTGTGAGTAGATAAGAGAGCCAAGTTCGCAGCGCCACAGCCTTCACCACGGTCGCAACGTAAACACTGACTCATGGGCTCAATTTCTACACAAGCCGTGAGCTGCTCCACCTCATTTGCCGAACGCTGCAAGTCAACGCTAATAACGGTGGCGTCTCGCCTCACTCGCTGAGGACAACAGCGTTAGCAAAGGCTTTGATCGTTGCTTCAGGAGCTTCTCCCACAGCTGTTACCAGAACACTGCGCCCTTTCACACCGAATGCGTTGGTACTACCCAGTTTCGACAGACCTTCAACAAAGTTGTCTACAGCAATATCGGGATCGGCTAAATACTCAACGTAAACAGAGATCGATGCTATACCGTCGCTAAACATGACATGCCGCACTGGGCCATAAATCTCAGGCATGGTTGACAGCGTTTCTGATACTTTTTCGTAGCCCACTGGCACGGCTTTGAAGACGACGTTGCTTTGCTCGACTACTGCGGCCTCATTACCACTCACTACAGCCGCATCCCCTTCGTTTACAGTGAGTTCAGCGCCCTCTACTTCTTGACCATCAGCACTAGCCGTATCGAAGCGCGCAAGATCTATTTTTTCGGGAAAGTCTATCTTGGTGAACGTCATTTGATCGACTGGCGGCCCGTCGCCCTCAAACATCATGGAGCGCAACAACATGTGGGTTTCGGTATCGATCCAGAATCGGTATCCGTAACGCATGTTGTCTTCCGATTCAACGTCCACAATATGCGCGCTGCGGCCGGCAACTTTGCCCATTTTTGACTGTGAAAACGTGTAAAAATCGCTGTCAACCGACGTCAATTGTTTGGGTAACTGCGTATCCAAAGACTTCGACCCTGACACAAGCAGCGCCTCATTGCTTGTCCAGACGCAAGGAACAACGGAATCGTCTTCAACGACTTCGCACTCTTCGGCGTCTACAATACTCAAGCGTTTAAATTCGCCCTCACTGTGACTCGCGTGCAATATGTGCATCGTTGTCAAGTTGCTGCCGTGAAAATGGACATAAGTACCCTCGTAGTTCAATCTTCTCAACGCCTGAGACATAGACGCAATAAGTTCTCGAGGGGATAGCTCTGCTTGCGTCTTAGCAAGCAAAGCCGTGGGCGATATAAGACTGCCAAGCACAATACTACCCACCGACACACGGCGGAGCAGCAGCGACAATCGCAGCGGGCTAGCGACGCACAGTCGCACCTTGCCATTACAAATTGAAGCGCGTTTTAATAACATTTTATGTTCAACAATTCTCTGCATCTAGCACTAAGTACACCTCAGATCACATGTTGCTGACCTGCCCCCTAAGGCTAAACGCCTAACTAGTCGACGATACACGAAACTGATCGGCCCTACTAATCAGCCTCTTGTTGGCCTGCAATTCGTGCGTACGGTAGGAAGCCTTCACGAACAGCTGTTGGGGAGCTTTCGATGTGACGCGATAACAACATGTTGAGTCGCTCTTCGTCAACTACACGTGTTGATGATTCAGGCGACACCCAAAATACACCTGTGTTAGCTACCAATTCAACCTCAGGCACATGCATTACGCGAAGATCAGCGGCCGAACCTGCAACCGTCTGGTTTTGCAAACCAACGTTGTCTGTATTGAGCGCCACTGTAGGCGTATTCGGTGCAACACCCTGCTCCTCGAAGATATTGAGCCCTACAACCGTTACCAAAGCAACACTTGCCGCCAAGGATAAACCAACCAACCCGGTGTTTAACCAAGATGGTGTTTGAGAATTTGCAGCAGAGCTGGAGCCTATTGGCGTAACTTGCTCACCACCTCTCCCCAAACCTGCTTCCGCAACCAACAGTTCGCTGGAAGGTAAGTTAGGCTCGGCTTGATTGCCCGAATCTGCACCAAACGCACAAACATTCGAGTGAGCTGGCTCGTCTGCGATCGCTGAAAAAATACGTGAAGTAAGCACCTCATCAGCGTGAACAGCCTCACCCTTCAGCGAATCACGAATGATATGGTACCGAGCCCATTTGTCCCGCAGTATTTTGTCACCGCAGATGGCTTCAATACTGCTTGCTGAGGACAGTTCACTCCACTCACCGTCCATGAGCGAGGACAAGGCCTCTTCTTTCGATAAATTTTTTGAATCTTGCATAAGTTACCTGCGTTTTTCGTCGAGCAGCGGTTCTAGGTTGTTGTCTATGGCCTCGCGAGCCCTGAAGATGCGAGAACGTACTGTGCCGATAGGGCAATCCATCACTGTCGCTATCTCTTCGTACGACATACAATCAAATTCACGCAAAGTAATGGCTTCGCGTAGGTCTGCTGGCAACGATTCGATCGTTTGTTGAACAACGTTAGCGATCTCTTCAGTTGCCATCATGCGTTCTGGGCTTGCGTTGTCACGCAAAGCGCCTCCGCCTTCATATTGCTCAGCATCAGCAGCATCTATGCCGGTATCAGATATTTTGCGACTCATGGTCACAAGATGGTTTTTTGACGTGTTGATTGCAATACGGTACAACCACGTGTAAAACGCACTGTCTCCGCGAAAATTCTTAAGGCCGCGGTAAGCTTTTATAAAAGCCTCTTGCGTGACGTCTTGAGCTTCGTGAGAATCATGCACGTAGCGAGAAACCAAATGTCCGATCTTGTGTTGATATTTCAGCACCAATAAATCGTAAGCTGATTTATCACCGCGCTGCACTCTTTGCACGAGAGCAATATCTATTTCTTTCTCACTCAACGGCTTCGCTCCTCGAGCGATATGGCGTGCCGCTTCCGGCACTGTGGTTGATTCTTTTACTAACTGTAAGATCATAGCAGCTTACACTCGTTTCCTCAGCCCGATTGACCGATACATTTATAGAGGCGACAAAAACAGATTAGTTCACGCAGTATCGATCAAAAAAGGTTATAAACCAGCCTGACATCACACATTTGGGACTTTTTAAATGGCACTTCCACTGGTTCTTGATGCATCCCAATGGCAACAAACTCTTGATTTACTGGCAAGCGATGGTTCAAGCTTAAGCTCTGCTGGGCTGTGCCTTGTGGATGTTCGCTCAGCCGAAGCTTATGAGGCAGGTCATCTGTCTGGAGCTGTGCATGTCAATCCTTCGCTACTCAGTCGCAGCGAGCCTCCCAACGGCGGTCTTCTGCCCGAACCCGACGCCATCAACCGTTTTCTGGAGTTGGCAGGTGCCCGTATGGGTGACCATATCGTGGTTTACGATGGCGGACTAGAGACTGCCGCTGCCAGACTAGTTTGGGTTCTGGATGCGTATGGCTATGAAGTCTGTAGCTGGCTTAACGGTGGGTATAAGGCGTGGGTGGCCGCACAACTACCCACCTCCGCCGAACCAGTAACGGCTGAAGCCGGCACGTTGTCGTTGTCGCTGATTGGCGACAACGTTGTTTCGGTGGATGAATTAATGCCAAGCCTTGAAGAATCCGATCTGAAATTGATCGATGTGCGCAGTGTTGGCGAATTTATCGGTGAGGATATTCGCGCAGCGTTCGGCGGGCACATCCCCGGCGCTCAACACAGCGAATGGACCAGCTGGCTTGATGAGCACGGCTGCCTACTCGATGATGACATCCTTTTGGAGCGACTCACTGAGATGGGCATTCGCTTGGAAGATCGTGTGCTGAGCTACTGCCAGAGTCATCAACGATCGTCAGTCACCTATGTTGCACTTCGACACCTTGGCTTTAACCAAGCGCTGGCACTCGACGGAGCTTGGTCTGCATGGGGCAATCGTGAAGATACGCCTAAACAAATGGGTCGGTCTAAGCCTACCTGAGCGCGAACAACTAGTCGCTCGGTGTAATCAGCTTGCAGTAGTTGTCATACCGGAATTGTTCAATATGGCCTGCCTGCAGCGCGGTAAGCACCGCGCAGCCAGGCTCCACTGTGTGCGTGCAATTTCCAAAACGGCATTCGTCTGATAGATCAAAGAGTTCATAGAAACCTTCCCGAACGCTTTTTTCATCAAAGTGCGACACCGAAAACTGGCGAACACCCGGAGAATCAATGATCGAACCTCCCTCCAACAATTGATACCAGTAAGTCACCGAGGTGGTATGCGAACCCAACCCCGTGGCTTTCGACACAGCCCCTATGCGCAGCTCTCTGTCTGGCAGCAACTTTTGAATAATCGATGACTTCCCTACGCCACTGGCACCCACCAGCGTTATCGATCGCGACGCCAATTCATCGAACAACGGCTGTATGCCGTTGGGCGTCTTGGTATCAACCATGACTGCCGGATAACCAATCCGCTTATAAACTGCAATCAATGCGTCGACCTGTGTGCGTTCTTCCGCCGTTAAACGGTCACATTTATTAAAAATGATTAACGCACTAACGCCTGCCTGTGATGCAGCCACACAAAATTGATCAATAAGCAGTGTGTCGATACCAGGCGGGTTTGCCGAAACGATCCCTAAATGAGTCAGGTTTGCAGCCAGAGGCTTTACCCAATGCCGATCAGCGCGCTCCAACACACTGCGCCGCGTGACCAGTTCATGCACGCGCAACATCCCATCTTCACGCCAGCATCGCACCTCGTCGCCTGCGACAAGCAAAGGCAGATTCTGCGTAGGGTAGCCTTTCTCGACCCCACCGTCATCAGGCAGCTGTAGCGCTACCGTGGCTCTAAAATTAGCCACCACTTTCGCATTCAACAGGTTGGTGCGAGTTGGCGGGCTAACGCCTCGTTGTGGGCGGTGAGATTTCCGTGAAGACAAAGGTTGCGCAGATAGAGTTCTTGTATGCTTAGGGGCTAACAAACGGCAACTCGTGCCATTTGGCTGTTCTGCCAAGTGTACGCGATCCTGCTAAACCTCACCGACCGACCGAACTTAATTGAATCACCATGAATAACGACGATAGCCGCCTGATATGGGTTGATCTGGAAATGACAGGCCTTGACCCCGAAATAGACACTGTTATTGAAATTGCATCCATAGTGACCGACGCACAACTCAACACCCTAGCCGAAGGACCCGTCATCGCTATTGCCTGCGAGGCAAAACGCTTAGCGGCTATGGATGAATGGAACACGACCCATCACACAGCGTCCGGGTTGGTAACCAGGGTGCAGAACAGCACAACATCGCTGGAGCAGGCAAGCCTGCAGACCATCACCTTTCTAGAGCAATGGGTCAATGGCGGCGTGAGCCCAATGTGCGGCAACAGCATTGGTCAGGACAGACGCTTCATGGTTAAACACATGCCAACGCTGGAAGCCTTTTTCCACTATCGCAATATCGACGTGAGCACCATTAAAGAACTCGTGCGTCGCTGGAAACCAGAAACACTCGAGGGCTTTTCGAAAAAAGGCGCGCATCTGGCGTTGGATGATATTCGAGAATCGATCGCCGAGCTAAGTTACTACCGGCAACACGTTTTCTCAATCTAACATCTGGCAGCTTATGTTGCGTTAGCTGAGCCATGTTGCAAAAGATGAAAATGACGGGCGTAGTATTTCAACAAGACATTCTCTAGATAGGCGCTATTTCGCCTTGCACCAATCAGCGAATTAAGATTCGCTAGCAGGCAACCGTGCAAAGCGATCACGTCATCATCTTCTTGCAAAAAGGGCAAGTGAAAATCTAAAAAAAAACCTCAATTTTTTTCAGAAAAGCACTTGACATATTTTTTATCAGCCTTTTTATACACAAGCAAACAGCCTATTAGAATAAAACTGGCACTTGCACTAATTTGTGCACATATCACATAACTTTAGCCTACTAAGTTGTTGTTTTATAAATATATACTGTGTATTGTTCAAATATTAAACAAATTAACAACAACCTTAAAACATCAACCTTTCAACCCCAAATTCTTGTTTTATACACAAGGTTATCCACAGATTTTGTGGATAACCTCCTAAGCCAAAAATTTGAGTTATACCCAGCACACATAACGTCAGATGTAACACCTAAGATTGCATTAATTTGAGCTTTTTCATTGCCTGAGCGGCACAACGCTTAGCGACTATGGCCCAACCTGATAACACCCAACACACGGCATCAAGATTTCTGGAAGATGCTTCATCAGTAACGCTGCTAGGGGCTCGATCAAACCATTCGTTCGTTGCTGCAAATTGATATCTCAGCTTGTCACAACCCAACGAACGCAAAACCGCTTGCAAACCATCGAGCAGAGATATTCTCTCGCGCATATTTCTAACAACAAGTACAAGCAGCAAACTGAAAAATAGCCCAATTTTTTATCAGATAAACGCTTGACATATCTTTTTAATGATTTTTTATGCACACTCGATCAGTTGCGAGGAATGAAATTGATATTTGCCTTTTTTTTTCGCACGCAATCTAACTCAAACATATTAACTCATTGTTTTTTATAGATTATTTGAAAATGATCAATTAATGTACAAATCTGCAATAGCATTAAAACATCAGCCTTGCAAAGCTCGATACCTGCTTTACACACAAGGTTATCCACAGTTTTTGGGGATAACCTCCTAAGCCGAAGAACTGAGTTACATCGCGCAGATGTAATGCCACATTCATCATCTGAATTCGCACTTTTTAACGACTTGTCTTTGGCTGCCAGAAGTACTTAAGCGCCAGCCATCAAGAATATGGGGAGGCGCCCATCAAAGCCGAAGACCTTGAATCACCGATCCGATAGTCAGCTAAGAGGCATGCGTTTGGCGAAGGCTACAGATAAAGTGCCACTGTCAGCCAGCTCGAGTTCGCTGCCTAGAGGCACACCTCGCGCTATTTGCAGTATGGAGACGCCATAGCGCTCCGCCAGATCAGCAATATAGGTCGCAGTAGCCTGTCCTTCGACAGTGGGGCTGGTGGCTAATGTGATTTCATCAATCCCACCAGTCGATAAACGAGTCTCGAGCACATCCAGGCCCAGATCTCTTGGTCCTATGCCATCCAGAGGTGACAAATGCCCCAGCAGAAGAAAATACTTTCCTCGGTAGTCAGTGGCTTTATCGATGGCCATAACATCGGCTGGGTTCTCCACGATACACAACTGCGAAGACAGTCTGGCCGGATCGGCACACCAATGGCACAATTCACTTTCGGTAAAGAGTCGGCATTGCGTACAGTGCTGAATAGTGTCCATAGCCCGGATCAGCGTCTCACCCAGATTCCTGGCAGCCCTACGGTCTCGTTTAAGTAGATGCAACGCCATGCGCTGAGCAGACTTTGGCCCCACACCCGGTAAACAGGTGAGTTCATCTATCAGCTTGTCGAGCAAAGCATCAGGCATAGCTATGGTTACTTAAGCGGAAGGAACTGGGTTATACATATTGCCGTGTAATTGACAACTGAAACAGAGAGTAGAAGTTATCAGAACGGTAGCTTCATGCCGGGTGGAAGCTCCATCCCATTGGTCACACCGCTCAGCATGTCTTTTGATACCACCGCTAGCTTCTGTGTTGCATCGTTGACCGCTGCAGCCACCAGATCTTCCAGCATATCTTTGTCATCGCCTACAAGCGAGTCATCGATGGAGACCCGGCGAAGTTCATGCTGGCCGTTCATCATCACTTTAACTAGCCCACCACCGCTCTGGCCTTCTATTTCCATGTTGGCAATGTCTTCTTGCGCCTTTTGCATGTCTTCCTGCATTTTTTGCGCTTGCTTCATCAGGTTACCGATGCCACCTTTCATAGGCTTTTGTCTCCGAAAATTTCAGGGGTAGTCTCTAAAACGGGTACTGGATAAGTACGCGCCTTAGTAAGAAACAACTCACGGTAAATTATGACTCATCCGGCGCCTGACTGACAGGACGGATGCTGGCTTGATCAACTGAGCCATCAACCCGCTCTACCAGCTGTTGCACAATGGGATCTAGATTAATCGATTCATGAGCGGCTGCTAGCTCATCATCCGCTTTATTTTTTGTGATTACAGCTGGTGTCATCAATGTATCAGACACCGTGTTAATCACTAATTTGACATTCTCTCCCAACCAGGCTCCCAAAGCTTGCGCAAGGCGCGAAGAAAAACGCTCTTCGCATAGATGCCCATGGGCTGTTTCTATACTCAAATTTATCTGGCCTGGCTTCATGTCTAACCAAACACAGTGATTGGCCAGTTGCAACGGCATGCCTGCAATATCAAGCTCACTGACCAATTGCGGCCAATCTGAAGGTTGAATGGCGGATTTGTCGATCGTTGATTGCAACGACTCTGGTCGCGATGAAACAGCCAGCACGCTCTCTGTAGGTTGAGGATTGCCGGGCTCAGTGGTGGGTTCCACCTGTGCAGTTTTGCTTTGTTGCTTACCAGCCGTGGCATTGGCACCTTGAGATTCGATCGCAGGCGTAGATTTAGGTGCAGGCTTAGATGCAGGC
>JALZWO010000113.1 GCA_023300375.1 Granulosicoccus sp. | reverse complement strand
TTTTCTACGTGTTCCGGTATGTTCTCAATGTACACGCCAGCGTTCTGGTTGTCTGAGTGATCTAGCAATTGTGCAATCACCATTTCACCAAAGCCCTCGCGAGCCGCTCGGGTTCCGGTGGTATATCGAAATCGGATTGAGCTGATATTGAGAAGCTCTCCAGTTCGCTCAGAATGAATATCAGCAGAAAGAACGATATGCGTGCATACCTCGCTTACTGTTGCAGATTCAATATGTAGCTGATCGTTCTGCAAGGCTGCTTTAATTTCCACTGGCGAATTAACACCTTGCAAAGCTTCCATGTCAGGGAATAACGGAAGCTCGTGTCTGTCTTGGATCTGTAGCTCAAATCCAAGCATTGATTCGACCGTGCGTACTGCGTGATCAGCTTGAGCGGTCAGTATTGTCCACAGCTCTTCAGTAACTGCAAACTGATTGAACTGTCCCCGGAATCCGCTGGCTCTCTGTTTGGCTCTGGGGATATTCAAATAGTAGGCATCCTCCCCTCGATTGTTCCTTCCTTTTAGAACATCTTTCAAACGAAGGTGCGTAATTTGAATCGGGCGACGTCCTGTGTTGCTAATGACGAGACCTAAAGCCATATCCGATAGAGGGATATCACCACATTCGAATGCTCTGACAGCGCCTTCATTGAACGCCAATAGCTCTATATCACTCAGGGGGCCTTTCTCAGGGTCAAGACGCTTTATGGCATCCCCTTTTTCATTACCCTTGATTGTCCATCCGTTTAACAAATCGATTACGTCATCTGACACACCTGCATAGCCTGATAGATGCCAACGCCTTAGAAAGCCGCGGATAGTACCTAAATACCATTCATTCTTTGAACTTAAGCTTGCACGATAATTAATCAATCTCGATTCAGTTACAGCAGACCCTTTTGCCGAGCGAAGAAAATGCAGGAATCTGTAATGGGAAGAGACGACATGACCACCAGAGAAATTCTGAGCATAATAAGTAAGCGTCTTGACGTAGCCCTCCGCAGCATCCTTTTCCAACAATTCACGTACAGCACCTACAGAGACTCTACTGTTCCTATCAAGACTCCAGTGGTCATCCTCTGGATAGAATTCGTAACCAGATTTTGTCCGCAGTGGCACATCGATACCCGCTAACTGTCCTGACTTTGGGTTATTCATCTTTCATCCCGTCAGGCACTCTCGTCATGCCCTCCTGCAGAGCCATAGCAGCTTCATTCGCTTTCCTTCTGATGAACCGCTTGTTGTATGTAGCACCCGTACCTGAGCCCTCACGCCAACCCATCAATTAAGATCTGATTTTCTCTTGGTGCTCTTCATCAGGTGGATCATCCATCGCATCAATTTGATCAGAAAATTTCTCGTTCCTCGTATGTCGCAGCTGATGTCTTGTGAATTTAAACAGTGACGGCGACACCGAGCGCACCACAGCCATTATTTTCTTGTACGCTGACTTCGATAGCGGCTGCCCTTGCGTAGGCCCTGCCTTGTGAGTAATTAAGAGAAAATCGTTTTTACCAGCATTACGAACTTGTCGCCTCTCCTTGAGTATGTAGTTGTGAATTTCCTTCGCCAACGTATCCTTCAATGGAAGACGTCTGTCTAGCGTCTTCACCAACGGCTGATCCGTTCGGGGATCATCTTTATTATCGGCTCTGCGAGCGATAACAAGCTGATTGGACGCAAAATCAAAGTCACGTATGCGAATGTTCAGCAGCTCACCACCCCTTATGCCGAGGTGATAAAGCAACAGAAAAATCAGACGGTTGCGAACGGCTACGGAGTTGTCGGAAAAAGGATTGAACTCAGACTCTGGCCTGAACAATTCAAACAGAATATCGAGCTGCTCATCAGTCAACCCCTTCACGTCAGTCTCAGCATTGCGACTTTTCTTGACTGGCCTGCGAGACTTTAAGATTTGCTCCATCCTGGCAATCTTAAGCGTTGCTGATTTGTCTGCCGATGTACCAGTGATTTGCTCTGCCAGCCAGCGTATGTACTTGGCAATCACCGTCAAGCGGACATATTCAGTCTCAGAGCTGACGTGCTCAACGCAATCCTTCCGACCTTTAAGAGGTACAACAGCGGCAGTACCTCCAGCATCACTACTACGTCGAAAGCTTAACTGGCAAAAATCCCTGATGGCATCCAATTCTGAATCCTCGAGAAACCGCCCCTTACGAAATCGCTCCTCAAGATTCTCACCTCTCTCATCGAGAAACCGATGCAGAACAGATATTCCACCCAACGTAGATTCCATGGCCGAGAAAGACTGCGACCTGTTCCGAACTTGAGTCGTCACATATAGATTCGGATAGAACAAAGGCAAACCAGAACTGCTGACCAACAAGCAGTAGCGTTCACCCGAGCTCATAACAAATGACTTCTGAATACTCACATGGAATGTCTATTCTTTACACATTCTAAAGGTATCACATACATTAAAATCTATATAATAATTTTTACACTTTTTTTCTGAACGTAGAATTAAAAAAGCCTCTGATAACAGAGGCTTAGAATAACAATTTTACACAATCACTCTCAGGTACGACCTAGAACGGAATATCATCATCAAAATCAGCCGCATTCGAAGAGCTAGATACTGAAGCCGGAGTTGTAGATGCTGGGCTTGCACTTGGAGCGCTAGGAGCATTTGATGATGAGCCAGATGAAGAACCACCACTACTCTCACCTGCTCGTCCTATACGCCAAGCCTGCAAATTGGTGAAATATTTTTCATTCCACTCACGTCCGCGCAAATCGAACTCTACTTCGATCTCATCGCCTTCGTTATAGTCGTCTACCAAGCTGCACTTGTCTTGCACTAGCTGGAATTTGACCATTTGCGGGTATTGACCATCTGCCACTTCAATAACAAATTCTCTGGCACTAAAACTGGCACTTTTTTGCTCGGTATCGAAGATCTTCACGATCTTTCCTTCAGCCTTGTAACCCATGTCTTTTACTCTTTATAAATTTCTATTCGCTACCGATACCGGCAGCAATGATTGGTGTGGAGCATGTAGCGTCACTGTTCTGAGCACGATGTCGCAGAGCATGATCTACAAGTACTAATGCAAGCATGGCTTCGGCAATAGGAGTTGCTCGAATACCAACACAGGGATCGTGGCGGCCAGTGGTAATAACCTCGATATCATTACCTTCGATATCAATGCTCTTACCGGGCAAACGCACACTGGAGGTCGGCTTTAAAGCAAGTGCCGCTTTGATACTTTGGCCAGAAGAAATTCCGCCCAATACGCCACCAGCGTTGTTAGACAAATACCCACTACTGGTCATCTCATCGCGATGCTCTGTACCGCGTTGTTCGATACAGTCGAACCCTGCACCCACTTCAACACCCTTAACAGCGTTAATGCTCATCAGTGCATGGGCAATTTCTGCATCGAGCCGGTCGAAGACAGGCTCACCCCAACCTACCGGAACGTTGTCCGCTTGGACGCTCACCTTGGCACCAATGGAGTCACCGTCTTTGCTCAGTTTTTTCATGAATTCTTCAAGCTCTGGCACCTGAGATGCATTTGGCCAGAAGAACGGATTATTCTCCACCTCTGTCCAGTCAAAGTCAGAATGGTCTAACTTGATAGGCCCAAGTTGCGACAGATAGCCACGAATAACAACGCCACCCAAACTAGGCTGAGCTAAAGCAATTTTTGCGATGGAACCGGCTGCTACTCTCATGGCCGTCTCGCGTGCAGAGGATCTGCCTCCACCACGATAATCCCGGATTCCGTACTTGTGCAGGTAAGTGTAATCAGCATGCGCAGGTCGGAACTGCTGCTTGATTTTGTCGTAATCTCGTGAACGTTGATCCTGATTGCGAATCAGTAGACCAATGGGTGTACCGGTGGTTAGCCCTTCAAAAACCCCCGATAGAATCTCAACTTCGTCAAGCTCTTTGCGCTGCGTGGTATACCGGCTTTGACCGGGCTTGCGCCTGTCTAAATCCCTTTGTAAATCGCTGCTGGACAAGGGTAGACCGGGGGGACATCCGTCCACCACACAGCCCAACGCTGGCCCATGACTTTCGCCAAAAGTGCTAACGGAAAAGATCTTGCCAAATGTATTACCTGCCATGGCTACAGTATACAGGCGCGGGGTGTGCAGAATGTTGACGAAACGGCTAATCAGAGAATCTAGTCTGAACTATCCTAACTATTACCAAGACCACGTGGCCCCGGTGCAAATTTTTCCGCGCTCCTTCTCCCTATGGCGAATCGATGTTCAGGCTAGAAAACACGTTCAACGTCCTGCACGTTACGAAGTTGGCGAATTTTATCCATCGCCAGAGCCAGTTCACCCGTGTCAGCGATGCGCAAACCAATTCTCATATCCGCCGTTTGCATTTCCTTGTTGCTCAAAGTGTTGACTGACACCACGTCAATATCGAGCGTCGTGAGCGTCGAAGACACATCACGCAGCAGTCCATGCCGATCAATGGCGGAGATAAATATCTCGACATGGTAGCTACCGTTGGAATCGTCCCCCCAGTCCACATCAATGAGCCGTTCACGCTCTTCATCGCGAAGATTCAGGATGTTGCCGCAATCACCACGGTGGATGGTAACGCCTTTACCGCGAGTAATAAATCCGACAATGATGTCAGGCGGCACCGGTGCGCAGCATGGAGCAATCTGGGTTAGCAGGCTGCCCACACCACGTACCTTAATGTCACTGCCGCCATTGGGCGCTTGGATAGGCTTTGTCTCCAACACAGGCGCGCCGACGATAGGCTCTGTCAGGTAATCGATGGCACCCGCAATTTGAGCAATGGTGACTTCATTGCGGCCGATGGCAGCGAAGAGATCATTGGGCTTATCAAATTTCAAACGCTTCACGAACGTTTCAATGGCAACGTTGTTAGCCTTGAAGCGCTTTAGCTCACGGTCAAGGATGGCTCTGCCATCAAGTAAATGTTGCGCGTGGTCCTGTTGATTGAACCACGCCCTAACCTTACTGCGAGCACGGCTACTGTTGACGTATCCCAGAGATTTATTTAACCAGTCTCGGCTAGGCGCAGGCTCGCGAGTTGTTAGCACCTCAACTTGATCCGCGTTGTTTAACTGGTAGGTGAGCTGAACGATGCGCCCATTAACTTTAGCACCGCGGCAGCGATGGCCAATTTCAGAGTGAATGTGGTAGGCAAAATCTAGCGGAGTGGCACCTCGAGCAAGATCGATCACCTCGCCAGAAGGTGTAAAGGCGTACACTCGATCTGCATCTACCTGCTGCGTGAACCCTTCAATGAGTTGCTCGTCGTCGTTATCATCCAGAAGTTGCCTGAGTGCGTTGATGCCTTGCTGCAGCTTTGCATCAACCCCACCACCTTCCTTATAAGCCCAGTGAGCCGCTATACCATTCTCAGCGTCGTTATCCATGTCTCGCGTACGAATCTGTATTTCTACGGCCTTACCCGATGACCCAATAACGGCTGTATGCAAGGAGCGATAACCATTGTCCTTGGGATTGGCTATGTAGTCATCGAATTCCCGACTGATAGGCTGCCAAAGACTGTGGACTGTGCCCAGAACGCTATAGCACTCCTGCAAGTTTTCAACGAGCACCCGAACGGCCCTGACATCAAACAAGTCAGAAAATTCGATGCCCTTGGTGCTCATCTTTCTCCAGATGCTGTAGATGTGCTTGGGCCTGCCAAATACCTGTGCGCTGATCACGCCTGATTTTTTTACGCGCTCATCAAGCTCCGCTACAAAATCGCTGATGTATACCTCGCGCGCGGCGCGACTCTCTTCAAGCGCACCAGCAATGCGTTTGTAGGCTTGTGGGTCAACAATCCGAAATGCAACGTCCTCTAGCTCCCATTTCAACTGGCCTAAGCCTAAGCGATTGGCCAGGGGCGCGTATATAGCCAGAGTTTCCTGAGCAATAACTCGCGAACTTCCAGAGTCTGTTTTAGCAAGTACATATAAACGCTGAGTGCGGTAGGCCAATTTGACAAGCACAACCCTGACATCCTGAACCATGGATAACACCATGCGCCTCAAAGTTTCAGCTTTGGCAACATCGCTATAACTGTAGCTGTCGCCAAAAGTCAGTTCATTGAGTGAACGCACGCCAGAGGTTAGCTGCGCGATCTCTTGCCCGAAATGTTCATGCACAAATTCGATGGGGTAGTGCTTTGTCGAGACATCGGTGCCAAACAAAGCGGACACCATGATGGGCACATCAGCTCGCATAGATTTAAGCTGTGCTGCCACATGCAAAGCTTCAGGGTACCCGGTTTTTCTACCTCTTATGACCCACGCTAGCTCCACAGCTCGGCGAACCATAAGCGCTTGATCACGCGTGAAGTTCTCAGTGAGAAAATCTTGCGAAGCTTCCAGAGTTTGGAAAATTGATTCGTCTGCACTAAATGTGTGCTTCATGCAGCTACAACTCCGGCCAGCAAGAAAACCTAGCCGGCCTAACTAGTTGGCATGACGCAGGGCCACAATGGGAGGGGTATACAACACTTTGCGAGTGGCTAGATAGCCCGCAAATGCAATACCGAGCCCTCCTCCAAAAATACCGACCATCCATAACCAGACATTGAGATTGTAGGGAAGTTCAAATACGAACCGACTGAGTGACCACGCGATAATGCTGGCAAAGACGGCCGCTAAAAAACCTGAGATCGCACCGAGAATGGCGAACTCAGCAATAACGGCCTCACGCAATTGCTGGTGAGAGGCGCCCAGTGCTCGCAACAAAGCTGACTCCTTGATGCGTTCACTCTGACTGCTCTGCACTGCGGCCAACAACACACAAACGCCGGCCATCAACGTAAACAAGAACACGTATTCTACCGCTAAAGACGCTCTTTCCATTAATGATTTTATACGCGTAAGAATTGCACCAATATCGAGCACTGCAACCCCGGGAAATTGACGCGCCCAACCGGTAGTGGCGGCAACAAAATTCTCCTTGAGATTAAAGCTGGTGACGTAGGTAGCAGGTAGGCCTTCCAACATGACGGGTGAGGATACAGCAAAAAAATTCACCTGAAATGACTCCCAATCTACAGCTCGCCAGTTTGCAACCGTAGCGGTAGTTTCGACACCAGCGGCTTTGAACGTTAGCGTATCACCAATGCTGAAGCCACGTTCCTCCGCCCACTCTTGCTCAATCGATAATAACGGTGGCGCGCTGCCATCTTCAGCCCACCACTGCCCAGCAACCACCTCATTATTTACAGGTAAGGTGTTTGAAAAGGAAAGATTATATTCACGCCGCCCCCGCCGTTGCTCCAGCTCGGTTGGCTCATCACTAACGACACTCTCGCCGTTATGCGCAATCAAGCGTGCTCGAACCATGGGATGTATGCCCGTGGTCTCGATGCCTTGTGATTCTAGCTGTGCAGCAAAGCCATCAACTTGATCAGGTTGAATATTCACGACAAACACGTTGGGTGCATTTTCAGGTAGATCTTGTTCCCAGGCAGCTAATAGATCGACGCGAACGATACTAATCAGTAACAGGGCCATAATGCCCATTGCAAACGCAGCTAATTGCATAACACTACTCGCAGCTCGACGCTGCAAACCTGCTGTGCTCATGCGTAATCGAGGGCCCGCAAGCCTACGCACAGCGGCAATAATGAGCCGGCCGAATAGAGCAAATACAGCTAACATAGCCACAACGCCCACCACCACGATACCACTGAGCAGAAAGTCGCCAGAGAGCAGATAGACAACAGCGAACGTGGCCCCAATGCCTAACGCACCAGCCACCAAAGAGTTTCCGTCTAACCCTGAATAATCGCGCTGAAGTACGCGCATAACATTGACCTTGCCCGCTTTCACGATGGGGAGCAACCCAAAACCTGCTAATGCAATGAAGGCCGTGAGGGTGCCGATCACAGGAGGCTTTATGCCGGGTGCGGGTAAGTCAAGCCCAAACCACCCTTGCAGTAAATTGGCCAACACTAATTGCGCGAACCAGCCAATTGTTATACCAATGAAAGATGCCAGTAGAGCGATAAGAGCCAAACGGGTGCCAAGCCAGACAATAACTTCCATGCGACTGGCACCAAGTGTTCGCATCACGGCACTGGCGTCAGCCTGTCGTAGGGCGAAATGTCTCACTGCCAAGGCAATCGCAGCACCTGCGAGCAATACAGTCACCACTGAAGCGAGCCCAAGAAAGCGCTCTGCTCTGTCAAGCGCGCGAGTCATTTGCGGGCTACCGTCACGTACCCCACGCACGCGTACATCGGTGGCGTATTGCTCACTCATCAGATCGCGCGCTTGATCTAGCTGCGCCTGATCTCCCGCCAACAGTAATGAATAAGTGGCTCGGCTCCCCTCCCCGAGCAGTGCTGACTTGTCAAGATCCTGCAAATTGATCATGACTCTCGGTGCAAACTCGAATGCGTTCTCACCACGATCGGGCTCGAACAGCAACACGTGCGACACTTCAAGATCGATCTCACCAAGACTTAGGGAATCACCCGGCACCAAGGCCAGAGCCGACTGCAGCTGAGCATCCACCCAGACTTTGCCTGGCTCAGGCACGCCTTGCGAAGACTCAAGCTCAACTGCGGTGTTGTCGATGCTTGCGATGCGGACAGAGCCACGCAAGGGATAACCTTCAGAGACAGCTTTCATAGCAACCAGCTGTGATTCATCACGCGGATTGATGGCGATGCTGGGAAATCTGACGTGCTGAGCCTGTTCCAAGCCGATAGACCCCACTGATTCCAACATGGCCTCTGGCAGGGTAAAGCCGGAGCTGGCAACTAGGTCGGCTGCCAACACATCCCCCGCTTGGCGCTCAACAGCACGCCCTATGCGGTCAGTAAAAAAACCGACTGCTGTAACGGAGGCCACCGACACCATCAAGGCCAATGCCAGCACGCGAAGCTCACCAGAGCGCAAGTCTCTTAACAATGATCGAAGTGCGAATCGAAACTGGCGTACCAGTCGCTTTCGGCTGCTGGCACCCTCAGAAACACTGGATTGCGCCGAACTGGCAAC